>NZ_CP113946.1:0-338133 GCF_029392875.1 Lactobacillus sp. ESL0677 | reverse complement strand
ACGATTGTGCGCAAAAACGATCAAGCAGTTAGCTCTAAAATTGCCCAAGTAACTGTTACAAATGGCATCGCAACCATTGCCGCTGAACTTAATCCATTAGAAACGATTCAGCTGCTCTTTAACTAAATCTGTTATTACTTCAAAACAACAAAATACCATGAGCTTTTTAAACTCATGGTATTTTTAGACATTAAATAATTTTACTTCTTCATGTTTGCCAGCATTTGGGTAATGTTAACCATCCCTGCCTTGCCAGCAGTAATATAATCAGATTCGTTACCATTCATTTGACTGTTAAGCCATTCAATTACCAGCGGCAAGTTCATCCCCGAAATTAATTGGATTGATTGACCACCCATAATCATCTGACTAACAACGTTAGCTGGAGTACCGCCCATTAAATCGGCAAAAACTGTCACATCTTCAAGGTTCATGCCAGCGATTTCAGCGATAAACTTTTTCTTAAAGTCTTCTGGACCTTCATCAGGCAACAAGCACACTGTATGTAAATGCTCTTGTTCACCCATGATTAATTCAGCACTGGCTTTTAAGCCTTCAGCCATTGTCCCGTGACTGATCAAAACTAATTCTTTTTCTACCATAATATACTTTCTAATTATTTAAATTAAATCTTAGCAATAATTCCTGTACCACCTAAGATTACACAAAGGATTAAGACAATGAAAATTACCTTAGTAGAGGACATGCCCTTCTTACCAAGCAGCCAGTAAACAAAGGCAACAACTGCTGCAGGTAACAGTTTAGGAATAATCATATCCAAATTGTTCTGAATGTTCATTGATACTTTACCAATTTGTGGTACCCAAGCAAACTTGATGTTAACCATTGTGGCAACTAACGCACCAACCATGAAGACACCCAGAACAGTGGCTGAATCAGTCAATGCGTTTAATTGGTCCCGCATATCAGTAACTAGAGAAACACCTTGCTTATAAGCAATCCGTAATTGTTTCCAACGAAAGACGCAGATTAGTAAGCAAACTGCAACCCAGATAATAACTCCAGTTGGGTTGCCTTCATGAGCCATTGAAGCTGCTAAAGCCCCAAAGATAGCTGGGATTAAGGAAGCGAAAATTGAGTCACCAATTGCCGCAAATGAACCCATCAAACCTACTTTCATACCAGTAACCGTATCTTTACCAGCAATTCCTTCATTTTCCTCAACGGCAAGGTCAAGTCCCGTGATAATCGTGTTAAAGAAGTTAGAAGTATTAAAGAACTGCATGTGCGTCTTCATCATTTCTCTCAACTCTGGAGTATCATCACCATAAATCTTGCGCAGTTGCGGCAAAATCGTATACAGATAGCCACTGTTCTGCATTCTTTCGTAGTTCCAGCCTAACTGGTAGCCGAATAATGATCTTCTGTTAATCTGATTAAAGTCTTTATCAGTTAATTTATACTTTGGTTTAGAGTTCGTCATCAGTAATTTCCCCCTCGTCATCATTTGCGTTGCTTTGACTTACAGTCTTTTGTGCAGCGCTCTTAAGCGGAATATTCTTGTAGTGCAAAATTGCAAGTGCTAAACCTAGCAATGCAACTGCCAGCATTGGCAAGCCGTTAAAGGTAGCAGTAAAGCTCTTGTTTGCTGCAGCAACACCAGTACCTAATGCCTGGATACTGCTGAACAAAACTGAGAACAGCGTCGTAATCGTGAAGCCTAAAATTAAGTATGCGGCATGCTTTTTAATTGGTAAGTACCGTAATAAGATTGCGAAACCTACAGCTGGCAATGTGGCACCAGCTACTGTCAACCCATTACCTAACCAAAGCAAGTCACCATTCAAAGCATTGGCAATTGTTTGAACTAAGCCTTGACCAAAAGCCAAAGCAATAAATACAGGAACAGCACGTGAAAGCGACCATGGCAAAGCACCATACAAAACGTTGCGTTCAACTGCCTTATAGTTAATGTGTTCTTCATCAATCAAGTGATCAATTCTGTGTGAAAAGTACGTGTTAGCAAATCTTGCCAAAACGTCCAATTCCACCATGATTGTCGCAACTGGAACGGCAATTGAAGAAATTGCCACTTGTGGACTCATACCCTTAATGCTGACTGAGAAGGCAGTTGCTAAAACCGTACCGGTAGTCGCATCAATTCTTGAAGCCCCACCGAAGGTACCAACACCTAAAACAGTCAGCTGCATTGAGGCACCAATAAATAGTCCTGCAGGTAAATTGCCCATGATTAATCCGGCAATTAATCCGGCACCAACAGGCGTATTCAATGATGAATAAATTTGTAATTCATCTAGAATTTCCAAGCCTGCGTATAAAGTAAGTAGTAATATTTGCCACCAAGCCATTTTTCTTCCTCCTACTTCATCTTTTCATCAATTAACTTCAAGAAGTCATGTGCATCAACACTTGGATTTACTTGAGCAATTAACTTAACGCCTTGATTGGCTATCTGCCTAAACAACTTAGCATCTTCCTCGTTGATGTTAACCTGCTTAGTTAATTCGGTCGTATCATCACGCTTAGACATGTTACCAACGTTGATCATATCGAGCTTAATCCCTTGATTAAGCAAATCTAAAAACCTCTCCGGTCTCTTAGCAACTAGAAACAATCTTTGGTTACCGTAACGATCCTTCTTTAAATGATCTGCGGCAACATCTACTGGTAAAACACTTAGTCTAGTTGTCATTGGCGTAGCCATTCTTAAACCACTCTTTTGGATATCATCCTTTGCGGCAGCTTCATCGAGCACAATAATGCGCTCTACCTGCAGCTTAGGTGTCCATAGATTGGCAACTTGACCATGAACTAATCGTTCATCGATTCTTGCACCCACAATATTCATATATCTTCCTCCTATGGATAGTTAAGTTTCATAAACTGGAACCGATACCATCAATACACAAAAATATTTATAAAGCGCTTTCAAGTAATATAATAAGGTACCAACCACTTTTTGTCAATAATAAGTTTTTAAAATAAAAAAATGAAGGCTCATTATAAAACAAGGCCTTCATTCAAATTAAAATATTAATTATTATCCAATAAATTTATGAATAGTTACACCCTTAACTACTCGGTTAACTGTCCCCGTCGGAGATGGCGTGTCCGGCTTATTGTTAACTTTAATCGAAGTTAATAACGCAATCGTCTGACCAAACATGACATCGGGCAGTGCTAGATAAGCATCGGGCAATAACTCATCAGCTTCAAAAGTAAAGGATTTACCCGCAAAATTTTGTCCGTCCTTTTCTTGACCAACTGCCATAACCAACGGCACAATGTCGTCGCCTTTAATCTCGGTTAAAATATCCAGATCATATTGTCTAGTATATGAATTATTAGAAACATAATCAAAAACAATTGTCTTGCCGTCTAAAAACGACTTAGGACCATGACGCAACCCCATTGATGTGTCAAATAAGGCTGCTACCTCACCAGCAGTTAATTCCAAAATCTTTAGCCGCGTTTCTTCAGCCAAGCCACCTAAACTACCACTGCCAATGTATGTAATCCGGTTAAAATCAGTATCGACCAATGATTGAATTTCTGGCTCACGCGCAATCACACTCTTCCCCATTTGAGCAATTTCACCAATGATCTTTTCTTTACGCTGCTCATCTAGCGTATCAAAAATCAGTAGCGCCGTTAAGCTCATACATGAAAATGAACCAGTCATCGCAAAGCCTTGATCTAGGGATTTAGCTGGCGTTAATACAACTAACCCTGCTGTATCGCCCTTTAAGTCTTTAGCTAATTGCCCTTCTGGAGCACAAGTGATGGCAATTTGGTATAAGTGCTTCACGATTTTTTTAGCTAATTCAACTGTTGCCACTGACTCCGGCGAATCACCGCTGCGTGCAAAGGAAACCAAAATAGTCGGCGTTTCTGCTTCAAGATAATCTTTAGGTGTGGAAACAATTTTAGTAGTGTCAATTGATTCAAAATTATACTTAGTCCGATCGCCATGTCGCTGCAGATACGGCATGATAGTATTGCCAACATAGGCACTCGTCCCGGCCCCAGTAAAGATTACCCGTACTTTGCCCCATTTTTGATTGATCTTATCCAAAAAAGCTTGAATTTCTGCCTTTTTATCTTGATAAATTGACCAAGTCTCTTGCCACAATTGTGGTTGTTGCTCTATTTCACGGGTCGTAATGCGCGCACTAAGTTGCTCTAATTCCTCATCTGTTTTTGAAAACATATTGTTAATTCCTACCTTTCACCAAAATCAAATTAAATGATTGTACTGTCTTGAACGATAAATAAACCTGTCCCCGCGAGCTAACGAGATTGTGAATTCAACAGGAATATTTTTTTCATTAATCGTCTTACGATAAATTTTTAAACTAGGAGCGCCAACTTTTTCTGCCAAGAATTTACATTCAACAGCAGTCAAACTCACAGCCTGAACATCTTCAAAAGCCATCACACTAAGTTGGTGATACTTGTTTTTTAACACACTATAGAGAGGGTCAACCTGTAAGTCACTAAGCTTAAGATCTGGAAAAAGTGGTTCTGGTAAATATGTTGTACTTAAAATTTGCGGCTCATCATTGGCTAAGCGAATACGGACTAACTTATAGGTTTGCTCACCCTCATTTAAGTTCAATTGCTCAGCAATTTGCTTACTAGGTACTACCAATTCTAAGCTGTAATTTTTGGTAGTTGCTTTTTGCCCCGCGCGTTTGACTTCCTCTGAGAAAGAATACATCCCGCCGATATTAGTTTGATTAAGGTACATGCTTGACACAAAAGTGCCTTTGCCATGCAATCGATAGATTAAGCCCCGTTCTTCTAAGTCCTGCAGCGCTAATCTAATCGTATTGCGACTAACAGAATACTGCATTAACAACTGCCGCTCACTGGGTAACTTATCATTTGGCTTTAGTTGGCCAATTCTTTTTTCTAAATCTGAAATAACTTGCCGATATAATGGTTTTTGCATTGGCAACGCCTCCTTTGCAGCTGGTTGATACCACTTAAAATTCTAACAAAGAAAGCGCTTATTTGCAATGATGTTTTACAGTAATTATTACCAGTTTCACAAATAAAAAAGAAGGCGAACTTTGCCTTCTTTTAATTAATATTCAAGTTTTACTTTTTTGGTAACTCTCTAGTTTCTGCTAATTTCTTATACCAATATGCACTCGCCTTAGGATATCTTGCTTGAGTTTTAAAATCAACATAAAACAGGCCGTAGCGCTTTGAATAACCATTTGTCCAAGAAAACATATCTTGTAAAGACCAAACAAAGTAACCACAAACAGGTATTCCTGCTTCAATTGCCTCAGCTATTTTTTCTAAATGATCGTGTAAATATTTGATCCTTGGAGTGTCATCAATCAATTTATCTGGACTAACAAATTTATCCTTATAGCCCATCCCATTTTCGGTAATATAAATCTCATGAACCAACGGATAATTATCATTTATTCGTTTGAGCTGATCAAGTATTCCTTGTGGATAAATTATCCAATCCCAATCTGTCGCAGGCAAATCTTGTGGATGAACTTCTTCACCCACACCCTTCATTCGATTGACATCTGTCCCCTTTTGACCCGTGCCATTATGACTGATCTCAGTCTCACCATGGTATTCTTTCATAAACTTAGAGAAATAATAATTTACACCAACAAAATCTAATTGCCGTGCGGCTTTTTGTAAAATCCTTTCATCTTTAGCTTTTATCGCAATCATTTCCTGATCGTTTGCAGTAATAATTTCTTTTATTAAAGCTAAAGTTTTTTCAGAATATTTTCCAGATAAAGTACCATCCAAGTAAAATCGGTTTTCTAGAACGTCTTTTAAGGCAGCAGCATGTTGATCTCCCAAGCTATCAGAAGCTGGATAAACTGTCTGTAAAGCATGAACAATACCGATTTTCCCCTTATAACCAGCTTCTTTATAAGCGTTAACAATCTTAGCATGCACTAAATTTTGATTATATTCTGCTTGAAAACATTTAGAAAACTGATCGTGATAAGCTGGTGGGAAAGTACCACTAACATACTGCTGACAAGCCATTGAAGTTGGCTCATTAATCGTTATCCAATAATTAACTTCATTTTGATATTCTTTAAAACAGAACTTGGCATATGCAAGAAAGGCATCAAGCATTTCTTGCGATAACCAGCCTCCCTTGTCCTGTAAACTCTGCGGCGTATCAAAATGATGTAAAGTTACAAATGGCTCAACACCATTTTTGTGGCATTCTTGAAAGACATGGTGATAATACGCTACACCACGTGGCTCTACTTGACCTGTCCCATTCGGAAAAATTCGGGCCCAATCAATCGAAACACGAATTGCATTAATCTTAAACTTGTTGCATAAAGCCAAATCTTCAGAATAACGATGATAAAAGTCACATGATGGATTAGGATTAATCGTATTTTGTTCACGCAAATATTTATCCCAAATCACTTCTCCTTTGCCATCTTCATTGGTAGCACCCTCGCACTGATAAGCTGCGGTTGCACCACCAAAATAGAAATTATCAGGAAATTTAAACTCGGTCATTATTTATCTCCCTCATCATTTTTTAAACTGTCCATTACGAATTGGAAAGCTTGATCTGGATTCTGCGTTAGTTCGATATATTGGCGTCCAGTTGTTGTGACCAGCTTACTACCGTCATTATTGGCAATCTGTGCTAAATTATCCTTCATGCTGTCCATTTGTGGCGCTAAAATAATTAAATCCATATCATGAATAATATCCATGTGTTGCCCGTAAGCACGAGCTGCAGCGTGTAACGGTAAATTACGTTCTTTGGCCATTTTGTTCAAAGCTTTAGCCAAAATGCCAGAAGTACCACCCCCTGCACAAATCACCATAATATTAGTGTCCTGGGTTAAGGTTTCATCTGAAGCAGTTTGAGTTTCAGTAGTCGTTTCACTGTTAAGACTTACATTTTCTGTAACAGCTTGAGCAGGTGTATCAGTAGCGGTAACTAATTTAGCTGCATCTGCTTGTTCCTTCTTGTACAAGTCATTGTCATAAAAGCGGAAGAATGGGAGCCAAATCAAAACATCCGCAATCAATGCTAAAATCACATAAACAAATGATAATGGTGCAAAACCTGTACCGACAATAATCCCAATAGGTGCCGGAACCGTCCATGGCAATGTGGCAATAATACTGTTCATATGTAAAGTAGAAACAAAGAACTTAAACAAGCAGACATTAAACATTGGCGTTATCAAAAACGGAACGAAAAAGACTGGGTTCATAATAATTGGTGCACCAAACAGAATTGGTTCATTAACTGAAAAGCAACCAGGGATAACAGCCGCTTTACCAACTGCCTTATTTTGCTCTGACTTTGCAAGTAATAAAAATAGGAACGGAACAATCAGAGTAGAACCAGTACCACCCATATTCATAACATAATCTTGTGTATTAAGAACTAAAACATGAGTTGCTTGGACACCAGCATGCATTAACTGTTGGTTTAAACCAACATTAGACATTTCAATCGCAGCAACGGCTGGCGTAACAATTGATGGCCCTTGAACACCAATAAACCAGAAGAAAGCCATCGCACCGGCAATTAATGCTAACCCGCCATAAGTATCGCCGGCTCTAAACAATGGTGAAAGCAAGTTAATAATACATTCAGATAAGTTAGCACCAAATGCTTTAGCTAAAACCATTTGAATTATCCAAAACAGACCAACTGAAAATGCCATTGGAAAAATATCTTTAAAAGTTTGAGAAATATTTTGCGGTACTTGGTCTGGCATATTAATTGTAATATTATGCTTAACACAAACAGAATAAATATTAGGTATAATCAAGCCAACAATATAAGATGCAATCAATCCTTGTGTACCCAAAAATGTCAAGTCAATTCCTGTTTTACCAACCTTAATTGCAATAATAATAAACGAAATTTCAGCTGCTAAAATAACATTCATTGCATTAATTTGGTTAGTTTTAGGCAAGCCAGTATTCTTGTAATCCGTTAAGTTTTTAGCACAAGTTGCAGTTACAAATAATCCTAACAGCCCCATTGAATAGTTATATGGCAGCATAATCGCATTTTCTACTTCTTTAGGCCAATAAAAGCCCCAAGAATTTGGAACATATGCAAATAACGTAAACAAACTTGAAAATAAAATTATTGGCATGGCTGCGATGAACCCATCTCTGATAGCAGAAACATATGGGTTAGCTGCTATTTTTTCAAAAGATGGTTTCATTTTATCCATTACTTTTGTAAAGCCATTCATTTTTTCTCCTCCCAAAAAATTAACTAAACTTTGGTTTTTTATTCAATTGGTTTTCCTTCCAAATTATTAACTCTTTCATACAAATCAATGATGGTTTTCATTTCATCCTTTAACAGCATCGTGGTCATCAAGGTGTCTTGACCATGAACCATAATAAAAGTCACGTCCAGATCATTGCCGTCTGCCTCTTTACTGAGTAACTTAGTTTGCTCATTATGAGCTAGATTAATTGATTCTTCTGCCTTTTTGACTAAATCCTTTGCCTCAGTAATCTTTCCCAGACTTGCTTTATCCATTGCCTGCATTAGATAGGTCCTGGCATCCCCTGCATAAGCCACAATAGCAAAACCTGTCATCGAAATTTCTTCTTTAGTAATTTTAGATTCGGATGTCATCTTTTTCCTCCTGTAATAAACGCTCAATATGAATTGTTAAATACATTTTTTCTGTCATTGAAAGACTAACATTTAACTTCTGCCTAATCTGCTCCGTTATCCTATCAACAATTGCCCAAGCCTGTGAATATTCAGCTTTAATTTCAGCAATCATCTTTTGCGAAACAATTAATTCTTTATTTTGTGGATCATGCAATCGAACAACAAAATACTTTAAATGAATTAACAAACGATCAAAATCGCCATCATTTTTAGAATTGCGTACTAAATGATTACGAGCTAATTCTTTTTCAACAATTTCAACCACTTGACTGTTGGGATTAGGATAACGAGACTTATGCTCGGGTTGATCAATATGCGCATTTATGAAGTGAAGTGCAATGCTCTTTTTTTCATAACTAGGAAAACTGATACCCAATTCCTTTTGAAAGTAGGTCATAAAGTCATCTGCAATTTGGTAAGCCAACGGATAATTAGAACTTAAATCAGGTAAATAATTAATGGTCTCCTCATGACGCTGCATACGTTGGTATGCGGCAAACAGGTGGGTTGTCAGAGTGACATTAATATACGTTTCCACTTGAAAACCATATTTATCTTGAGCTCGTTTAATCAAGTCATAGCTTTCAGTGATAAAGTCCAATGGAATATTAGCTAAAAGCGTCGTTAAGTCCGAAACAGTATGCGAATCTTGTAATGCAAAAACTTTGGCTACTTTGGTATCAGCGATTATGTCACCCTTCTTTTTTTGAAAGGCTAATCCTCTACCCATAACAATTTCTTGCTCATCATCGTTATCACGAACAACGGCCACATTATTGTTCAACACTTGAACTACTTTAAACATCGCTCAGCCTTCTTTTGAAAAAAGAAAAACCGCAATTCTCAAGTTGAGCTTATTTACCCAAATTGTGATTTGCGGTTTTGCCTAATTTAATAGTAACAATCCATCTATTCAATTCATACTTATTGTAATACAGCCTGTCTCTCATTGCAAGCGATTACATATATAAATATCTATATTTGAAATTGCTTGCTTTAATAAACAGATTATCAACTACATCATACTTAATTCTTATTACTTAATT
Source organism: Lactobacillus sp. ESL0677 (assembly GCF_029392875.1). Lineage (NCBI taxonomy): Bacteria > Bacillati > Bacillota > Bacilli > Lactobacillales > Lactobacillaceae > Lactobacillus > Lactobacillus sp. ESL0677. Next base: position 328,425 of record NZ_CP113946.1, on the reverse strand, counting down.
TGTTACCCTTCCAATCGTAATACTTTTGGCTAAGGTGATTCTTAGGATTATCATAAACTACAATTTTATATAAGGCATAAATTGTACCAATCATTGCAATTAAATTTGTAATCCAATTCTTCAAAATTAATTGTAATAAATTGATAACAACCACAAACATTGCCCACATGAACAACCTATTTCTTCTTGCCTTTTCTTTTGAAGTAACTTTAACCTTTTTCATTTAATCACCTACAGTAATTATTTTTTAGCAGCTGCAGCATATTCAGCATTACGCTTCTTCATTTCTTTAGCGTACCACATGAATAATAGTAAATAAGCAGCAAGTGCAAGTAGAGCATAAACAATAAACATACCATGTTGCTTCCATGCATTACCTACTAAGTAAGCCAAGTATTTTTCAACAGGTCCTTCCATAGTAGTATCTGAAACCATTGTATGTGCAGGAATTGCAGCACCTACTGAATGAGCCATATTAGTTACAAATGGACCAACCATTGTACCAGCCCAAAGGAAGATAGGTAATTCAATTGTTCCGATAATAATCATCCGAATAATCTTACCACGAGTAACTACTAGCAAAGCTGGGGTTACACCCATGGCAATAATACCACCTAAAGGCATCAATCTGTTCCCTGGAAGAATCATAGCTTCAAGCATCATAATTGGTGCCAAAACATTAGCTGCTGCCCAAATTTCTGAACGGCCAGCTAAGAATGGCCAGTCAAGTCCAATGTTGAATGTACGGCCAGAGAATTTCTTGGTAGCAAAATCAGCAATACCTTGTGATAATGGTTCAACTGAAGCAATAAACCATGATCCAATTACTGAGAACAGTTCAATACATGAACCACCTACAAATGATAGAGTGAACATATCTTTCCAACCTTCTTCGGTAGCAAAATTGTTACCAGCAAGTAAGGATACAAAGACACCTAAATAAACACCAATTGCAAATCTACTACCCCAAAAGCCAATCTTTTCATTTAACTTAGTGGAGTCAAAGTCAAACTTATCTAACCATGGTAAGCATTTATCAAAGAACTTGTTAAAGACCATGATAATTGGATTCATCATATAGTTCATGTGTGTAGTGGTCATTGGGTTGCCCTCAGGGGCATCAAGAAGATCATTAAAAGTTGGCTTCATTAAATCAGAATTAATAATCTTCATTGTACCAATGAATAATACCAATAATGTTGATAACCAAAGTGGAGCACCAACATAAACACAGAACAGCCCATCAAATGCTAAGTGCCAAACATCAAAAATATCGACATCTAATGTATTGGTTTTATCTAAGACAAGTAGTACAACATTTAACACAATCAGAACTAGAAGATAAAAGAGTGTATACGGCGATCCCCAAGTAATCGTTGCTAGAGGAGCCCACCCCATATCCTGCATATCCATGTGAATTCCTGTATGTTGAACGAATTGCTGCATCGGCTTTTGGAACGATGTAGTTAACATGTTCATAATATTACCGATAGCTGTAATCGCAATCGCTAATTTCATACCACCTTCAAGTGCCTTACTAAATTTTACTTTAAATAAAATAGCAATTAATGTTAAAACAATTAACATAATTGTTGCAGCACCCATATCAATTAATGGCTTAAAAAGTGAGTTAGCAAAATTAATAATCCCATTCATTTTTATTTCCTTTCAGAAAGATTTTACTTAATTAATTTCTTTAACAACTTTTTCCACATTATCATAAACTGGTTTTGCCATTGCAGGAATACGATACAAAATTGGTCCTGCATCAATCAAAGGAATTTTAGGTGTAAATGAAAGATCAGTCTTAGCAATTGTCAAATAGCCATCATATTTTGACAATAAATCTTCATTAACATCCTTAATCATATAAGCATCAACTTTAACGTTGTAGCCACGTTTTCTCATTTCTGCTTCAACAGCATCCTTGATTTGATGCGATGAATTTACTCCTGCACCACATGCCGCAATAAACTTAACTTGTCTACTCATAGAAACAAACCTCCTATTTTTTAAAATTTTCACTCATAAACTGATAAATTTTATCAGTTGAAGTGAAATTAAATAACTTTTGTAATTTTGAAACTGGAGTCAAACGCAAGAAATCCATAATTTGAGCTAATATATTAGCCTGCCCCTCAGGATCATTATTTAAGATCATAAACAAGAATTTAACTTGCAAATCCTGATCTGGTGCAATCATATTTTTAAAGCAAACCGGTGTCTTCAATGCCACCGGCACAATTAGTCTTGTAGTAACAAATTCACCTTCAGTATGAGGAACAGCAATATTAGGTAAGTTTTCAGAAATTGGTGACGTATCAATGCCAGTAGGATATAATTTTTCTCTCTTCAAAATTTCGGAGAAAAAAGCTTCCTTAACACATTTTTCGTCAAATAATTTGTTGGAAACTTCCTTAAAAATAGCTTCTGAACTTGTCTTTTCACTAACAAATACTGATTCTGGTGAAAACAAACTATTTATGCTCAAAATATAAACTTCCTTTCCAATTAGACAAGTTTTTCGATTTTGTTTATTTTTGTTTATTTTTGTTCACTTGTCTAGATATAATTATATGAAACCGGATTCAAAATTGCAATACTTTTTTATTATAAAAAGCTTCGAAATTTAATTTCGAAGCCTTACCTCATACTTATTTATTCTTACCTAACACAATTAACTGACTTAACGACGGGAATGAATCAGGATCACCTTGAGAATCTCTGATTAGATTATTAATGCTTAAGAAACTTACATTTTCTTGGTTAACTACAAAATATTGAATTTTTGCTGTTTTTACTAAATCAACAATTTGCTTATTGTTATTCGAAAACTTAATAGTAGCTTTAGTCCAATAACTGTCGTGCGGATAATCTGCTCTTAACTGAATACCAATTTTTGCAATATTCACTAGGCGACCAAAGTCTAATTTTAATTTTGCGTCATCTCTTGCATCAATACCCCAAGATTGAAACGGAAATCTGCCATGACCTTTATTGGCTAAATAACCGTCTATTACATTTTTTACTAAAAAAGGTTCTTCTCCCCTAGTTTCTGCATTAGCTGAAATATGCGGATATGCGCCCGATTCTTGTCTTTGATCGTGGCTATTACGAGCTAAATTTTGATAAGCATTTATTTCATAATCTTCTGCTTTTCGAACGCAAGCATAGTGATGTTCTCCAGTAAACGCCCCGTCTGGTAAAGCCGAGTAGCGTTCTAAATTCATCGGAATTTTATATCGCCAATTGGGTTTTGCCAAATATATTAGTGTTGGATTAAGTACAGCATCTAACTGTACCATCAAGTACACGGGAGCGTGCTCGACATTTACTTCATAATAATCACCATCTTGAAATCTTTTTTTAAACGGCAAAACACAAAGATCATCGTCACTAACTCCTGTAATAGTCTTATCAAAAGTATCCTTTAAGCTTATTTTTATTTTCAATTTTTTACCCTTTAATAATTTAAACAATAAAAAAAGCGACATTTCTGCCGCTTTTTCTTTATACTATCTTACTAAGTAACCACCATCTACTGGGAAGATAACACCATTGACATAGTTAGCAGCAGCACTAGCTAAGAATACTGCAACTCCCATTAATTCAGAAGGTTCTGCCCAGTGACCTGCAGGAATTCTGTCCAAAATTTCTTGATTACGAGCTTTATCAGCACGAATCGGAGCAGTATTTGCAGTTTTAATATATCCAGGTGCAATTGCATTAACTTGGACATTATATGCGCCCATTTCACTAGCAAACGATTTGGTAAGTCCAGCAACACCATGCTTTGAAGCTGTGTATGAAGGAATAAACTTACCACCTTGGAATGAAAGCATAGAACCAATATTGATAATCTTACCTGACTTTTGCTTAGCCATTACTTTAGCTGCAGCCATTGACATGTGATAAACAGCATTCAAGTTAATATTAATAACTTTGTCCCAATCTTCATCTTTTGATTCCAATAATGGATTTCTTCTAATCATTCCAGCATTGTTAATTAAAATGTCAATATGACCAAAAGTTTCAATTGCTTTTTCAACTACCTCTTGTGGAACACCAGGCTTAGTTAAATCAACATCCATAAACTCAACCTTACGACCGCGTTTTTCAATCATTGCACGAGTATTATCCCATTCTAAAGTCCCAAATGTTGGGATAAAGATATCAGCACCAGCTTCAGCCAATGCAACCGCATATCCTTGGCCTAAACCTGTATTACCACCCGTGATAATAGCAACTTTACCTGTTAAGTCATAAAGACTCATCTTAAACTTGTCTAATGCTTCTTCATTCTTTTTGATTTCTTCTTTAGATTGTTCCATCTTTAAAAACCTCCGTTAATATACAGCTTAATTAAGCTCATCCATTGAAATCCAATCCATATCATCATAGGTTTGGTTTTCACCACACATTGCCCAAATAAATGAATAACTTGTAGTACCGATACCGCAGTGAATTGACCAACTTGGATTAATTACTGCTTGTTCATTCTTCATTACAATGTCTTTAGTTTCACTTGGTTTACCAACAAAGTGAAATACTCTTGTATCTGGTTCTGCAAATTCACAGTAAAGATATGCTTCCATTCTACGAGCATGAGTATGTGCAGGCATCGTGTTCCAGCCAGAACCTGGTTCCAAAACAGTGTAGCCCATTTGTAATTGACAGGTGTCCATTTGTGAAGCATCAATATACTTGTAAATAGTTCTCTTATTCATATGTTCTTGATCACCCAGCTCTTTAGCTAAGGCATCTTTGAACAATAATTTCTTATCTGGGTACGATTTTTGTGCTGGTGTTGAAACAACATAGTACTTAGCAGGATCTTTAGGATCATTAGAACTAAAGACAACGTGCTTATGACCTTGACCTACATAATAACCATCATGCTTAGTCATTGCTTCTTTATCACCATCTATCTCGATAGTACCATCACCTCCTAAATTAATTACGCCTAATTCGCGACGTTGCAAGAAGAAATCAACACCCAATTCCTTACTCAAAACGATTTCCAATGATTTATCAGTTGGCATTACACCACCAAGAATCATTCGATCGTTGTATGTATAAGTCAAATTAATTTTGCCAGGTTCAAAAACCTTAGGTACTAAAAATTGACTTCTTAATTCATCAGTTGAATAATGTTTAACATCTTCAGGACTGTGTGCATAATTCATATTCATTTTCATTTTTTAAAACTTCCTTTTATTTCAACTCTACTGGTCCAATCGATGGGATATTAGCCACTGGTTGATCATTAAAATCTGTTAAACCCGTTCCTTCAAAAATACCTGCTTTTTTCAGTTCTGGTAAATTAGCGAGAGATTTAAGGTTTAAGTTAGCTATGCCCGAGACTTTTGCATTATCTGCAATAAGCTGTTTAACAGTATCTTCATCTTTTAAACTAATATTATCTTTTCCAAACCACTGACTATTAAAGCCATAAACCGCATTATTCTTAAAGTTCAATTCACCTGTCATTGTTCCTTGATTGAAAGTTACCATATTTGGATTTTGTGAAATAACTAGATTATTTGTAAAATCTAAATAACGACGATTTCCACTACACTTAATTAAATTAGCTGTAGTTGGGCTGGCAATAAACAGATTATTATAGACATATGCCTTTTCAGTCGTAGTACTTGGTAAGTAAGATATCATCTTACTATTAGGATTCCATCCATCATTAATACAAACATTGTATCTGAAAATACCATTATGTGATGCATTCATAAATAATACACTGCCTCGTGCATTATCATGAGAATAATTATGTTGAACAACAACATTATTACAACTTAAATCAATATCAAATGCTGTACCATCATTATTGCCATACAAGCCATTAGAAACTTCATTATTTTCAACTGTAGTATTGTCTGAAGCCATTACCCACAAGCCAGCATAATTGAATCTTGATTCAGTATTGCAAAATTTATTAACTTTATTATTTTTAACAATTCCATTATCTGAAACTTCAGAAATAATCATGCCATCACCATAAACATTTTCAACATCGTTATTTTCATAGGTAATGTTCTTATTATTCTTAGGATATGACTCTGAACCGTTAGTATTTAATAATGTAGATTTATTTCTAATTCCGGCAATCGATACATTGTCAACATGATTATTTTTAACCAAAACATTATCAAAGCCAAAATTCTTATTAGAATTTATTTTGCCATCTAAATCTTCATTAATTCCGATTAAAATTATGCCACCAGTAACCTTCCAAGCACCGTGTTCCTGCGTATCAGAATTAACATCATGTACATAGTTATCTGCAACAGTAATATTATTTTGTGTTGTATTACTATTATTAATTATCAAAATGCCTGAACGTTGCGATTGAATCGTTGAACTATAATTTGTTACTTCAAGATTTTTAATTATCCAATCATGCTGATTAACTAGCATAACTGTTCCTGAATTTCTTTTATAATTATGAGTACCATTACCATTAATTCTCGGCTTTAGTTCACCGCCATATTTGCTAATAGTAATCGGCTCAGTTTGATTTCCATTGCCCTGAGGCATTAACTGTTCATTCCAAACTGAACCACTCTTTAAAAGAATTTCATCTCCAGGTTGGAAAGTTTTGGAATTAATGTTTTTAAAAGATTTCCATGGCGAAGTTACTGATAATCCAGAGTTAGTATCTGACCCGGTTTTTGAATCAACATAGTAGTTTGCTGCTTTAGCAGTAATTGAATTAATATTGAAAAATATTACTAACATAATTACTGCAAGTATACTAGCTATAAATCGACTGTACGATGTTTTTATATTTATCATAAAATCACCTACTATTCATAATTTACAGAAACATTACCATAACAAGGAATACCGCCAACAAAATACAATTTATTTCCTATGATTGTATTTTCATGTTGAATATTTATAACTATTCGACGATTATTACTTAAGTCAATTTCTACTCCAAAACTATGAATATCATCATCAATAACTTCATTAATTCGTTTAGACTCACAATAATGAACATCTGCGATATCAGATTTTTTGCCAATTACCGTATAAGCAAGATTATTATCCGTAAACTGATTCAACAAAGTTAATTTAGTAGTTGATTCTAATTCATTATAGCGTGGAGAATACATTTGCTTTTCTAGCTGACCATTCTTTAAAGAATGGAAAAGTTCATATTGATTAATGCCATTAGTTATCAAGTAACTATTATTAAACTCTGGTTGACAAGTAATCTCTGGTGCAAAAATCCAATTATCTGATTGAAGATGCTTACCCTTACATTCAACTACGTCAATAATAGTCATAATTGTTACTTCTTTAAGCCAAATAAAGTATCTTGTAACTGTACAATCATTAGATTTATCATAATAACTAGTTTTAACTAAATCATATAAATCATAATGTTCCACTTCATTACGTTGATTAGCAACAATTGTTTGATATTTCCAAGAATCTCGCGGTCGTGTAGGAAAATCATTATCAACTAATACTACATTATGCGAAAATCCAGATTTCAAATTTCGCCTTTCAGGCGAATTTACATATGTATATCGACCTGGATCAATTAACAAATTATCGTTATTAATTGTTAAGTCAAGGTGCCCAGATGCTGCATGACCATGACCACTACCTAAATTGCCGTTATAAATATGCCAATAATTTTGATTAACTAAATCTTTATGATAAAAATTACCTGAAACTAAAGAATCAAAATAACAGTTATTTTGCTTTTCTTGAACATTAACCAATATTTGAGCTTGATTAGCTAAACTCATCAACAAGAAGTCTTGCTTAACTTTAGGCTCTTTTATACCAAATAAAATGTATTTAGCCGAAGTAATTAAATCTGCAATTTTAATTGCATCAGTGTCACCTTGCTGCAAAATATAACCATCTGGTTTGATTTGATAGTAACAAGTCTTAAGCATTGCTTTTAAAGAACTTTCAATTATGGTTGGTAATTGTTTATTGTGAGCCAAATAACTTGCAACTACACAAAGAGAACTTCTAAACACTTCAATAAAATATAATGGTGATTGTTCCCAATGTAAGCCTGTAGAGTCGACCTGCAATTTCAGTTCTAAGCTTAACTTACTCTCAGCCCAATTAACTAAACTACTATCAATAACTTTAGGATGTTCTGCTGCAAAAGTCAGAATTCCTGTTGTAATCAAAACACCCCAATTACTTAAATCATATTTTTCAATGTAATTGTCATGTAAATACATGGCTTGACGTTTAACAGATTGGTTAATTCTTGTAATTTCGTCATCATTTAATAATTGCTTTTGAAGTAAATAACTTAATGGCTTAGTCCAATTAAGTAACCTAATTCCTGTATCAATAGTGCGCCAAGTTACATAACGTTGTTCTTCATTTTCATCATTATTAGTTATCCAATCAAAAATAAATGCTTTTATCTTTTCCAAATAGGTGGGATTATTAGTTTTTATATAGGAGTACAAAAGATCTTGCAAATATTCTTGACGTTTTAACACATACAACCATTCAGGGTCTCCATTAGGGGAAACAGTCCAGTTATCCATATAATATGTAGTAGGACTTGGCTCCATGTCATAAACGTGATGAAATGAGAATTTATTATTAAGAAGTAACTTAGAATTAGCTAAGTAGTCAGCTGCATATGAAATTTCATCCTGATCAATTAATTTCTTAACTTTTAACTGAGTAAGTTCATTCATCTGCTTTCTCTCCTTGATTCAGCTCAGAAGCAATACCATGTTTATCAACTTTGACAATAACATTTTGAGCAATTTCTAAGTTAACATAATGCTGGCTAACACTTTTAATCGTACCAACTACGCCATTCAGCAATACAACTTTTTCATTTTCATGAAGCGATTTAAAGAAATCGCTCATTGCTTGCTGATTTCTAGTCATACTTTTACGACGAGCTATTGGTAAAATTACTAAATAAAGAATTAATAAAACTACGACTAGAATAATTAATAAAATATTGACCCAGTTCACTTACTACGCCTTCTTAGAAATAGTAGATTGTGAAATTGACTGCATCATTGATTTAGATTCTTCAATTACATGACTTAATGAATCCTCTATGTTTTCCGCAGTTAATTGTCCAGACAAATTTTTTAAGTAAACATCAAGCACTAGATTCATTGATACACCAGATAAGACATACTTATTAGTGTCTTTAGGATTAGTCAAAATGCGCTTAGCTGCTATTTGGTATGGAGCGCCACCAGTCATGTCAGCAAAAACAATAACATTTTCGTGTGTATCTAAATACTGATCAAGATCTTGTGTAAATTTTTCATGTGTTGTGTGCTCGTCTAGATTTAAACATGTAACTAGTTCATCTGTACCAGCTACTGTTTTAATATCGGAGTCAATTCCCATTGGAAAATCTCCATGACCAATAATGCAAATATCATATTTCATAAAACTACCTCAAGACTAAGGAACCAAGATACCCATAGCTGAAAGTGCAACACCAACAACTAATAACAACAAAATAATCTTATAAGCTGTCCACTTTTTCTTAGTAATTAACCAATAAACAAAGAAAATTAACAAAAGTGGCAACATATATGGCATAATCTTGTCCAAAAATGCTTGAACAGTAACTAACTGAGTCTTACCTTTAATTTGAGCTGAGTATTTTAAGCCTAAGTTGACCTTAACGAAGGAAACCGATAAACCAGAAATAACAGTCAAACCAACAGTACTAGCAATATCAGCTAAAGCAGCCATTCTATCGCTTAATGTGTCAATAATGCTTGTCCCAACTTTCCAGCCAAGATAGCCCATTAAGTTTCTAACACCGAAAGTAATTCCAAACATACAAATAAAGAACATGATTGGCGCATAAACAACACCTTGCAGAGCTAAAGATGCAAAAATTGTTGAGAATAATGGTGCTAAAGCAAATTGTGACAATGCATCACCAATACCAGCTAATGGTCCCATTAAAGCCATCTTCATTGCTCGTACGTCTTCTTCACTTTGACCACTATCATACATTGCCAGCATTAAACTGGTAACGAAAGGATATGGCTGTGGGTTAGTATTGTAAAATTCAACATTAGAACTAGCTACTTCTCTAAATTTAGCCTCATCACCTTTATAAATTTTACGTAATTCTGGCCAAATTGTCTTAGCAACACCGGTCCCCTGCATGTTGCCGTAATTTTGTGAGTTTTGTAAATAATACGATCTTAAAATTGAAATAAAATAATCACGTTTAGTTAAAACTGGTTTCCTAGATGCCATCTTCAGCGCCTCCTGCATTTTCTGAATCACTATTTACAGCTGAACTTTTTTTGCTGTTGTAGTAATTGTTTAAAGCAATTGCGATACCAACAAAAGTTAAACCAATAACTGGAATCTTTAAGTAAGCTACACAGATGTAACCAAAGACAACTGCTGGAATATATTCTTTTTTAAGCATTGTACTCATAATAAGTGCAAAACCAACTGCTGGAAGTAATCCACCGACAACTGTTAATCCGTTCATTAGCCAAGTAGGAATCATTTGAACAAATGCTCTTAAAGCTGAGGTACTTAAAGTCGCAGCAAAGCCAAAGACAAAAGCAAATAGCATGAATTCCCATAAAGTAACATTTGACATCAAGTTAAACTTATGATACTTTCCTTCTTTAATTGCTTTACGTGCTGATTCCATTGAGCCTGAGTTAATCGTAAAGATTAAAGTAATAATAAATGGAACTAACATGGCAAATGGATAAGATAGAGTTAATGCAGCTGCTGGTGACAATTTATGCATTGTAATTGCTAAAATCGAACCAACAATCCCTGGTCCTAATGGGTTAGGAGGAGTGGAACCACCAGGTCCAACACCGAATCCCATAAATGCTAATTCAGCTGTTGCACCGAAAATAACTGCTGTCTTTAGATCTCCTAAAATAAGACCAACACCAAATGAAATAAATAAAGCACGGTTAGTATAAGTTCCCCATACTTGACCTGCAAAACAGAAGGCTGCCCATAAACCAACTAACAGGGCTTGCCAAATTGTAAAAGTCATTATTTTTCTCCCTTCCAATTATCAACATACTGATTCAGATTAAAATCTGAACCGACCTCATTACCAATCGGAGTTACCCGAGTATTGAAATCAATTTGGTATTCATCCCTCATTTCTTTAAGAGCTTGCATATCATTTTCATCTATTGAGATATAATTGGTAACCTTAGTCTTTCCTTCTTTAAAGTGGATATTTCCCACGTTCAATTTTTTGAATGGCACGCCTCCCTTCGCTAACTTCAATGTATCTTCAGCTGTCTTTACAATAATAAAAATCTTCTGTCTAGGAGCAGCTTTAAAGATTTTGTCGATTGTTTCTTCAATAGTGAAAAATCTAACACCAATTGAATTTGGCAATAGCGACTTCATTAAAGTTTGTTGAATTGAACTTTGGGCAACTTCATCATTTGCAACAATGACTAAGTTTGCTCCCAAGTTTGAAATCCATAATCTTCCTTGACCATGAATTAATCTTTCATCCAGCCTTACAGCAACAATATTTGGATTAGCCATTTTCTTCACTCTTTCTACCAAAAAATTTGCCAATCTTTATAAAATCTAATTAGAGATTCAAAATAAAAGTAATCTCCCCATAAATTTCCTTCATCAACACCCTTTCCTGAATGCCAGGAATAAACACCATGATCCAATAAAGGAGCACCAGCAATAAAATTATTATTGGCATAATTATCAATAATTGATTTCAACATCTTATGAAGGATTAGTTCGTATTGATATTTATTTTGATAACTTTCAGGCATATATTTAAGCATTTCAGCAACCCCGCAAATTGCAATTACTCCAGATGAAGAATCACGGGGTTGATCATCACCATCACCAAAAATCAAATCCCAGTAAGGTACATAGTCTTGCGGAAGTCGATTAATAAAATAATTAGTTACACCATTAAAAGTCTTAAAATCACTGGTAGTATGGCGATATTTATAATGAAGTGGAACCCCATAAACGGCCCATGCCTGACCTCTTGCCCAACTTGAGTCATCACTATATCCTTGACGTGTTGCTCCTTTTAAAGGCTTACCCGTTTCTTTATCAAAATAATAAGTGTGAAACGTCGAACCGTTATCTCTAACAATTGTCTTTAAAACCTGGTCATAATGGGTATCCGCCATATGAGCATATTTAGGATTTTCTGTAACTGAAGATGCCCAATAAAGTAATGGTATATTCATTAATGAATCAACAATTAAACGATAATTATCATTACCATCCATCTTGCCCCAAGCTTGAATAAATCCTCCTTTTTCTTGATAGCGCTTAGTTAATTGATCTGCAGCCTTTATACCAATTCTTTTAGCTTCTTCATCACCTGTAATCTTGTAATCGCTAACTACTGAGGTTGTATACATAAATCCTAAATCATGATTATCTACAGCAATTTTTTTATTAATACGATTAGAAAATGAAGTAACGTTTCTCATAGCCTGCTTATAATATTTCGAGTCATGCGTATATTCGTAAGCCAGCCAAAGTATTCCTGTCCAAAATCCAGTAGTCCATTCAGTATTATCCATCTTGGAATACTTGCCATTATTTGTGTTAGGTCTTGGAAAATCATCTCCAAAATAATTCATGTTAATATCGATGTGCTGCAATACATTTTCAATTGCATGAGTAATTTCTTGCTTAGTTAAAAGAGTTGGAGATTTACTTAAGTCCATCTTTTTTATCTCTTCATACATTCTTTTACCTTTCCAAATAAGAAATTATATTTCTTTTTTATCCTTGCAAATAAAATATAACTCAATGAAAGCGATTTTACAAGTGATTTTTCAAATTATTTCTATTATTTGATTCCTAGTTGAAATGATAAGCTTTTTTAAATCATCTAGTAGTAATTCGTCTAGTCGATATTGTGGTGTACTAACACTAATTGCACCAAAAACTTTGCCATATTTTTGAATAGCAGCCCCGACACAAACTACATCATCTTGATTTTCTTGAGCATCCAATGCATAACCAGCTACTTTAACCTGAGAAATTTGCTTACGAAGTTCACTAATACTAGTAATTGTGCGCTTAGTTAGTGGTTTTAATTCAATCTTAGAAAAATATTCATCTAGTTCATGATCACTCTTAGTAGCAAGAAGAGCTTTTCCCATTGCTGATGAATATAATTCCATTGCTCCACCTACATGAGAATTAAGGTTTACAGTTTGTGGACTATCAATTTTCTTCAATAAAGTAACATGATTATTTTCTTCAACACCAAGATTTATTGTTTCGTTAGTTACTTTACTTAACTCATGTAAATACGGCTCACTAATTGAAACAATATCAAAACTTTTTAACGCTTTATTACCATAGCCAATCATTCTTGAACCCAAAGAATAACGTTTCCCCTCATGATTTTTTCTGACAAATCCAATATAATCAAGAGTTTTTAAAATTTTAAATACAGTTGGTTTAGGTATTACTGCTTTAGTTGATATTTCATCTAATGTCATCCCATTGCTTGTATTCAATAACACATTCATAATTCTTTGTGCTTTTAAAAGCACGGTACCATATAATTTAGTTGCCATTTCTTTTCCTTTCTCAATTAATAAATACGTTGTGTTATATTTATTATATACAAATATTATTTACTATAAAGAAATAAATAAATCTACAGAAATACATTTTAAATATTATAAATCAAAAAAACCAAAATACACGACTTTGATAAAATATCAAAATCGTGTATTTACTATTAAATCATAATAAGTAATATTAATTATCTATAATTATCTCAACTGTCGCAGAATTACCTCCTAATCCTGAAGTATTAAAATTAATTTGATCCGTAAATCGCAATTTTAAGTTGAACACCTACATTAATTAATTTGATAGATGCAATTTAATCATTAGTAAAAAAAGGCAGCTCATATTCAATGAGTTGCCTTTTTGTGTGTGCGATTAAATTCTATTATTTTTATTTATTTTAATTAGTCGTGGTATACGCCTTCGGACCATTTCTTGTTTTCTTCATCAAAGAAATGAACATTATCCTTTTGGTCTGGATTTGGCTTAGCAATATGATCAATTTTATCAATTAATTTTCTGTTAGCATCAGATGGTTCGTACTTAGCATTCAGGTATGAATCGACAATATCAAAAATAAAGTCGCGGCCCAATACAATACCACCAAAGCCTAAAATATTAGCGTTTAATTCACGTCTAGCATATTCAGCTTGAGCAACATCGCCAACCATCGCTGCACGAACGCCTTCGTTCTTGTTGGCAGCAGTTGAAATACCAATTCCTGTACCACAAAGAACGACACCAAGATCAGCACGGCCATCAGCTACATCTTCAGCAACTCTTTTACCATACATTGGATAGTGCGTTCTCGTGTTATCGTGGGTACCTTCATCAATAACTTGGTAGCCTTCTTCTTTTAAATGGTCAGAAATAGCCATTTTTACTGGGGTAACGATATGGTCATTACCCAAAGCAATTACCATATGCTTATCAATTTTAGGATCAACAAATTCTGGTTGTGGTCTATCATTATCAAACATTTTCAAAACCTCCTTAGATCATTTCCTCAAGCATATTCAAACGAATTTGGTGACGACCACCAGCATATTCTGTATCAAGATAGTGCTGTACAATCGAGTATGCAAGTTTGTCACCAACAATGCCGCTGCCTAATGCAATTGCCTTCGCACCATTATGCATTGCGGTCATATGAGCGGTTCTTTCTTCATTGACATTAGCCGTAACCATACCTTTAACCTTATTTGAGGCCATGGCAGAGCCGACACCATATTCGTCAAACATAATTGCCTTTTTAATTCCGTTATCCATTACCTCATGAGTAACCTTCAAACTTGATTCAACAAAGTCTTCTGCTGGCTCTGGCGTTACATCTAAAACGTCATAATCATGACTGTTAAGATAATTCTTTACCTTTTCTTTTAATTCAAAGCCATCTTTATCGCTACCAATAACAACTTTCATAGTTAATCTCCTCTCAGTAAAACTATTTGTAAACAGTTGTAAATTGACTGTAATGCTTTTCTACATCTGATCCTACTTCGCGGTTAGTAATTAACCCATCCACATTCCGTAAATCATAAAACTGATGAAAGTCGCTATGATTTAATTTGGTATAATCTGCAACGACAAATTTACTTTGTGAACGGTCCAGTCCTATACTCTCAGTCTGACCTTCTTCCAAATTAGCTGTTGTCATAGAAGTATTTTTAATCCCATTTACACCAACAAAACCAACTGAAAATGACATGGTTTTTAGTTCGTTATTAGCTAGAGTACCTAAAAAGGCACCACTAATTCTTCTGTACGAACCGCCAACCATAATTAACTCATAATCATTAAGATTGTTACGCGCTGCTTCAAAAACAGGTAGCGAATTAGTTACAATTCGCAGACGTTTAGTCTTAAGATTAGCAACCATTAATTCTAAAGTAGTGCCCGGACCAACATAAATAGAATCATTTTCATGAATCAAATTACAGGCCCGCTTGGCAATCTCAAGTTTTTCCTTACTATGAATTTCCCGCTTTTGCTGGTAGCTCTTTTCATTTCTAGTTTGATCTGATATTAATTGCGCACCGCCATGAATTCGAGAAATTTTACCTAATTTATCCAATTCATTTAGGTCACGTCTAATTGTCATATCTGAAACTGTCAGTGCTTGAGCCAATTCATCCACAGTAACAAATTTTTGAGTATTAATTACTTGTAAAATCGTTTTTAATCTTTCGCTTTTTAACATTGGTTACCTACTTTTTAAACTAGATTCAGCAACTAATTTAGTTCACCTTTAGTATAATTGTTCTTTTTTGTTTGTCAATGTTTGAATATGTTTAATTTTAAAAAGGTAAACAAAAATAATTGCAGATTGTTGCTTTTTCCTACACTATTCCTTACTAATTAAACATTTTAAAACAATTATTCCACTTTAGCAGTAATTCAGGACAAACAAATAGGAAGACTTAAACTAAAGTCTTCCTATTAATTTCAATCTTTAAAACAGCTGTTCCCTGCTCCACTCCGTTGTTCCCTTATCAGTCACAATTTGAACTGTAAAAGCATGTTGTTTGTTTGGCAACAGGCCGTGAACAACCAGCTTCGGCTCTTTAATTCCAGTGTAAAGCACTCCGTCAACTTTAACATTATAAGTAACACGACCTAGATTTTCATCAGCGTATTGCCACGACAAAGTTGTCGTTTGCATGCTGCTGCTACTTAAATCTATTGGCGCTTTGGCTGCAATCTGTTCATTAGGTAAACAATTTTCAGGTGTAACTGTTGTATCAACGCCAGCCAACTGCAGCTCAACTCCTGTTTGACTAACATCAACTGCTGCCAGCTTAATCCGCAAAAAAGTTTGTTCTAAATTGTTACCCACTGCAGCTAAATACGGGTTAGGCAAATAATGTTCATCAAAGTAATAAACATTACTACCCTGAACAAATTCAGCTAAACTTTCAGCTTGCTTCAAGTCACAGTTCTGGTCACCCAACTTAATCGCAATCTCATTTGGTTGCTTATTCATTTTGATTGCCAATTCTGTTGTGCGCTGAGACTTCATCCCCTCATAATGACCAATTGATGGCGCAATTTTAACTAATAATTGGTCATCTACCTGCTCTGCCCCAATCATTGTTTGAGCAAAGGCACCATCTTGATACTTGGCAGAAATACCGTCATCTTCATAAACCGTAATTTGATTTTTCTTCCCAGGATAAATTTCAAATTGCCGTGCTTGCTTTGCCTGCAAATACTCCTTAGGCGTATTTGTCGCTGGTGCCTTAGCAATAATTGCACCTGCTTTAACAAAAACGGGCAGTTTCCAAATAGGTGCCGCAAATTCGTTTATGACCTGTCCACCCTGATATGCCTTGCCTGTATAGTAATCAAACCAAATCTGCTTTTTATCAGGCAAGTAAATCTCATTACGAATATCATTGCCCTCGTCATCAGCAGCAGTATTTTGATAAATTGGTGCAACCAAAAAGGCATCGCCCCACAAGTATTCATATTTTGCCAAATCTGAGTAGCATTCTGGTAAATCTGGATATTCTAAAAATAAAGCGCGAACAAGCGGCTTACCAGCAACAACTGCCTCATGAGCCGCAGTATAAATATATGGCAATAGCATTGTTTTTTGTTTCAAATATGCCCGATTAATCGTCGTGATTGGCTCTGAAAAGGCAAATGGATTCTTCGGATTAGTTCCCCAGCCGTCCATATTCAGTTGAATTGGCGTGAAAGCCTTCCATTGATAGTCGCGCGTATTTATCACAGAATTACTCCCAAGATAAATACCATCCATGTCAGAGCCCACGTTTGGCTGCCCAGACAAGCCTTCGCCAATGTAAGTTGGTATTTGAAAACGAATGTACTCCCACTGGCCGCCTTTTTGGTCACCAGTCCAAACAGCAGCGGTATTATGCGTACCTGCCCAACCATCCATTGTGATAATAAAGGGGCGTAAATTTTGCCCCTTAATCTTTTTAATCATCGCTGCAGCAGTCTGCGTGCCATTAAGACCAAAGGAATAACCAGCACCGACCCAAGCCATATCGGTCTTCAGTACCGTAACTCCAGCTGCAAGTTCTTGTTCAAAATCGCGATCGTTTGCCTTAGGATGAGCTGGATCCACTGGGGATAAACTTTGCTGGGTCCACAACCCGACTTCCACACCACGACTATTTGCATACCGAATAAAGTCTGCTAGATTTTGCAAATTTCCCTGTAAGGAATCGGTCTGACCATAACCCGCACCATAGCCATCATTTGGTAAAAACCACCCCAGCGGCAGATCGTTAGCCAAATATTGGTCAAGCATCCCGCGCGCACTTAACAGATAAGCGGCACCACCTTGTTCACCGTTTAAAGTTTCGCGAATTGCTTGCCCTTTTAATTCTTCCGGCAACTCTTTAGGATGATATTCTCGATAAAAATTCCCGTCTGGATATTTAATCGCACCCTTTTCCTGCGAGTCCACCTTTACCCAATAATCCCGATTATAAGCATTCAAGTGTGCTTCATAAAAGCCAAATATTGGTAGCAATAGCGGCAATCCCGTTAACTCCTGATAAGTATGGATTAACTGATAAGGCGTTGGTGCAAAAAAGTAAATGGCATCAAAGCGATTTTCTTCGTGCTTCGTGGTTATCAATCCTGGAGTTTCACTTGCAAAGTCATATTCGCCGCGAGTAAAAGTATAGCGCAGAACACCATACCCAGCAGTTGACCAATAAAATGGTGCCGGTGAAGCCACACCCTGGTCCAGCCAATTACTGGTGTTGGCGACTACAATCCGCTGCCGAGATAAATTAAAGCGGCCATTCTGCGTTCCGCCACCAAAATAATTAGCTGTATCAGCTGATTGCAAAAACTGGATGCTACTATCAGTGTTGACACTAACTGGCTGCGTCTCCTGTAAAACCAACTTGCCATTCACCCATACACTCATTGCACCAGTATCTTTAGCAAAATTGATCTTCATCTCATCAGTCACAATTGCCCAATTAGCAGTAGTTTCTGTAACACTACTATTAACTGAATGAGAGCCATACTCATCAACTGTCGGTGCCAAAATTCGGGCATGTAGTTCCGCTTGTGATTGCTTCGGCGGAGCGTATTGCCCAGTTGGATCAACATAATAGCGAAAAATATTAGGCGCAAGTAAATAAACTCGTGCAACCATCCCACTAGCATAGCTAACTTCATAAAAGTCATCTTGCTTTAATATATTAATAACCATTTACTTTAGTATCCCTTCTCAAATTTGCTTTTTTAATTTTCATTTTAATTTAAAATAAAATCAAAATTTTAAGTGTTAGCATTCCAAATTAATTACCTAACCTGCATTATACATAATTATCATAAATAATAAAATTAAATTAAAAAATATATTGTATTTTAATTTAATCGCTACTATAATTTATAGCAACAGAAATTTACTTTCATTAAAATAATAACAGATAAGGCAAATAATTATGAAGAAAGATAGATTTGTTAAATATTTGGGCACAGTTTTACTGGCAGCGATGGCTTTAACTGCTTGCGGTAAGAGCAATACCAATTTGAATACTAACGCAACACAAGAAGTCAACAAGTTAAAAACAACGGTTCCTGCAAAGCCCGTCAAGCAAGGTGGCACACTTAAAGTCGCTCTTGAAACAGACACACCGTTTCAAGGCATTTTCTTAGATGAAATTTCAGAAAATGCTGTCGACTATTTAGCATCCCAATTCGGTGATGAAACTTTATTTTACTATGACAATCATTACAAGATTAATGACAAGGGACCAGCTACACTTAAAGTTAATCGCCAAGACAAGACAATTATGGTAACTGTCAAAAAGGGCGTTAAGTGGTCTGACGGTAAACAAGTTACTGCTAAAGATTTAGAGTATTCTTACGAAATTATCGCTAACAAAAAGACTAATTGCGACCGTTATACCGACCAAATGGCCAATATTGTCGGTCTCAAGCAATATCATGATGGTAAAGCTAAAACAATTTCGGGAATTACATACCCAAATGGTGAAAATGGTCGCAGTATTGTGATTCACTTCCAAAGAATGTACCCCGGAATGTACAATGCCGGCAGCAATTGCTACAGCGAAACAGCTGCTCCTTACCATTATCTGAAAAACGTGCCATTTGATAAATTACAGTCCAGCGATCAAGTTCGGAAAGAACCGCTCTTCTTTGGGCCTTATAAAGTACAAAAGATTGTCCGTGGTCAATCCGTTACTTGGGTACCAAACAAGTACTACTGGCGTGGCAAACCAAAACTAGATAAAATTTTGGCTTCAGTTGTTTCGACTAACTCCGCTTCTGAAGCAATTAGGAGTCATAAATTTGACGTCATTAACGTCATTAATACCCAGTGGAACCAAGTCAAAAAGACTAAGGGCTACAATTTCGTTGCTCAAATCCAACTTGTTTACTATTACCTTGGCTTCAAGGTTGGTAAATGGGATAGTAAACTGGAGAAGAATGTTGTTGATAAAAACAATATTATGAACAGTAAGCCACTTAGACAAGCAATGGCCTACGCAATGAATGTCGATCAGGTAGATAAACGTTATACACAAGGATTGAAGTTCAGAATTCCAACCTTAATTCCGGCTGGTTTTGGCGATTACTTTGATAAAAATGCCAAAGGCTACACCTTCAACCTGAAAAAGGCCAACGAAATTTTAGATAAGTCTGGCTACAAGAAAAAAGGCAAATGGCGCACGCAACCTAATGGTAAGCCACTTAAAATTAACTTCATGGCAATGAGTGGTAATGCCACCCAAGAGCCAATTATTCAAAATTACTTGCAGCAGTGGCATAAGATTGGCTTGGACGTTAAGCTTCTAGGCGGCCGGCTCACTGAGCAAAACTCCTTCTACGATAAATTGAACAAGGACAATCCTGACGTCAATGCCTACATTGGTGGTTTTGGCTTATCGACTGAACCTTCACAAGCTAACTTATACGGTGAAAAATCGTTGGGCAACTACTCAAGATTTGCCACTCCAGAAAATACACGCCTAATTGATGAGATGGATGCTCCTGCTTCCTTTAATCATAAACATCGGGTCGAAGTCTTCCATAAATGGCAAAACTACATGAATGAGGAAGCCTACATTGTCCCACTCGACAGCCAATACACAATTACGGCAGTTAATAACAAACTGACCAACTACTCAGTTGACCCATCAAAATGTGCTAACAAACATCCAATTTGGTATGACATCGGTTTTGCCAAATAAAAGCAACTTTAAGGAAAAAACACTATGAATAATACAAAAAATCAAGTTACAGTAAAGGAATTTTTTAATAAAGTTTTATCAGGAACAGCGACGGGAATTATCGTTGGTTTGATTCCTAATGCCGTATTGAGCGCAATCTTAAAATTGTGCGGCACCAATACTTTCACGCTTGGTTTAACCCATGTTTTGTTAGTTTTCCAAGTAGCAACCCCACTATTGATTGGTGCGCTAATTGCCTATCAATTTAACTTTGCACCAATTGATATTGCCATTGTTGCAGGCGCATCCTACGTTGGCTCTGGTGTTACTCAATTCAACGCCCAAGCAATTAATCCTGCAACCAAGCAAGCCGGAATTTTCATTTCATCTGGTACTGGTGACTTGATTAACACGATGATTACTGCAGCTATCGCCGTCTTTCTCACAATGCTAATCGGTAATCTCTTTGGCTCTGTCAAAATCGTCTTGAGTCCAATTGTCGTTGGTGGTGGTTCTGCCTACATTGGCTTCCTGCTTTTACCATTTGTCAGTAAAATTACTACGGGCCTAGGTGCAATCATTGCTTCCTTCACCAAACTACAACCAATTTTAATGTGTATTCTAATCTCATGGATGTTTGCCCTCTTAATCGTCACACCGGTCTCAACAGTTGCCATCGGTATGGCCATTCAGCTTAGCGGCATCGCTGCTGGGGCAGCTGCGATGGGAGTTGCCGCAACCACAATCGTGCTGGTCGTTCACTCATGGAAAGTTAACAAGGCCGGCGTTACCATCGCTGTTGCCCTCGGCGCTATGAAGATGATGATCCCTAACTTATTTAGGCATCCAATTATCATGCTCCCAATAATCATCACCTCAACAGTATCCGCATTGCCGGTAGCCTTATGGCATATTTCTGGAACTCCTGCTTCAGCCGGCTTCGGTCTTGTTGGAATTGTTGGTCCCCTCGCCTCCCTTGACGCTGGTGCTAGCAGTATCAATTTACTATTGGCACTACTTGCTTGGTTCGTCATCCCAGTTGTTACCGCTCTTGCCTGCCGCTTCATCCTTGATAAAATGCTACATATTTACGATGAAAAAGTAGCCTTTGCTTACTTAGGCGAATAATCACATAAACAAAAAGCACGTTCTTAGTTTGATCTGAGAGCGCGCTTTTTTTTGCTAACTAAAATTACTTTTTAACGGCTTGGGCAATCTTCTGATACTTACGGACAATGTTGTAATCACTGTCTTTAGCAGGAATGTAACCTTCTTGGTCATAAACACTTTCAATTACCTTCTTACCAGCCTTGGACTTCCCAATCGCAATGAAGGCCTTAGCCAGTTTTTCACGAAAAGCCTTCGGCAAACTTGGAATCACGGAAATTGTGTCATTGGGTACCGGTCTAGTAAAGTAAATTGGCACCACTTGTGATTTAACTTTCGGGTTGTCTTGCAGAACGTTGTTACGAGCATCTTCAAAGACAAATGCCGCATCAGTGTCACCACTTAAAACGTTCAAGACTCCTTGATCATGACCGGTAACTGTAACTAACTTACAATTCTTAGTAACGTCAAAGCCCTTCTGCTTTAACTCCGCAATTGGAAAAATATACCCAGTTGTTGAAGTCGGACTTTGAATGGAAATCGACTTACCTTTTAAGTCCTTCCAACTCTTAATTTTGGAATTTTTCTTAACCAGAATTTCTGAGCGCAAAGTATGAACCAGTTGCTTAGTCCACGTACCACCCGGCTCCTTTAAACCGTAACGCTCCGATTGCAGTAAGACATCGGCAGCTCCCTGCTTATGCGCTTGAACATAGGCATCAGCAGGTAAAAAGCCAACGTCAACCTTCTTAGATTTCATTGCTTCAATCACAGCATTGTTGTCGGTTGAAACTGTAACATGAGCGGGGATACCCAATCGTTTAGACAACATCTTTTCTATTGGTTTAGCACGCCCCTCCATCTTGTTAGCCGCAACACTAGGGACAAATTGGACATTTAGTGACTTCGGTCCTGCACTATTACTCTGCTTGTGATTGCCGTTGCCACATGCACTCAGCATAACTGTAGCTAGCAGCGCCACAGCAAATGCTGATAACTTTTTGAAATTACGCATAATTACCTATTACCTCCCAAAAACTGCCCACAAAAAAAGACTTACGGCTAATTACAAATGTAAAAAGCACTAAGTCCTTTAGTCTGGATATTATTTAAAAATTGAACGAGCTGCCTAACTCGATAAAAAGGTGGGACTGCCAGCGTTAAAATTGAAATCGAAACGATTTTAATGCTTGGCATAGCTACCACCCCTTTTTGCTCAAATTCAGCCATAGAAAATAATAACAGAAAATATTAATTTTTAAAAGAAAAATTTGTACTATTTTTAACTTTTTCGCATTATAATTCTCATGAGTTCTAGGCAAGTATTGATTGCCTGTGACTAATGCACATGCTATAATATTGGTGTAATTAAAAAGAAGCCTTGTTGGTACCAAGACTTCTTAACATGAGTTTTCGCTTAAAAAGCGATGACTTACCAATTATTCAGAAATAACTGCAAGCTGATAGACTTGGGCAGTTATTTTTTTGCTCTTAATTTAATTAAAGCTGCTCTTAATTCAGCCAACACTTTGATTAAGTCAGTAGCCTTATTAGTTAACTTAGTTAAACTACTAATAATTTCTACCAATACCAAAATAATCATGGCAATTGACAAACCAAGGGCAATAACAGTATCCATGGTGGATACCCGACTAATCCTTTCTGCAAGATTCTAAACTTAATAATTGTTACACCATAAGCATCACTTCCCTAAGTTAGAAATTAGTCACCGCAATCTATTCTTACTCATGCTCAAATTTAATTATACCAAAACCAATTAATTGTTCATAAATAAATCTGATAATTATCTATTGTGAACATTAAATTGCTTACTATTCGTGCACATGCTATAATATCGTTGTAATTAAAAAGAAGCCCTACTACTAATAGGACTTCTCTACGTAGAGCCGTCTTCAAAGAACGGTGGCTACTGAACGATATTTTTGACAAATACGCCCTGTAACTCTCTAAAGTTATTTCTCAGGGCGTTTTTTGTTCGTAATTATTTCTTGCGATTGTCGATGTACGTCAACAAATCAACGAGAAATGTAACTGATAGCAACACAATTGTTGCTACTTCGTAACCACTCACAAATGACTGACCTTTCTACTAAGAGATTGGAGTATTGGTCCATTAAATGCCATAAGCATCATCTTCTTTCAAGCGGTAGCCACCGCCCTTTTTAACTTTTCTACGTTTCTTTATTATAACAAAATTATTTTTATATGAATATAGCTTTTATAAAATATTATTTCGACATACAAATAACGAGCATAAAGCCCGCTATATCATCAACTGTTCCACTATAAAGGATTTTTCTGGCACACAGCTAAAAACTGTGTGCCATTTTACGTGCAATTATACCTTTATTAAATATAATAGTTATTCACTTAACAATTCCATTAATTCTTCATAACTATGGTCACATTCTTCCACCATTTCTGTGGTAACTAATCATTGTTACTTCTTAACTAAAAAGGGCGAAACAGGATTCGCCCTTCATATTTATTTAGACCATATTTTTTGTTGATGATAGCCTGCTTGACGCAACCAATCTTCTACTTCATCAGCTATGTAATATGCTCTACCACCTTCTATTTGGTGATACGGCATACCTGCTTTTCTAAATTTATATAGTAAGGTGGTACTAAAACCAAGAGTACGACATAATTCTTTGCCGTTCAAAACTTTCATCATTTTCAACCTCCTATTTATTGTTAGTTAAACTAAAGCATCTTTAATCTAAATATCTAAAAATAGAATATGCACACTTATTAATAAAATCAAGGGAGATAACAAATCTATGACATATCAATTAAATAAAACTCATTCAATCGTTTATAAATAAGAGCTCAATTATCCACTATTCATCTTTATATGAAGGACTTTGAAAAATAACTATTTCTGTTCCACTATTAATTAATTTTGTTTGCAATAAAGTCATTTTAATTTCACTTTTCCCTTTTCGACCTAATACCATTTTTATTTCTTTGTCAAGTAGCTTTTCATACTCTCTTGCAACAGATATTAATAAGTCTGTTTCAGATTCTGCAACCATCATTCAATAATCTTTCAAAAAAATAGGAACTCTTACGAGTTCCTATACTTATTTACAAATAAGTATGTTTTCTATTGGCTCGAGGTGTTCACACACAACCCTTCAAAGACTCCTTGAGAAAGTGCAATTAAGTCCAACCCACCTAACTCAAATCTACATCTAACAGATACTCTAGTTACCTGTTTTCAAATATTATATTACATGACTTTATAATATAAAGTAAGCTAGTATCAACTTTTTATGAATAATAATTTTTTTAGCGAAAAATTGTTAAATTACTTTGTAATTATCTTCATTAACTATTATTGCTTGAGAATTATTGATAGCAAGCAAGTTAAGTTGGTCTTTATAAGTTTTAAAAGTTTCTTGAACGCTATCAGTAAACGGCGGTTCAATAAAATGCGGCAACGTATAAAAATCGGTAATATTCAATCCTGTATAATCTTTTAAGTCAGGAGCAATTTGTGTGTCATCCATAATTTTATTGTATTCAATGCTAGGTGCCAAAATAATTGCACCAGCTGATTCACCAATGTAAGGAACACCACTATTAATTTCATTGATTAATAATGGCAAAAGATTTTTTCTTTTTAACTCTTGTAATAAATAAAATGTATTTCCTCCACTAATATAGATCATGTTAGCAGCTGATATTTTATTTGCTACGTATTCCGTATCTTCTTTGTCTATGTTTAATTCGTCAACTTTATAATGCAAGCTAGTTAAGACCTGCCTGCCTTCATCAATATATCCAGTATATTCTTCAACATTACCAGCAGTTGGAATAAACAAAACCTTGTTAGTTTTTATGTTACTCGTCTGAATAAAAGCTTTAAATTGTTCACCAACTCCAGCAAAATAAGAACATAAAAAAATTTTCTTCATTTTTCCTCCAAATATTTACGTATTACTATCAAAGTAGGTTTACCCTAAATTCTTGTTTTTAACTAAATGAATCTCACGATCAAACATCTGTCTCATATGATCATTAAGACTGTGAGCAATAAAAATAACTGTTTGTTCACTAGAAGTAACTTCACGCAAAATTTCGATTGTTGCTTGTTGATCAATGGCACTTGTTCCTTCATCAATCAGAATAATTTTACTTTGATGAACTAATGCCCGAATTAAGACAATTTTTTGCCTTTGTCCTCCCGAAACATTTAGCTTGCTTAAATTAATTATCGTATTCAAACCTGTAGGAAAATGAAAAACATCTTTTGCAAACTGAATTTTTTCAATCAGTGGTGTTAATTTAGACTTTAGGCTTGCGTTAAACATTGTCATATTGTCGGCAATACTTCCTGGAAACAAAACTGGTGCTTGGGGAATATACCCAATTTTACTCATGTTCGGTATGATTCTTTGTCCTTTTTCATTCCTGAATATAACTTTACCTGTTGTAGGTGTAATTTCACCAAGTAAAATTTTTAGTAAGCTAGTTTTACCGGTCCCAGAATCACCAGTAAGCAACACTTTTTCACCCCTTTTAACATTAATGTCTGGGAAAGTTAGTCGCTCACCATTAGGAAACTTAAGACTTAAATTTTCTGTCATCAAAGAAACTGGCGTCTCCACACTCTTTTCCTGTTTTACCGAACTTTGTGTGGCAGAATCCGCAATTTGTTTATTTAAGGATTTACTTCCCTCAATTCGTCCGTAGGCCGCAATCATTTGTTCAATTGAGCTAGCAAGATAATATTGACAGTCCCCTACAACAACCCAAGCACCAAATTGAACATGATGATTTATAATCAACCATCCCGCTAGAATAAAAAGTAAAAAGCTAAAACTTTCCGAAATTAAACCGTTAATCACTACTAAAGTTTGTTGCAAACCAACTTGTTTAACATTGGCATCTTCTAATTTTTTAGAATCTAGCTGGATTACTTTAAATAATTTAGCACCTGCTAAATATCGGCGTAATTCCGCTAATCCAGATAGCCACTTTTCAAGGCTATCAAGATAAATTTTATTAGCACTAGAAATATGCAACGTTGCCTTTTGCAATTGCTTATTCAATAATTTAGGCAAAATTAACGAAATAATTGTCATTGCAATACTAATTACCAGCAATAACCAATGAAAGTTTAACAACAATAAGAAAGCAAAAACAAAAAAGCTAATGTCCATAATAATATTGCACCAAGATGCAAAGTAATCCCAAGTTACTTGTTCAATATCATTAGTTAAACGATTTTGTACTTGTGAAACTTGATGATCAGCTTGATCATAAAAATAATGCTGAATTATTTTACGGCGCAAAGTTACGCTATATTCTTCTGCTTGTTTTGTAAATAATGAATTAAACCAGCCTTGAGTAAAATAATCAGTCAGTGAAACTAGCGCCATAATCGCAACTAGCCAAAAAGCAAATGGAATCTGCCATTTTTTTACGGCTGTTGTTATTATTGCAAGCAAACCAGTATTAACTAGGTGCATCGCTGGAAAGAAAGCCGCTGTAAAAATTATCAGAATGCAACGTAATGGATTTTGCTTAAAAAAATCTTTAATCGTCATTATTTTGCACCTTCTTTAGCTTGTAAATTAATTTGATAATCGAATTGCTGCATTAATTTGGGGCTAAAATTATGTGCTACCATCAGTAAAGTTTGCTTGGTCTGTAATAATTCATGAACTATTTTAATAGTTGCATTACTATCAATTGCACTAGTTGCTTCATCAAGTAACAACATCTGTGGTTCACGAATTTCAGCTCTAGCCAGAACTATCTTTTGCTTCTGACCACCTGATAAATTATCTTGATCCAAATTAACCTGCGTTTTTAAACCAGCAGGAAAATTAGCTAAGTCAGCAGACAGCTGCATTTTTTCTGTAACTTTAGGAACTTTTTCAATTAAATCGTTGGCAAACATTGTAATATTGTCCGTAATACTAGTAGGAAATAGACTGCTATCTTGAGCAATATAACCAACCATCGCATTTTGCGGACTAATTACTTGTCCATTATCTGTTTGGTAAATAACTTGTCCTTGCTGTGGTATTAACTCACCCAATAAAACTTTTAATAATGTAGATTTACCACTACCAGAATCTCCTGTTAGCAATACTTTATCACCAGCATTAATTGTAAAATCAGGATAAGTGATTTTTTCACCATGTTGATACTCAACTACCAAATTTTTAACTTGAATACTATTAACTGGCACTACTTGTGGTAGCGAAATAAACTGACGTAATTTTCCAGTTAGATCACGCAACTGCTTAGTTGAATTAATGGCTGTAATTGCATCAACTATGTCCCACAGACCATTGAAAATATTCGAACAAAAGCTAGTAGCAATAACCCAACTACCAAAATCAATTTGATGGTTAACAAGCAAAACAAGTGCATAACCCATAATTCCAATTTGTCCAAGCGTATTACCAATACCATTAATTCCAATTGCAATGCCATGCAGATTTTCTTTTTGGATATTTGCTTGAGCTAAAGCTTGACTAGTGTGATCCAATTTCTTATTCATTTTTGAAAAAACGCGATAACGCCGTAATTCAGTTAAACCTTGAAACCAATTACTAATAGTTTCAAGCAATTCTGAATTTTGCATCGCTGCAGTGGCAGTTGCCGTTGATAACTTCTTTTTCATGATTTTTGGTAATAAAAATACAATAATCGCGACAATGATAGTTGCTAAAATCAAACTCCAATGTAATGTAAACAAGGCACTAATCGATAGCATAATTACAAGTAAAGATTGCACAATAATAGACCCAGGCTCTAAATAATCAGTCGTTAAAATTTTCATATTACTGCTTAATTCATTTTCTATTTTAGAAATTTTATCCTGACTATTTGCATAATAATGGCGTAAAATCTCGTCTCGTACTCTATGGATATACTCCTGTATCTGCTGATTAAATTTATAAGTTGCCACCGCAAGTAATGCAGTGGCCATAAATTTAGTAACAGCTTGAATAATTATCCAAACCAGAAAATTAGAAAAGTTCTGGTTACTAATCGCATTTATCGCATATTTAAGTAAATATTGTGATCCAGTGCTTGAAAATGAACTAAAAATATAAATAACTAAAATTAAAATAGCTCTTGGTTCGTTGACTCTAATGATTTCTTTAATACTCAATAAATTCCCCCTTGTTTTATTTTTTAATTAAACACTAATATTTACTTATTAGCAATACTTTAATGTTGTGAAAATATTAGTACAACTTTAAGTTAGCAAAAAAGCATTATTATAAAGCAAGTTATTTTAATATCTCACGGGTTTAATTATATTCAGAAAAAGTAATATCAAGCTTAATCCACATCCAATTTGAAAAACATTACAATTAAGCAAGTTATGTAGTTCCGTTATTAAAAATGGCGAAATAAATTGTCCTAAAAAGATCATAGCTTGACCAATACTTAAATTACGATTACTTGAGTTAATGTTTGAGATTGAAATAATCTCTTGATTGAATAATGGTAAGGCAATACCGAGACTAAATCCACTTAATGCTGCACCAATAACAAACAGCATTAACGAGTTTTCCAAAGATAGAAATAACATTGAACAAGAAAACATAGTAAATAAACCAATTAAAACGATCTTATTTTTGAGACGATTTCTACTAAATAATAAACCAGCGATAACTCCTAGAATAGAAATTAAAGCCATTAATCCTCCCGTTATCAGCGAATTATTAATTTTAAAATACTCTTTAATAGCATAGCCAAGATTAGTGGGAACAATAAAATAGATAATAGTAGTTATTAGCATTTCACCTGCAATAAATAAAAATTCAGGTTCAAAACTAGTTTTGTCAGATGCCAATTTTCTTTTAGACGTCATAGACTCATCTTTTAAAAAGCTGAAAACTAGGCAAAGTGGAATTAGTGCTAAAAGATAAAGATAAAAAACAAGGTGCCAATTTAATTTAGCTGTCAAACCCGCATATAAAACGGCCAATACTGTACCACCATTATTTAAAGCTCCAGCATAGCTTAACATTCGTTTGCGTTCAGCATCTTGATAGTTTGAATTAATTAATTCAACTGATAAGTCGGCTATAATTCCTAATCCAACTCCAAGAACTATTCTACTAACAATAATTAATGTGAAATTAGCAGTTAATACTGGTAGTCCTCCGCCAAAAGAATATAAAATCAGCCCGACAAGTAATTGCTTTTTACTTGAGAATTTTGTACTAACTTTAGTAGCCAAAACTTGCCAAAAAATAACACAAATAGACGGGAGCGTAACTAATGCTTGTATCCAAAGTTTATTAACTCGAGGAAAGGCTTGACTGATACTTGGCAAAGCTGGGGATAATGCTGCTCCAGCAAGTAGCGTAAACAATGATAGAGATAATATAGTAAACTTCTTCATTTTTAACTCCACCTCTTAATTAATAAATCTAATATGTCATTAAGTGCTTTGTATTCTTCACTAGAACAAAGTTTGGCAATTTTTTCATTTAAAGAATTAATCATTTTTCTTATTGACTTTGTAGCCTGCTTTCCTTTAGGTGTGAGATAAAGTGCATAAGCACTCTTATTAGTAGAACTTTGCCGACGCTCAATTAAATCCAGCTCAAGATATTTTTTTATAATCCGAGTCAATAAACTACGTTCAACATGTCTTTTTTGGGCTAAAAAAAGCTGAGTACAACCTGGATTTTCTTCTAATGTCAAAAATATATTATAGTCAGCAACATTTATATTAATTTTTTTAGTCAATTTGGCATAATCGGCTAAAAATAATTTATATAAGTGACTAACTTTGTAACTTGTTTCTTGAATTTGCATTTTAAAAACTCCTTATTAAAATCATATTTGCTATAGTAGCATAAATGTGTTTACCTAGTAAACACATTTACAAAATAAAAGTAACACTCAGTCATACAAAAAAGCAGGCAATTAAGCCTGCCACATCAAGGGTTATATCTATTTCTGAAAAATTAACGATGATAAATTTTTAACTTATTTTACTTTATGTGACCTGTAGTGTGACTGACCACAACATTTCAGATTAATTTACAACTATCTAAAATACTTCATAACAAGCAAAAAGCCTGTCATATCAAGATTGATACAACGGGCTTTTATGCCATCTTTGACTTTGTTATACTGACTAACTAATCAATCCACTTTGCTTGATATAAATAATATTTGAGCAAAATGTCGTTCGTACGCAATTTAACCAAGTGCCTTTCTTCTATAGCTTTACTTGGTAACAGCGCTACTCCTTTTCCTTGTTCAACCAATAATTCAATCGCCTGCAAGGAATCAACTTCAAATACTCTTGTTTTATCAATTAAATCTTTCAAAGTTCTTTTCCTAAAGGCACATTCTGGATCACTATTAATCAAGATAGGAACACTTTTATCACTAAAAGCAAATTGATTCTGTGCTGCATAATTAGTGCTAATTTGGCAGACTTTATTTAAATTATAAATATGACTATTACCCATATTTATAAAAGTCACTACTATGTCATACAAATGGCTAGCAGCTTCCTTTACAATATCATTCTGATTTTTAACAACAATTTTACTAAAATTTCTATAATTAACGTTATTATGACTTAGAACTTCTGATATTAACGTTTCTGATCCTAGTAGCATCTTTTTTCGCTGGCTAATTTTAGCAGACACTTGCGCCAACTCTGCCTGAATATTTAAAACTGCTTTATAAAAAATATTACCTGCTTCAGTTGGCTGCACTCCTTTGGGCATACGAACAAACAGAGCCGAATTTAATTCCTGCTCTATCAATTTTAATCTAGCTGTGATATTAGATTGGGCATATCCTAAAGTCTGAGCTGCCTTATTCAATGAACCGACTTCATAAATCGTGCGGAATATTTTTAAATCATTAAAATTCATTTCATCACCTATCACTTTTAATGATAATGGTACCATTATTTGGTATTATTCAAAACTACTAAACTCCCCTATACTAAAAATCGTTAACAAATAATATTTTTATGGAGGTAAAGCAATGGCAATTAAAATTGGTATCAATGGCTTTGGCCGAATTGGTCGCTTAGCATTTCGAAGAATTTTTGAATTAAATGATCCTGAAATTAAAGTTGTGGCAATCAATGACTTAACTGATCCGGACATGATCGCCTATTTATTAAAGCACGATACAATTCACGGTGATTTCCCAGCGGAAGTACAAGCTGATGATTCAGGAATTATCGTTAATGATAAGCATTATACAGTATATGCGGAAAAAGATGCGGAAAAAATTCCCTGGGTTGCCAATGATGATGTTGACCTAGTTCTTGAATCAACAGGCTTTTATACAAATAAGGAAAAAGCTAGCGCTCATCTTAAAGCTGGTGTTAAAAAGGTTTTAATTTCTGCTCCTGCAGGTAAAATTCCAACCGCAGTTTATGGTATTAACGAAAATACCTTAACCAGTTCCGATCGTATTATTTCACCAGGATCATGTACAACACAATCGGTAGCATTACTTGCTAAGCCAATGAATGATCATTTTGGTATTAAAGCTGGAAGTCTCACTACAATCCATGCTTATACAGCTTCACAAAATTTAACCGATGGCCCACGAGGCAAAAATAAGCGTGCCAATCGCGCTGCTACTGAAAATATCATTCCCCACTCTAGTGGTGCTGCTAAGGCAATCGGTCTTGTTATTCCTGAGCTTGACGGCAAACTAACAGGAAAAGCTCAACGAGTACCCGTTCGTGACGGCTCACTAACTGAACTTGCTCTTGTTCTTGATAAATCTGTTACCACGACAGAAATTAATGAAGTCTTTAAAGCAATTACCCAAAATAATGAAACTTTTGGCTACGACGATACCGGTATTGTTTCATCAGACATAATTAACGATACTCACGGTGCAATCTTCGATCCTACAATGACTGAAGTAATTAATATTGGTGATGGTACTTGTCTGGCAAAAGTTCATGCTTGGTACGACAACGAATTTGGTTTTACTTGCAATATGATACGACTATTGACTTACTACGCCAAATTATAATTTTTAATGTTAATACCAATTTAAAAGATTCTCTGTAATAAGCAGAGAATCTTTTCTTATTGAGAAAATTAAAAGCCGGGTATCACAAAACTTAATAGTATAAATAGAACTACTTCATAACAAGCAAAAGCCCGTCATATCAAGATTGATACAACGGGCTTTAATACGATATTTGCCTTTGTTATGCTGATTGCCAGAATCGAACTGGCGACCTTTTCTTTACGAGGGAAAC
Organism: Lactobacillus sp. ESL0677; assembly: GCF_029392875.1. NCBI lineage: Bacteria > Bacillati > Bacillota > Bacilli > Lactobacillales > Lactobacillaceae > Lactobacillus > Lactobacillus sp. ESL0677. Next base: position 295,293 of record NZ_CP113946.1, on the reverse strand, counting down.
GCTCTACCGACTGAGCTAAATCAGCAACTCGTAACGTTTAAATTATACCAAAAGAAAAAACGTCACGCAATAAAAATATCTAATCAAACTAATTTACTGCCAGTCAAGGCACAGTCCCTGCTTATGCAATAACTCTGGCAATTGATCGCGGTCAATCTTCCGACTGTCGAGCTTAGCACCGGTAATCTGCTTAGTGAAAGAATCAATTCGGCGGTTAGAATCACGCAGGTCATAGTAAGTTGTTACCAATTGATCATAATCTGCCAATTCACTGACCTTAAAGTCACGTGGATAATCATTTTCAAACGTAGTGAATTGCAGTGGCAGCCGCGGCTTTAATTGCGGCTCTTGATCAGGCACACCAACTTGCATCCCCAAAGCTGCAAACGTCAATTGCGGCAAGTCCAATACCTCAAGCATTGCCAAAGGATGATCATTAATCGTTCCCAACGGCACATAGCCTAACCCCATGCTTTCCACAGCATTAGCCACATTTTGCCATGCCAGCAACGTGTCATCCATCCCCTGCATAAACAGGTCACTCATATGCACGCGGCCATCATCTTTGCCCAGCTGCTGACGAATCTGCTGGTTCCGGTACAAATCCACGACAAAGATAAACAAGTCGCCTTCAGCACCCACATAATTTTGGTTGCACAATTCTCGAATTTTGGCTCTTTTAGCTTCATCAGTTATATGTAGCAGCGTTGCGTTCTGCATGAACATGCTGGTCGCGGTATGTTGAAATACAGTGTACAACGTTTGCAATTGTTCCGCGTTCAATGTTTGGTCCTTAAACTTCCGGATTGAGCGGTGATTAATTTGACTATCAATTGTTGAATTATGAATCATTTTCTAACTTCTTCCCCATTCTCTTACTAAAAGTAAATATATTGCAAAATACTTTCTCTGTCAATTATTGTTTAAAAAGATCTTCCGCCTTGCCATGCTTGTGCTAAAATTTATTTGATTAAATTAATTATATATGGAGGAAATTATGCGCGTTTTAGTTGTTGGCGGCGCGGGCTACATCGGCTCGATTGCTGTTAAAAAGTTGATTGAAAATGGCAATGATGTTGTTGTACTCGATGCTTTATACACTGGTCATCAAAAAGCTGTCGATCCGCAAGCCAAATTTTATCAAGGCGATATTGAAAACAAGTTTTTAGTTAGCCAAATTTTACGAAATGAAAAAATTGATGCTGTAATGCACTTTGCAGCCTACTCATTAGTGCCCGAATCTGTTAAAAAGCCGTTGAAATATTACGACAACAATGTTGCTGGCATGATTTCACTGCTCGAAGCAATGAATGACGTTGGTGTTAAATATCTGGTCTTCTCATCAAGTGCCGCAACTTACGGCATCCCTAAGAAACTTCCAATTACTGAGGATTCTCCACTTGATCCGATTAACCCTTATGGTGACACTAAGGTCATGATGGAAAAGATTATGCACTGGGCTGACAAGGCAGATGGCATTAAGTCAATCGCTCTGCGCTACTTCAATGTTGCTGGTGCCGCCAGCGATGGCTCAATTGGCGAGGATCATGCTCCTGAAACTCACCTGATTCCCAATATTTTAAAGAGTGCACTTGCTGGTGACGGTAAATTTACTATTTTTGGCAACGATTATGATACCAAAGATGGCACCAACGTGCGCGATTATGTTCAAATTGAGGATTTAATTGACGCACACCTATTGGCCTTAGACTATTTAATGAAAACTAAGAAATCCGATGTCTTCAACTTAGGTACTGCACATGGTTATTCCAACTTGGAAATTTTAGCTGCAGCTCGCAAGGTAACTGGCATCGACATCCCTTATACTATGGGACCAAGACGTGGCGGCGATCCCGACTCGCTCGTAGCCGACTCTACCAAGGCAAGAACAATCCTGCATTGGCAACCAAAGCATGAAAGTGCCGAAGAAGTTATGACTAGTGCTTGGAAGTGGCACCAATCACATCCAAATGGTTATGAAGATAAATAAATCGTAAAAACATACTGACAACCGCCAGTATGCTTTTTAGTTTGCCTCATTAATGATCGTATAAAGATCCATATCGCGAAATTCGCCATGATATTTAACCTTAGCTCGAAGCAAGGCCACGTGTTCTAATCCCACACGCTTAGCCACCGCACGGCTTGGCTTGTTTTCATGATCCGCCATTAAATCGATGCGGTGTAAATTCATTTTCGCAAACGCTAATTTAACCAATCGCTTAACGGCGGTCGTCATAATTCCCTGACCTTGAAACGCGCTACCTAGCCAATAGCCGATTTCACCGCACTGATCTTTACGACTAACATTATGCAAGTCCAGCATCCCCGCAACTTGGCCATTTACCATAATTACTAATTCTAGCATTTGATAATTAGCCGTTTGCTCGCGCACCATTTCAATAAAGTTAGCTTCATCAGCAACAGTTTTAGTCGTATCTGCCCACGGCAGCCAGCGATCAAGCTGTTCTCGGTCTTTAGCAATTAAGTTTAATAGTGCTGGCGCCTGATCTAACTCCGGCAAGACTAATTCAATTTTTAAGCCATTAATTGTAAAGCAGTCAAAAGTAAACATGCTCCATCATCTCCCAATTATTTTTTAATAAAAGTAATAATAACATTTCATCTAAAAAAGTGCCAGCTTACCAATATTGCCTTCATCATCACAAAAGTTATGATTTAGCAAAGTTTTCATCTATTAAGGCAAAACTCATTTATAAATGCTAAAATGGAATAATGTAACACTAATGTAACATAATATTTATAGATTTGGAGTGATTAAATGACAAAAGAAGACCCAAAGACCAATTCAGGCTATAAGCGCACACTAACCAACGCGCATATCCAGTTAATCGCGCTAGGCGGCACAATCGGCACCGGTCTTTTCTTGGGTGTAGGTAACAGCATTCATGAAGCTGGACCAAGTGTGATTTTAATTTATATCATTGTCGGCATTTTTCTGTACTTTTTGATGCGGGCGCTAGGCGAGTTGGTTCTTTCCGATTTGCACAAGCATACCTATATTGAATTTATCGAAAAATATTTAGGTAAGAATATCGGTTTTATTACCGGTTACCTATACTGGATTAGCTGGATTAGTCTAGGCATGGCGGAAATGACAGCTCTTGGAATTTACTTCCAATACTGGTTTCCGCACTTACCGACTTGGATCCCGGGGTTAATTACAATTGTTGTTTTATTGTTTATTAACCTGCTGTCAGCACGATTATTTGGTAATTTGGAATTTAGCTTTGCTATTATCAAAATTATCACAATTATCGCCTTTGTCTTGCTGATTGCCTACCTCTTGGTTACTGGAGGACGTACAAGTTATGGTCCCGTTAGTTTTAACAATTTAACTCAAAACGGCGGTCTGTTTGCTACAGGGACTAACGGTTTTTTTGGCGGTTTTCAAATGGTAATTTTTAGTTTTGTCGGCGTTGAGTTAATCGGCTTAACTGCATCGGAAGCGCAAAATCCTAAAGTTACTATTAAAAAGGCCATTAATGAATTACCACTGCGAATTATTTTGTTTTATGTCATGGCAATCTTAGCAATTTTGCTAGTTATTCCATGGACTAAAATTGCCACTAATTCTAGTCCCTTCGTTCAGGCATTAGGAGCTACTGGCATTCGTAATGCTGGTTCAATTATTAACTTCGTTGTAATTTCCGCCGCCGTTTCCTCAACCAATAGTTTCCTATATAGTTCTGGGCGGTTAATCTTCTCGGTTACATATGGCGGCAAAGGTAAATGGAATCAAACCTTTGGTCATTTACGTCGCCAATTACCGCAAAACGGCTTGATTTTATCAGCCTGCTTAATGGGACTGGCACCGCTAGTGATTATCCTGATTGGTAATCAAGCTTTTAATTTCATCTCATCAACTTCAACTAGTATGTTTTTAATTATTTGGTGCCTGATGATTTTAACCCACTTGTCTTACCGCAGACAGACACAAACAAGCAAGTTAACCAACTTCCAAATGCCACTATATCCGTGGCTAGACTATCTAACGCTAATCTTTTTTGGTTTAATGATTATTTTATTACTGTCATTACCAGCTAACCGCATGGCAATGATTAGTGCTATTCTGATTTTTGTCATTTTATGGGCTGTCAGCAAGGTTTGGCACCAAGAGCGGGCGATCTAGCCGGCTTACGGCGCACTTACCAACCGAAAAATAATTTTAAAGACTAAATTGGAGTAATTTTATGGACAAAAAAGATTCTACTGAGTATGAGCGATCGCTAACCAATACTCACATTCAATTAATTGCATTAGGCGGAACTATCGGAACTGGACTTTTTCTTGGTGTTGGCAACAGCATTCAAAAGTCGGGCCCGAGTGTTATTCTCATTTATCTAATCGTCGGTATTTTTCTCTTTTTCCTTATGCGCGCATTGGGAGAGTTGATTATTTCCGACCTCAGTAAGCACACGTATATCGAATTTATTGAAAAATATTTGGGTAAGGACACCGGTTTTATCACCGGCTACCTCTATTGGATTTGTTTAATCACCCTTGCCATGGCGGAAATGACTGCCTTGGGAATTTACTTCCAATACTGGTTCCCTCATTTGCCTACTTGGGTGCCAGGACTGATTACCATCGCCGCTTTATTAGGCATTAACATGCTATCTGCCAGATTATTTGGTAATTTGGAATTTAGTTTTGCCATTATTAAAATTGTAACGGTCGTCGCCTTTGTTATCCTAGTTGCTTACTTAATGATTACCGGTAAAAGCACTACTTATGGGCCTGTCAGTTTTAATAACCTATTCAACAATGGCGGGTTCTTTGCCAAAGGTGGCGTTGGCTTTTTGTCAGGCTTTCAAATGGTTATCTTTAGTTTTGTTGGGATAGAATTACTCGGCTTTACCGCTTCTGAAGCCCAAAATCCTAAGAAAACGATCAGTAAGGCAATTAATGAAGTACCAACGAGAATTATCCTCTTTTATGTTTTAGCAATTGTAGCTATTTTAGTTGTTATTCCTTGGAACAGGGTTTCAACTAGTTCTAGTCCGTTTGTTCAAACTCTGGCTGCAACGGGAATTCATGACGCTGGTTCGCTCATTAACTTCGTCGTTATCTCCGCCGCTGTTTCTTCAACCAATAGTGTTCTCTATAGTGCTGGACGGCTATTATTTTCGATTACCTTTAACGGTAAGGGCAAATGGAACCATACCTTTGGTCACTTACACCGGCAACTACCGCAAAATGGTTTAATCCTATCTGCCTGCTTAATTGAGCTTGCACCACTATTAATCGTGATGATTGGTAACGACGCGTTTACCTTTATCTCATCGACAACTACCAGTATGTTCCTAATCATCTGGTGCATTATGTTACTCTCACACGTTGCATACAGAAAGGTGACGCCGGAAGATCAATTGACTAGCTTCAAGATGCCTGGCTTCCCATTCTTTGATTATGCGACTTTACTATTCTTCATTTTAATGATTGTTCTGCTACTAGTTTTACCAGAAAACAGAATTGCAATGATTGCCGCGTTAGCAATCTTTATCATCCTTTATGCGATTGCAAAACTTTGGCGTAAAGAAAAAGCTGAATAAACAAAAAATACTTAGATCATCAATCGATCTAAGTATTTTATTTTGCCTAAACTATGATTTAAGTCGCCTTTTCAGCTTTTGCCACAAGCCTAACGCCTGCCGCAAGTTGCTGCTTGGCACATAATTGCGAATTGCACGCAACGCTTTTTTATTATCACGAGTTGAGAAGATAAACGTGCCATTCTTACGCGTGCGAATTTCAAACCGTGGAAGATAGCGACCATGAAAATGGACATCAGCAACCACATACGTAATCTCTACCCACGGAATTTGTACGTAATCATTCAAATTTCGATCATTATAAAACTCAAACGCCTTATCGCCCACCATCACTTTGCCATAGGTCGCAATGCCGCGAAACCACGTAGCATTAATTGTCAAAGTGACTTTGGTATTGCTTGACTTAACCATTTTTGATTAAAGAACGTGCAATACGTGGAGAACAACACCAACGATGAAGATACCGATAATAATTACAATTGGTGATACCTTCTTCTTGAGCAGCCACATGCAAAGGAATGTCAGCAATAACCCAGCTAAGCCTGGAATTAAGCTGTCAAGGTTATTCTGCAGTGTCGTCGTCTTGAATTTGGTCAGCGACAAACCATTACTCTGACTGATTAAAGCTTGTTGAATTCCTTTAGCACCAGCTGGTAGTGAATTCCAGTCAATGTAGCCACCTTTTTGAACTGGTGTCCTTGAAACAACTGGAGTAAATGTAATGTTTACCCAACGTTCAATTAATGAACCTAGGACGAACATTCCCATCATTGAGGCACCACGGGTAACTTTTTGCAGTAAACCACCGGACATATCATTAGTAATCGCAGAACCTGCTCGATAACCAAACTCCTGTGTGTACCACATAAATACCAATCTGATTACGTTCCAAATAACAAAGAACAAAATTGGCCCTAAGATATTACCTTGAATTGCCATTGATGCACCAAGGGCACCAACAATTGGCCGTACTGTGTACCAAAATACTGGGTCACCAACGCCGGCCAAAGGTCCCATCATACCAACCTTGACCCCTTGGATAGCTTCATCTTCAACCTCAGCGCCATTAGCCTTATCTTCTTCTAAAGCTAATGTAACTCCGATAATTGGTGAAACTAAGTACGGGTGAACATTAAAGAACACCAAGTGACGTTGCAAAGCTTCTGCCATATCCTCTTTTTTCGGATATAACTTTCTCAATGCTGGAATTAGTGAGTAGGCAAAACCACCGTTTTGCATTCTTTCATAGTTCCATGATGCCTGCAAAAATTGTGAATGCCACATAACCTTGAAGCGGTCGGCTTTTGTTAATTTGATTTTTTGATCAGCCATTATAAAATCCTCCTCTTAATATCACTTTAATAATCGTCAATGATATCGCCGAGCGGATCGCCGGTACCGTCATTATCTGAACCAGAATTGCCATTGCCACCCTTTGATTCAAGAGCTAAGTACATAACAGCCATGGCAAGACCAATTGCACCCAAGGCAATCAATGTTAAATCTTTAATTGCTGCCAATGCAAAACCAATTGCAAAGAATGGCCAAACTTCACGGCTAGCCATCATGTTAATAACCATTGCATAACCAACAGCTACAACCATCGCACCACCAATTGACATACCATCACTTAACCAAGTCGGCATAAGTCCTAGCCAATATTGAACAGTTGATGCTGGAATAGCCAGCAATAATGCAGCTGGAATTGCAATTCTTAATCCTTGCAAGCAAACATCAATCCATTGCCACATATTGATTTTACGCCAATTTGCCTTTTTAGCATCGGCATCCATAATGTGAACAATACCAGTTGAAATTGTCCGCACAATCATTGTTAAGAACAAACCAGCAACAGCCAAAGGCATCGCAATTCCTGTTGCCATCCCAATACCTTTGGTACCTTGACCACTTTGAACGAGAATAATTGCTGAAGCTACTGATGCTAAAGCTGCATCGGGTGCAACTGCGGCACCAATATTAGCCCAACCTAGGGCAATCATTTGTAATTGACCACCCAAAATGATTCCTAAATCTAGGTGTCCGGTAACTAAACCAATTAATGTACATGCAACCAGCGGTTGATGAAATTCCCATTGATCCAAGATACCTTCCATACCTGCAAGGAAAGCAACCAGAACAACTAAAACCATTTGTATAGCGTTCATTTTTTCACTCCTATTTCATTATTTCTTTTGCTCATCAAGCAAACTTTGAGCTTTATTCAAAATTGCATCCATGTTGCCCGATTTATCGGTCGGAACTTTACGAACATCATACTCAATGCCCATTTTTTCAAGTTCATGGAAAGTATCAACATCCTGTTGGTTCATTGATAAAACATTGTTGGCATTAACGTCACCAACTGAATATGACATCGAACCAACATTAACAGTTTTAATATCAACACCAGCTTTAATTACAGTCAGAACATCCTCCGGATTTTCAAACAATAATAATGCATGGGTATTACCAAAACGTGGATCCTTAGCAATCTCGATCATCTTGTCAAGCGGAACCGTATGAGCCTTGACACCAGCAGGTGCTGCTTCACGAATCATATTTTTACGCATTTCATCCTTAGCAACACTATCAGATACAACAATTACCCGGTCAGGATGCATTGTCGGAATCCAACCAGTAGCAACTTGGCCATGCAATAGCCGTGAATCAATCCGGGCTAACACAATTTTAAGATGGCCATCACCAATTACTGTACCAGCTGGAATTGATTTCTGCGACTTATTAGAAGGTGCAGCTGACTCAGCAACTGCTGTATCTTCTTGCGGCATTAAATCAACTGGTTTAGTCTTAATGCCGTCACGAGCTGTGGCAATAATTGCTGTGGCAACTTGTTGAGCAGTAGCATCAGGATTTGTCAATCTTTGCGTTAAAGCTTCAACAACCATTGGTAAGTTCATACCAGCAACAATTGCCCAATTTGAATGATCTTCAAGCAAAGCATTAGCCTGATTAAATGGCGTTCCACCCCAAAGATCTACTAACATCAAAACCTCATTTTGATCAGAAAATGAGGCTATTGCTTGTTCCATTTTGCCATGAATATCCTCCGGTCCCTCATCAGGGGACAAAGTTACATGAGCAAAATTTTCTTGTTCGCCAAATAACATCTGAGCTGATTGAGCAATCCCATCTGCAAACCCACCATGGCTGGCAAGTAAAATTCCTACCATGTGTTTTCCTCCTTTAAATAAAACATATCCTTCTCTATTATACCCTTTAAGTGATATAATCACATGTTTTCCAAATTAAAAGAATGTTTTCCAAATTAAAAGAATACACAAAAAAGAGGACCTCAGGTCCTCTTTCTCTCACTTTGCTCCGGCTGTCAGACTCGAACTGACGACATCTTGATTAACAGTCAAGCGCTCTACCAACTGAGCTAAGCCGGAATATTAAAAAAAGCACGGCAGCGTCCTACCCTCGCAGGCAGTCTCCCACCAACTACTCTCGGCGTGAAGAAGCTTAACTGCTGTGTTCGACATGGTTACAGGTGTTTCCTTCTTGCTATTGCCACCGTACTTTTTCTTTTGAGTTCTTACACTCAAAACTAAATATAATCTCTTGAAAAAACTGTTCCGCAATCCCAGACTGCTCAAGCTCTGGTCAAGTCCTCGACTGATTAGTACTAGTCCGCTCCAAGTCTCACGACTCTTCCACTCCTAGCCTATCTACCTCTTAGTCTTAGAGGTGTCTTACTACTTTCGTATGGGAAATCTCATCTTGAGGGGGGCTTCGCACTTAGATGCTTTCAGCGCTTATCCCTGCCATACTTAGCTACCCAGCTATGCCTTTGGCAAGACAACTGGTACACCAGCGGTATGTCCATCCCGGTCCTCTCGTACTAAGGACAGCTCCTCTCAAATTTCCAACGCCCACGACGGATAGGGACCGAACTGTCTCACGACGTTCTGAACCCAGCTCGCGTGCCGCTTTAATGGGCGAACAGCCCAACCCTTGGGACCAACTTCAGCCCCAGGATGCGACGAGCCGACATCGAGGTGCCAAACCTCCCCGTCGATGTGAACTCTTGGGGGAGATAAGCCTGTTATCCCCAGGGTAGCTTTTATCCGTTGAGTGATGGCCCTTCCATGCGGTACCACCAGATCACTAAGCCCGACTTTCGTCCCTGCTCGAGTTGTCTCTCTCGCAGTCAAGCTCCCTTATACCTTTACACTCTGTGAATGATTTCCAACCATTCTGAGGGAACCTTTGGGCGCCTCCGTTACTCTTTAGGAGGCGACCGCCCCAGTCAAACTGCCCATCTGACACTGTCCTATATCTCGCTTAGAGATACTAGTTAGAGTAGCCATCAAACAAGGGTAGTATCCCAACATTGCCTCCAATAAGACTAGCGTCCTATCTTCTCTGGCTCCTACCTATCCTGTACATGTTTAACAGCTACCCAATATCAAATTGCAGTAAAGCTCCATGGGGTCTTTCCGTCCTGTCGCGGGTAACCCGCATCTTCACGGGTATTATAATTTCACCGAGTCTCTCGTTGAGACAGTGCCCAAATCATTACACCTTTCGTGCAGGTCGGAACTTACCCGACAAGGAATTTCGCTACCTTAGGACCGTTATAGTTACGGCCGCCGTTTACTGGGGCTTCAGTTCGAACCTTCGTCTTTCGACTAAGCTCTCTCCTTAACCTTCCAGCACCGGGCAGGTGTCAGCACCTATACGTCGTCTTACGACTTTGCAGATACCTGTGTTTTTGATAAACAGTTGTTTGGGCCTATTCACTGCGGCTGGCTCTTACACCAGCACCCCTTCTTCCGAAGTTACGGGGCGATTTTGCCGAGTTCCTTAACGAGAGTTCTCTCGCTCACCTTAGTGTTCTCCACTCGACTACCTGTGTCGGTTTGCGGTACGGGTACGTTATCTCACACTAAAGCTTTTCTTGGCAGTGTGACTACAGAACCTTCGCTACTTTATTTCGCTCCTCTTCACGACTTGTGATTATCGAAAGCAAGCATTTGACTCACTCTCTCACTTATCGCTTGAACATGGCTTCCAGCGCCATGCGTTCCTTGCCTCCTGCGTCCCTCCTTCGCTATTAACGATTTAACGCAGTACAGGAATCTCTACCTGTTGTCCATCGGCTACGCCTTTCGGCCTTACCTTAGGTCCCGACTTACCCTGGGCGGACGAGCCTGCCCCAGGAAACCTTAGTCTTTCGGCGGATAGGATTCTCACCTATCTTTCGCTACTCATACCGGCATTCTCACTTCTAAGCGCTCCAACTATCCTCTCGATTAGCCTTCACCGCACTTAGAACGCTCTCCTACCACGTGTATTACTACACATCCACAGTTTCGGTACTATGCTTAGCCCCGGTAAATTTTCGGCGCAGCGTCACTCGACTAGTGAGCTATTACGCACTCTTTTAATGATGGCTGCTTCTGAGCCAACATCCTAGTTGTCTACGCAACTCCACATCCTTTTCCACTTAGCATAGATTTTGGGACCTTAACTGGTGATCTGGGCTGTTTCCCTTTCGACTACGGATCTTATCACTCGCAGTCTGACTCCAGTGCTTTGATATCTGGAATTCGCAGTTTATCTGAATTCAGTAACCCCTGACGGGCCCTTCGTCCAAACAGAGCTCTACCTCCATTATCATCCTCGCACCAGGCTAGCCCTAAAGCTATTTCGGAGAGAACCAGCTATCTCCAAGTTCGTTTGGAATTTCACCGCTACCCACAGCTCATCCCCGCAATTTTTAACTTACGTGGGTTCGGTCCTCCAGTGCGTTTTACCGCACCTTCAACCTGGCCATGGGTAGGTCACTTGGTTTCGGGTCTACATCAACTAACTATCTCGCCCTCTTCAGACTTGCTTTCGCTGCGGCTCCGTCTTTTCTGACTTAACCTCGCTAGTTAACGTAACTCGCCGGTTCATTCTACAAAAGGCACGCCATCACCCTTTAATGGGCTCTGACTACTTGTAAGCACACGGTTTCAGGTTCTCTTTCACTCCCCTTCCGGGGTTCTTTTCACCTTTCCCTCACGGTACTGGTTCACTATCGGTCACAAATTAGTATTTAGCCTTGCGAGATGGTCCTCGCTGCTTCAACCGGAATTCCTCGTGTTCCGGCCTACTCAGGATCCTGCTCGGCGTGACTTCAATTTCGCTTACGGGGCTCTCACCCTCTCTGGCTTACCTTCCCAGATAATTCTGCTATCTCTGCCACTACCTTCTTGCAGTCCTACAACCCCGATTGATAAATCAACCGGTTTGGGCTCTTTCCTCTTCGCTCGCCGCTACTAGGGAAATCGATTTTTCTTTCTCTTCCTGCAGCTACTTAGATGTTTCAGTTCACTGCGTCTTGCCCTACCTGACTATGTATTCATCAGCTAGTAATATGATTGCTCATACTGGGTTCCCCCATTCGGATACCTCCGGATCTCTGCGTACTTACTGCTCCCCGAAGCATTTCGCCGTTCGTCGCGTCCTTCTTCGCCTTCTTGTGCCTAGGCATTCACCGTGCGCCCTTCTTTACTTGACCTTACTCTTAAGATCTACTCTCTCGGTCGCTCTTGCAATCTGTTTCTTATCTCTTTGATTGTCTCTCGGTTTTTTCTTGGATTATATTCAGTTTTCAATGTACTAACTCTTTTGAGGTACTACCCTCAAAACTAAACAATGTTCTCGCTCCGTGTGCTTCCGTTGCTCCTAGGCTTCCTTTAGTATTCCTACTCTCCACCTATTCGCTCTTCCTTAGAAAGGAGGTGATCCAGCCGCAGGTTCTCCTACGGCTACCTTGTTACGACTTCACCCTAATCATCTGTCCTACCTTAGACGGCTGACTCCCCGAAGGGTTATCCTACCGGCTTTGGGTATTACAGACTCTCATGGTGTGACGGGCGGTGTGTACAAGGCCCGGGAACGCTTTCACCGCGGCGTTCTGATCCGCGATTACTAGCGATTCCAGCTTCATGCACTCGAGTTGCAGAGTGCAATCCGAACTGAGATTAGCTTTAAGAGATTCGCTTGCCTTCACAGGTTCGCTCCTCGTTGTACTAACCATTGTAGCACGTGTGTAGCCCAGGTCATAAGGGGCATGATGACTTGACGTCGTCCCCACCTTCCTCCGGTTTGTCACCGGCAGTCTCATTAGAGTGCCCAACTTAATGCTGGCAACTAATAATAAGGGTTGCGCTCGTTGCGGGACTTAACCCAACATCTCACGACACGAGCTGACGACAGCCATGCACCACCTGTCTTAGTGTCTCCGAAGAGAACTTCATATCTCTATGAATTGCACTAGATGTCAAGACCTGGTAAGGTTCTTCGCGTTGCTTCGAATTAAACCACATGCTCCACCGCTTGTGCGGGCCCCCGTCAATTCCTTTGAGTTTTAACCTTGCGGTCGTACTCCCCAGGCGGAGTGCTTAATGCGTTAGCTGCAGCACTGAGAGGCGGAAACCTCCCAACACTTAGCACTCATCGTTTACGGCATGGACTACCAGGGTATCTAATCCTGTTCGCTACCCATGCTTTCGAACCTCAGCGTCAGTTACAGACCAGAGAGCCGCCTTCGCCACTGGTGTTCTTCCATATATCTACGCATTCCACCGCTACACATGGAGTTCCACTCTCCTCTTCTGCACTCAAGAAAGGCAGTTTCAGATGCAATTCCCCGGTTGAGCCGAGGGCTTTCACATCTGACTTGTCTTCCCGCCTGCGTTCGCTTTACGCCCAATAAATCCGGACAACGCTTGCCACCTACGTATTACCGCGGCTGCTGGCACGTAGTTAGCCGTGACTTTCTGGTTGATTACCGTCAAATAATTAGCAGTTACTCTAACTATCCTTCTTCACCAACAACAGAGCTTTACGATCCGAAAACCTTCTTCACTCACGCGGCGTTGCTCCATCAGACTTGCGTCCATTGTGGAAGATTCCCTACTGCTGCCTCCCGTAGGAGTTTGGGCCGTGTCTCAGTCCCAATGTGGCCGTTCAGTCTCTCAACTCGGCTATGCATCATCGCCTTGGTAAGCCGTTACCTTACCAACTAGCTAATGCACCGCGGGTCCATCCTCTAGTGACAGCTCAAAAGCCGCCTTTCATAGCTAGATCATGTGATCTTACTTCTTATTCGGTATTAGCATCTGTTTCCAAATGGTATCCCAATCTAGAGGGCAGGTTACCCACGTGTTACTCACCCATCCGCCGCTCGCGCTTTTAACATCCTACCCGAAAGTATTCAATTAAAATTGCTCGCTCGACTTGCATGTATTAGGCACGCCGCCAGCGTTCGTCCTGAGCCAGGATCAAACTCTCATTTTTAATGTTTGTTTGAATGTTTGCTCATTCGTTCCAAGATTTGCATCTCGGATTTATTTGCTTGCGAAATTGACTTCGCTTTTTTGTTTTGGGTTCTTACACCCGCACACTTTGCGAAAACATTGTTCAGTTTTCAAGGTACTACCCGCTGCTGTAAATTGCTTTACAACTGCGCTTGTTTCATTTTAGCAGATGTTGTTTCTCTTGTCAAGAACTTTTTTCTGCCCCACCACTGAAGAAGTTTTGCTTTTCCTCAGCAGCGTTTATTATCTTACTAAACCTAGCTCTTCTTGTCAAGACTTTGGTTTAGTTTTATTTTTGTTCTTGATTAAGCTAACCAGCTCTCTCAAGGACAAGTAATACTTTACCCTTTTTACACGTTTTCGTCAAGCTTAGCATTTTGTTCGCTATTTACTTAAATCTACTGTCTAATTAGTTTAAGCTAATATAAAACTGCCTTATTTTTCTAATTTTACTAAAGCAACTAGTTAAAAATATTCGGAATTTAGCTATTTTTACACAAAAAACAGTCCAAAATTAATTTTATTTTTTTCAAAATAACTAAAAAAGAGGTCCATCTGGACCTCTTTCACGCTTAAATTAAACTTTGTTCTTTAGTAATTTTTGTCATTCCGTTCATATATGGTACTAATGCTTCAGGAACTGTCACTGTTCCATCTTCATTTTGGTAGTTTTCCAAAATAGCGGCAACTGTCCGACCAACTGCTAAACCAGAACCGTTCAAAGTATGAGCTAAATGCAGCTTACCGTCTTCACCACGATAACGAATTTGCGCACGGCGTGCCTGGAAGTCAGTACAGTTAGAACATGAAGAAATTTCACGGTACTTATCTTGAGCCGGCATCCAAACTTCCAAATCGTAAGTCTTAGCACTGGTGAAGCTGGCATCCCCAGTTGATAATGCAACAACGTGATACGGCAAATTCAGTTTCTGCAGTAAGTGTTCAGCGTTGGCCGTCAAATTATCCAATTCTTGCCATGACTCTTCAGGCTTACATACCTTGACCATTTCAACTTTTCTGAATTCATGCATTCTGATTAGACCACGGGTATCGCGTCCAGCAGAACCTGCTTCACTTCTGAAAGCTGGTGATAGTGCAGTTACGTTAATTGGCAATCTGTCTTCATGAATAATTTCATCGCGGAAGTAATTAACTAGTGGCACTTCAGCAGTTGGAATTAAAGTTAGGTCACGTGGCTTATCCGGATCATCATTATCTACTATAGTATAAACATCTTCGTGGAACTTCGGAAATTGTCCGGTTCCTTGCATTGAAGCGTCATTTACCAAGTATGGTGGGATAATTTCCGTATAGCCAGCCTTCGTGTTTTCATCTAAGAAGAAGTTGAATACTGCCCGTTCCAAAAGTGCACCTGCACCTTTATAGTAAACAAAACGCGCACCAGAAACTTTAGCGCCGCGATCCCAGTCTAAAATATCGAGGTCAGTTCCCAAATCCCAGTGAGCTTTAGGCTTGAAGTCTAATTTTGTTGGTTCGCTCCACTTACGTACCTCTTGGTTGTAACTTTCATCAGGACCAATTGGATCAGAATCATCAGGGAAGTTCGGCAACCGCAACAAAATGTAATTTTGTTTGTCAGTTAACTCACTAACGTTATTGTCCAACTCCTTAATTTCACTACCAACTTCGCGCATTTCAGCGATTACGCTTGAAGTATCTTCCTTATTCCGTTTAGCCTCAGCGATTTCTTTAGAAACATCGTTACGCTTGGCCTTCAATTGCTCAGTCTTACTTAAGCTTTCACGGCGCTCCCTATCAATCTTAATTAATTCATCTAACTGCTCCGGCTCAATCCCACGCGTAGCAAGTTTTTTCTTTGCCCAATCGAGATTCTCACGAATCACCTTAATATCTAACATTGTTTACCTCCATAAAAAAGAGCCAACTCATCCCTACATCTTGGGACGAATCGGCTCATACATGGCTTCGCGGTACCACCCAGTTTCAGTTATTGCGCTAAATAACTGCACTTCATTGTTTGGCGATAACGGCGCCGCAGCCCGTGTAACTATTAATTACCCACATTTAAGGAATCTGGAAACGACTTTTATCCGCTCACACCAGCCGCGAACTCTCTGAAATAGTCTTAAGATTCCGTGTTTGCATTTATTTTAAGCCATTCTTTCCTATCAAGCAAATAGTATTTTTCTTGATAGGAAAAAAGATGACTAATTTTACCTAAATCGACAAAATAAACGTACTTAAAGCCCAAACGCTGCAGCAATTTTTGCGATTTCAGGTTATGGGCAAAAGTCCCCGCCCAAATTTCGGTTTGGTCAAGCTGATTAAAAGCATAAGCAAAATTAGTTGTAAGGCCTCAGTCATATAGCCGTGTCCCGAAAACGACTTATCTAATAAGAAACCAACTTCTTTAGTTTGCAATAACTCCTGATCATTTGTCCCGCGCTCATATAATTCAACAAGGCCAATCACCTGCTGCGTTTCTTGCAGACAAATCGCATAACTATTATCTCGCGCAGCATATTGCTTAGCGGCAAGTTCAGCCTGCGCCAAATTTTGGTAGCGACTAAAGCCAGCATAATGATAGTAGTAATCGTCCTTGCCCCATCTTAAAATAACCGGTGCATCCGCCAAGTTGAAGGGACGCAAATAAATCCGCTTAGCCATTACTTATTGCCAACAAGTTTGAGCAGCCAATCCATCCCAAACATTAGGGCAAAACTGTACGCTGCAATTGTCCACGGCTTACCCAAAATGATGATCCAAAAGTACGTCCAGAATTTCATATCCGTTAATCCCGCCAGCATACACAACACGTCATCTGGTGCCATCGGCGCAATAATACAAATCGCAAAAAACCAGTTAAACTTGCGCTGATTTTTCGTCCACTTCATATATTTATCCAGTGTCTTTTCAGAAACAATGTGCAAAATAAACGGCCGCCCATAATACCGCGCCAAAAAAAAGTCGATAATCGAACCGATGCAGACGCCGATATAATTATAGATAAAGCCGGCTACTGGTCCAAAGAACACCACCCCGCCAAGCAGCGACACCCCACCTGGAACAATTGGGAACACAACCTGCGTTGTCTGAATCAGCACAAAAATAACTGGCCCGATGATTTTTTTATTAGCCAGATATGCGCGCATCTTCGCCTGACTAGTAAAAATCCCCATACGATACCAATAGATACACAGTAAGATGATAATAATCCCACTAACAACGGTCAAAATATTGATTAACCGCCGACTAGCTTTTGGTGACAAGTGCATAATATCCCTCCATAGATAAGGTCAATTTTACCAAAATTTTACGACTGATGATTGCTTTTTTAGCTAATTCAGGATAATAATTAAAATAATTTAAAATTATCAATACTAAAAGGAGGCAAAGATGGATATTTGGAACCAATTATATAAGGCAGCTGCCAAGGAATACCGTCCTGGCGATGTCTCACCTTTCGTTTACGCCCGCAGCGTTGTTTGTGCTTTAGAGGCAGAAGATGGGCAAATTTTTGTTGGTGTTTGCATTGAAAGTTGCTCAGGCGTTTTAAATTTATGCGCTGAACGGGTTGCTGCTCTAAACATGTATGTGGCAACGGGCCAAACTTACATCAAGCGCATTATCGCCTTTCGCGACAAGCCACCATTTGGCGGCAGTTCTGGTATGCCTTGCGGCGCCTGCCGCGAATTTCTCATGCAATTAGACGCACGTAATAAAGACACCGAATTTATGGTAGATTACGCATCAAGGCAAACAATCACTTTAGCTAAATTAATTCCTAATTGGTGGGGAACAGACCGCACAACGATGCAAAATTAACTTCTGTTCAGGTAATTAATCTATTTCACAATAAATTTGACTTATTAACAAATTTTTTTCAGCCAAAAGCACAATTTTATTCTAAGATAGAAGAGACAATAAATATAGTTATATTGGAGGTTTAAATATATGGCTAAAATTAAGAACGATATCATTTATGATGAAGAACACCACTTGGCAACTGACATTTACTTACCGGATACGCCCGCAAAAGCGACTAAGGTTTTAATCTTTTGGCACGGTGGCGGTTGGATTCGTGGTGATAAAGGCGACGTTAAAGACTTATGCCTTAAAATGACAGAAAAAGGCTTCACTGCATTCGTCCCGAATTACCGTTTGGCACCAACCAATACTTTCCCAGCAGCGCACGATGATACCGTTAAATTCGTTGAATGGCTGCTTGACTCTGATTACACTGGCTCAGACACCAAGGGCATTACGCAAATCGGTGCTAGTTCCGGCGGTGTCATGGCCCTCTACATTGCCGGAAAGTACGGCTTCCCAACAGTTACTTGGTCAGCACCAGTCAACTACTCCGCTTGGATGAAAGAACACGAAGCCACTAAGGCCTCAATTGATGCTCGCGGCGAACTCGGCTTAACCGACCCTAAGGCAATTAATGATTCCTTCTATAAGTACTTTGGTTTAGCATACGCCGGTTCAAGCGATGCAGCCACTCTTGAAAAGCTGGACGCAAAATCCTATGACTACTCCAACTTGGGACACTTATGGCTAATTAATTCAGCCGATGAATTGTCACCATTAAAGTATGTCTTGGACTTCATCCAAACTTTGGCTAAAGAAAACCACGGCTCAGAGCTCACAGTTCTCCCAGGTCAAAAGCACGCAATGGCTTATGCCAATGATTACATTGATGCTTCACTTGCCTACTTAATGCAAATGATGTAAGTACTACAATAATTAAGAAGCCGCGAAAACAGTGATTTCTCGCGGCTTTTTTGTAAGCAAATTAATTATTAGTAAAGCCCGGTTCAAAAAATTCAAATTAACGTGATAACGCTTTATAATGTGTCTTGAAACATTTATTTGTTTTTTAACATGATTTTTAAAAAGAGGTAACAATATGGCTAAATATCAATCAGTCAACCCATATACCAATGAAAAGTTTGCCGAATACGACAACCCAACAGCCACTCAAATTGACGAAGCAATTAATCTTGCCCATGCGTTATACAAGAAGTGGCAACACGAAAGCCCTGAAAGTCGTGCCACGATTTTGCACCAAGTTGCAGATAGCTTGCGCAAACACGAAGACGAAATGGCCGAAATGATGACCCATGAAATGGGTAAAATGATTCACGAATCCAAAGAAGAAGTTGAAATTTGTATTTCGATTTGTGAATATTACGCTGAAAAAGGTCCAGAGATGTTAAAGCCACAACCAATTGAATCGCAACTTGGCCGTGCTTGCTACTTGAAGCAAGCTACTGGTGTGATTATGGCTTGCGAGCCGTGGAACTTCCCACTTTACCAAATTATCCGGGTCTTTGCTCCAAACTTCATCGTTGGTAACCCAATGCTATTGAAGCACGCCCACAATGTTCCTGGTTCTGCCGCTTTAGCTGCTAAAATCGTTAAAGAAGGTGGCGCACCTGAAGGCAGCTTTATCAACCTTTACCCCACTTACGACCAATTAGACGACATCATTGCTGATCCACGGATTTCCGGTGTTGCCCTGACTGGTTCGGAACGTGGTGGCTCTTCAGTTGCTGCTAATGCTGGTAAGAATTTGAAAAAGTCAACAATGGAACTCGGCGGCAATGACCCGTTCATCATTTTGGACGATGCTGATCCAGAACTTTTAAAACAAGTATTGTGCACTGCCAGAACTTACAATGGCGGTCAAGTATGTACCTCATCCAAACGGATTATTGTCGTTAAATCTCGTTATGACGAAGTTTTACACGAACTAAAGAACGTCTTTTCTAACTTAAAACCAGGCGATCCAATGAAGGACGCAACCACCTTGCCGCCAATGAACTCAGTCAGCTCAAGAGATAAGCTGACTAAGCAAGTTAAGACCGCAGTTGATGCTGGTGCGAAAGTCTTTTATCAATATCCAGAAATCAAGTCTGATGGCGCCTTCTTTAGTCCCGTAATCTTAACTGATATTGACAAGAAGAACCCAGCATTTGACGAAGAAATGTTTGGCCCAGTTGCAATGGTCTACAAGGTAGAAGATGAAGACGAAGCAATTGCTCTTGCTAATGATTCAAGTTATGGCCTTGGCTCGTCAATCATCAGTTCTGATGTTGACCACGCCCAAAAATTAGCTGCTCAAATTGAAAGTGGCATGACTGTAATTAATGGTACTTGGATTACTTCAGGTGAATTACCATTCGGTGGGGTTAAGAATTCGGGATACGGCCGCGAGTTGAGCGACTTAGGTATGATGGCCTTTGTCAATGAACACCTTGTAATCGATGTTTCCCACAAGTAAATTTAACTAAAACAAAAATGCTGAGTTTAACGCTCGGCATTTTTTTATTGCTCTTTTTAAGAATGTTTTCTAAATAAGTTAACTCCAGCAAGCACAGTTGTCATTAAACTGGCTAGAATCAGAAAGTATGTTGAGGCGCCAACCGATACAGCGTACATTAATAGTTGACTGGTCAGACCGTGGAATAAGCCTGTATTGGCGCGCGTAGTGCTCGATAATCTAAAGACAAGATAAATCAAAAACGCGGTTTCTATTAGGGAGAAAATAAAGGCGAGCCAGTTACCCTTTTTCGTACTTTGTAAAGCCTGATACATGATTATGATGGGAAAAATCACTAGCAGTAGCCAGATCACACACATCAAGACCCCTTGCAAAAGCGTTGAGCTAGAGCCAAACAATTGTCCGGCTAGGCTCAATGCCACTCGCGTAATCGACATCTTACCAGTATAAGTAATGTCGGAAACAGACGCTCCAGAGCCCGTGAACAGGACTATTAAACTAATTAGCGCCGTCATTACTACTGACAGTTGAATGTAATTAAAGTGCTTCTTAACGGTAACTGTTTCTTCTTCAACTTCATCTGTACCATCCGGCGTAGTTTTTGACCGCGACCAAACTTTTTGGCTGTGATCCTCAACCCTATTAAACATATTTGAGCCAAGCTGATTAACCTTCTCTGTTAAGCGCCGGTCAACAGTATAGCGTTCAATTTTGCCTCGCCGCAAGCAAACAACATACAACCAGAAGAACAGCAGGAAAAAGCTAATCCAGCCTAACCCACGCGAAAAACTCATGATAATTAGTAACATAATCCCTACTAAAAACACAATCATACTGTTAGCTCGAATCCATTCTAGCATCTTTTTAATCGTTGAATTTTGCTTATCAGGATAAAACTCCTGCCGGTAAGCCTCGCGACTGGCAATTTTCTTGCCCATCTTTTGGTCTTCATAATTTACCTCTTCATGCCTATCTGTAAAAAACGTCTGCCGATATTTTTGCAAATTAAAGTGACAGTTTGGGCACAGTTGGTCGTCATCGGTGATTGCTTTGCCGCAATTTGGACAAGTAGTCATAAACTACACTCCTTAATTCCATAGTTACTTTTAAGTTAATGATAAAACAAAATTATTAGTTTACAACCAAAATCATTATTTTTCGCAATAAAAAAATTGAACAACTCAAAGTTGAGTCATTCAATTTTAGTTTAATTAACTATTTTTAATTCGTTTATTCTTACGATTCCAATGCAAACCTTCATAAGTCAGCTTGACCGCTGCTGATAAAGTAATTGGCATGATAAAGACAAGAATAATTAGACCAATAATCACCGCCAGCGCTACTTCAATCAACGTCGGAATCCCAGATGGAATCAATGCCGCAAACGTACCACCAAGAATAATGGCTGCCGAAATAACAACGGTTCCAATAATTCCACAAGCCTTCAAAATGCGCTCGCTCGGCTTACCGCCCTCAATTGCGCGGTAACGCGTCATTAAGAAAATACTATAGTCAACACCTAGGGCAATCAGCATAATGAAGCTAAAGAACGGTGTATTCCACGTAAGCATAGTATTGCCAAGCAGAGCCTTAACAAGCCACTCACTAATTGACAGTGAACAGAAGTAAGCAATCAGCAGCGTCCCAAGAATATACAATGGTTGTAATAATGATCGGGTAACAAAAATCAGCGCAATACCAATTCCAACGAGCATGATTGCGGCGGTTCTAATAAAGTCACCGTTAGCCACCTGCTTAATATCCGCAATTTTGGCACTTTCGCCGCCCATCGCAACGGTCGCCTTCTCTAAGCGAGTTCCCTGCAGCGACTTCTTAGCCATTTGGCTAAGTTCGCCAACTTCACTAGTTGCCTTGGTACTACTTGGATTAGAGTTAAAGACCATCATTAACATTGCTGACTTCTTATCTGGACTTAAGTAAGCCTTAACAGAATCTTGGAACATATCTGACTTAATAAATTCAGTTGGAATGTAAAAAGTATCAGCTGCAGATGAACTAGCTAAGCCAGTTAAGTACGAAGCTCCTTGACCTAGACCACTATTAACAGAATCAACACCCGAAGTAATCTTCGGCGTGCTAGTCGCCAATTTACCGGCACCCGAGCTAAGTTGACCCGCGCTTGAATTTAGTTGGCCAATCCCACTGTTAAGACTTGCAGCACCTGAACTTAATTGGTTAGAAGCAGAAGCCAAACTACCAACGCCTGATTGTAATTGGCCCATTTGACCACTAGTGTCTGGCATACTTGCAGCAGTGCTAGCCCAAGACTTCGATAGAGCTGCACCAGCAGCTTGCATTACTGCTAACCGCTGACTTTGCGTTAAACCAGGAATTTTAGCTACATTGCGAGTCAAGTTCTCTTTGTAGCCTTGTTCAAGGTTCGTCTTAATACTCTGCTGCGCTCCAGCCAGTGACTGCGAACTAGACGATAATTGCGAATTCAGCTGGTTTAACCCAGATGCTAATTGCTGACTACCACTTTGCAACTTGCTAGAACCACCTTGTAAGGTGCTAGTACCACTTTGTAATTGATCGGTACCGTTGGCTAACTGGTTAGCACCCAGCGTCACCTTCTTGCTGGCCTTGCTTAACTTGTTTAAGCCACTGCGTGCTTGGTCAACACCACCATTAACTGTATCCAACTGATTATTGACGTACAATTGCTGAATGCTTTCACCATAAGGCTGAGTAACCGAGGTAACAAACGAAACATCCTTGGAAGCCTGCAATTGTCTTGTCAATTGGTCGATCAGCTTCAGGTCCGCCTCATTATCAAGGCGGTGATTACTCTTAATGTAAAGTGTAGTCGGCTCAGCCATCCCCTTAGAGAAGTGCTTTTCAACTACTTGCAACCCAGCTTTAGCCGGAACATTGTTGGCAATTTCATCAGTATCATCATAATTTAAGTGACCTGAATATAACAAAGCAAACGGTATTACTACAACCGCCATAATTGCCAAGTAAACAATTGGGTGAGCCAGCGTGCCTTTAGAAATACCATGCCATAATTTATCTTCATGTTCACCGGTAAATTTCTTAACCGGCCAGAACATTTTTTCACCTAAAACAGCCATAAAGAATGGGTTCAAGGTTAACAAAACTACTAGCAAAACAGCAACACCGACAGCGACGCCGACAGCTGATTGATAAATCGAAAACTTAGCCAAACTCAAAGCAGTAAAGCCAATTAAAATCGAAGATCCTGAATACAAAATCGTTTTGCCGGCAACCTTCAGGGCACTCTTCATCGCCTGATAGCGATCCATCCCCATGCCAAGGTCTTCCTTAAACTTATCGTAAAGCAGGATGTTATAGTCGGTTCCAATCCCGAACAACACAATAATCATAAAGACTTGCGTAAAGTTGGAAAATGGGAAATTGTTATGTGCCACCAAGTTAGTGACAATTGAGAACGCCGTAATAAATGATATACCAACCGTTAATAATGAAATTAGCGGTACAATCGGCGACCTAAAGACAATTACCAAAACAATAAAGATAAAGATAACCGTAATTAATTCTGTCTTCTTAATCCCCTCTTGAATGGAATTAGTGAAGGCATTTTGCAAGACATCCGCGCCCGTCACGTAAGTCTTCACACCAGCGGTCTTAACCGCACTAGTTAACTGCGTTTCCACATCGTTAATTGGTGCGTGCTTCTTAGCAACATTAATTTGCATAATCCAAGTCGTACCGTCTTTTGCTTCCAACTTCTTCTTGGTAGCAATATTATCCTCAGGTCCTAAGACTTGCTTAATGCCATATTTATCCTGATGATTTTTCAGATAATCAATCGTTTGGTTAATTGCTACCTTATCATCATCCGTTATCTTGCCCTTGTCCTTATTAAATACAACCGCAATTTGATAAGTATCCTTTTGCTTAGGGCCCCAATCATTCTGAATTGTTTGCGCCACTTCACTTTGGACAGTTTGTGGGAGAGAAATATTTGAGTGCTCACGTGTTAGCCCAGTAATATTGGGCAAAGCAATCACAGAAACAATTAAAATTAAAACCCATGCAATCAATGAAAAAACATGGTTTTTCAGTAGTTTTTGCACTCTACTTTTCCTTTCTAATTTTGTAAAACTTGTTTTGGCTGCACTAATTGCAGCAGCAACTTATGGTAACCCTGATCTGCTTCTTCATTAGTTTCATCAGTAAACGATGATGACACATCTAAAAAAACATAACCGAGGACTGCACCAATCAGAGCATGAAGCGATACCTTGCTATCATGGCGCAAATTTAATTTTTCAGCTAAAGAAATAACATTGATAATTTCTTGGCTAATCGCGTCATCTTGTTGATATTCGTTTAAATGGTACAAAATACTGAGCAACGCAGGATCATGCAAAATAAAATCTCGCACAATATCCGCAAATTTAAGCAGCGCATCAACACCGGACAAGCCAATAATATTCTCTACTAAGCGTTTACTTAATAGCTTAATCCGACTGGCACCAACAAGCGATAATAACTGCTTGCGACCAGAAACATAATGGTAGAGCGATTGTGACCGCACGCCAAGCTCCTTGGCCAAGTTTGGCAAGGTCGTTGCAGAAAGGCCCTTCTGTTCAATCATCTCTGTTGCCTTGGCAATTACTTTACTTAAATCAAGGCTCCTTTTTTGAATCATTGTCCCCTCCTCTACTAGCACGATGAATAATATATCACTACAATATGAAGATTACAATCTACATGCTGTAAATTAATCTAAACAAAAATAAAAAAGCCTTACCAAGATAAGACTTTTATTTACTCTTATTTAAAGAAATGATTAATCGTCCGGCCCAAACGGGCAAACGCCACGTCGTTACTGCTCCACACACTCATACAGTATGCGTGCCCGCCATCTTGGACAATTGCCACTGCAGATTTGCTATCAGAAGCCGCATAAATTTGTCCATGAAGACCGCGAACTAATTTAGGCTTCGATTGCGCCAAGTTAAGCGCGGTTAAAGCCAGATTGGCATATTGCCGGCTGAGAGTTTTATTCTGATATAAATTAACCATCACACTAGTCAAATCAGTCGCAGTCGTTGTACTTATCGGATTAGCAGTAAACTTTTTGCCAACATCAGTCTTAGTAGCGCCCATTTTTGCAACAATTTGGTTAACGTTACGTGATCCAACTTTGCGCAATAAGGCATTAGCAGCGGTCTTATTGCCGTGCATCATCGCCTGCTTCAA
Organism: Lactobacillus sp. ESL0677; assembly: GCF_029392875.1. Lineage (NCBI taxonomy): Bacteria > Bacillati > Bacillota > Bacilli > Lactobacillales > Lactobacillaceae > Lactobacillus > Lactobacillus sp. ESL0677. The sequence continues at coordinate 269,902 of NZ_CP113946.1, read as the reverse complement.
GTAAGCAATCCCATAAGCATAGCCGAGCTTTAGCATTTGTTCACCCTTGACGCGATCAGCCTTCTTAATTTTGATTGCCGTGTGCGATGTCAATTTACCGTGCTGCTCTTGATAGTAAATTGCAGCAAGTAAATACAGCCGGCTGCTTACAGTTATGCCATGTGCCTTAATTGTATTATTAACGCGGGCAAACTTGCGCGAGTTTAAATCCTGCACACTAACCTGATAACTCTTGTCCTTACCCATCACCTGTTCAATTTGCCGGGCCCAGTCCTTGTCGCTGCCAGACTCAACTTTAACATCGGCAGCGTATTCGACCTCATCAACACTAGGTTCACGGCTCTTTTTAGCCGCTTTCTTATTTTTAACTACCTTGCTTTGCCGCGAATTAACAATGCGCACACTGGTATTTTCAACATGATTTAAATTATTTAAATAAAGCAGAAACGATATAAGAGTCGCAACTAATGAACCAACCAAAATTTTGTTTTTCATAAATTAGCCTCAATTTAGAAGAAATGATGTCGCTTCATTAACACAATTAACCAAACCATTAAGAAAATGGCAAAAGCAGTAATCGTAATCCAGTCTGATGGCTTATGTCCCACCGGCAAGCTAACATTCATCCCGTAAAATCCCGTTAGAATTGTCGGGATTGTCAACACTAGCGACCAGACCGTTAAGAACTTCATCGTATCGTTCAAGTTGTTGTTCATCATATTATTGGAAGTCGCTGACAACGTTGCCGTTACCTGCTGAGAAATCTTCACCATTTCGGCAGCCTGATTAGACTCAATTAAGACATCATCCAGTCGTTCACCGGCATACTTAGTAAAACTCAACTTAGACTTTTTCAAGCTCTTAAGCATCATTAAATTTGTTTGAATGGAACTGGAAAGATAAACCAAACTCTTTTCAATGTTTGATAATTCAACCAAATCATGATTATCAATATCATCAGACAGTTTTTGGTCCAAGCTATTGCGTTCGACATCCAACTGCGTGACAGCCCGCTGGAAATATTGCGATGAAAACAGTAAAAACTTCATTAACAGTTCCGTTACATCTTGCGCTTGAGCCAACTTACGCCTCATCGGTCGGTCGTTAAACTCGTCAAAAACATAACTAGTTGACTCAGTATGAAACGTAAAAATATTTTCACCAGATACTAAAAAAGTAATCGGGTGTGACGTAAAATGCTTAATTGACTTGGTCGGCCAAATCGGCACATCGTAAACCAACAAGTGAATTTGTGTATGAGTATCGTAATCGTAGTGCGGTCGCTCGTGACGGTCAGAAATATAAGAAATCATGTCTGGGGTGAAACTAAAATCATCCTGCAGCCGATTGCTGTCTTCCTCACTCAAATTACTGATGTCATACCATCTATACTCAGTTTCCACAGGAAAAGATTGCTCTCTAATCACCGTTCTCACCCCTGGCTTTTTAAATTAATTGGTCTACAATAACCAATTCTTATGCCTTATTTATCTTACCATTCAAGCAAAAAACAATAAATAAAAAACAGACCTCTTGGTCTGTTTTTTTATAAAATGTCTTATTTATTATTGCTTCCATGCAGCGTCAAATTTAGTCTTACCCGTCTTAATTGCATTATTAACATTCTGCTTCTTTTGGGCAGCAGCCAAGATTGATTGCATGATTGCTGGCAATTGACTGTAAGTTGCACCAGAATCTTTAATCACTGGCACACTGTACATTGTGTTAGTAGTCAACACATCTTCTAACTTAGCTGGCAGTTTCAATGCCTTGTTAGCCTTGTAACTCTTGGTCTTAGCTACAGCTTCGTTAACTGGGATATAACCAGTTTCCTTAGCCCACTTAGCTTGACTAGATTCTGAGGCTAAGAACTTCATATACATGAAAGCAGCCGATTTTTGCATGGCAGTTGCATGATTAAACATGTAAATGTCAGTTCCTTGTTGCATCGTGTACTTGCTTGGACGAGCAGCAACATCATAAGTAAAGCCTTTCTTGGCAGCTTGCTTAACCCATGTTTCTGTTGATGATGAGGTTACCATCATAGCTAACTTCTTATTGGTAAACGGAATATACAGGTACTTGTCTGAACCAGGCATTCTGAAGTAGCCAGCCCTTTCACCATCGGCAAAGTAATTGATGACTTGCTTAGATTCATTACCAGCAAAGTCAATCTTGCTGGAGAAGTTTTGACCAGCATTCTTCATCCCCAAGACATAGTAATTGTCCAAGGCATCAAAGCCGGCACCAACTACCTTGTGCTTACTCTTCTGATAGATTGTTTGGGCAGCACTCTTAAGTTCCGCCATTGTAGTTGGCACTTTCTTAACGCCGTATTGCTTGAGCATTGCTGGATTGTAAATCAAAATTTCAATTGATTTGTTAAACGGAATGCCGTATTGTGTCCCGTTAATTTTAGCACCATCAAGCAAGTCGGACTTAATGCCACTTGCTTGTTGACTGCCCCAACCAACATCCTTGTTATTAATGTAAGGTGTCAAGTTAACCAGTGCCTTGTTCTTAGCAGCACTCTCTAACCAGTCAGGATAAGCCTGAGTAATTGTTGGCAGGTCCTTTGGTGATTGCAAGGTTGAGTTAATCTTCGCTTGTAAATCGTTATAAGCACCTTGCTCCTCTAACTTAACTGTAATGTTAGGATTTTTCTTTTCAAATTCCTTAGTCAAACTCTTCAAAGTGTTCTCTTGGGCACCCTGCATTCCATGCCAAAAGACAACAGTTGTTTTCTTAGTTACTTTAGGAATTTTATTATTAGTTGAAGTTGACGAATTGCTCTTCGAACAAGCAGCAGTTCCCATTAAAGCCAAGCTCGCTACTGCAATGGTTGCAAGCTTTTTACCGAATTTCATTTTAGATTTTCCTCCAAATAATTTATTATATTGTTCTTAATAAATTGTCAATTGATAATTCTTGTTAATTGTATAGCAAGCTTTGAAAAATTACAACAAAATTTTAAGTAAAAATTCGGTTTTTGTAAAAATATTATATTCTAAAATAGATAAGGTTCGTATTTTATTCGATAAAGATTTAAAAATATACAGTTTGTTCTAGTTTAATGAGCGAAAATCACTGCAGAAAAAGACTGATTGTCAGTTGAAACAATCAGTCTTAAAATATTTTATTTTTCTACATAATCTGCGATATTCAACTTACCTACCTTAGTGGTCACAGCTGGATTAACCGTATAATCTGACAAATAAACATCTAACTCAGTATAATCTTTATTAAACTTAGCGTTATAATAACGGCTTTTTTCCTTAGGATATTTAGTCTGGACATCAGCGTTAGCAAGTGGCAGAATCTTTTTAGCTTCTTCAGCGGTTAAATGATTGATATCCTTAACTTTTACCCGCTTACCGCGATCAAGTGCAGTAGTTGCTTGTTGAAGATCGGTAATCGCTTTTTGCACATCCGTATCAGTACTAATTAATGAATCATAGGCAATTTGAGCTTTTTTAAAATAATACTCATATGAACTGCTTGAACTAGCATAACGATATTTTTCACTAGCTCTAATTTCTGGAGCTTGATCCAATAACTGTTTTAATTCCACACGTTTAGCAGTTGATGCTAGTGGTTTATTTGCCAGAGCATCTTCTTTAGTATTAAGTGGCGATAATTTAATACCATAGATATACTTAGTATCAGCTGCCTTAAGAAGTGCATAGCTACCGTCTCTTACTGTAGACTCAACTTGATAAAATAGTTCAGGTTCAGTTTGACCAGGTTCACGTAAATAAAATGCCTTGGTTGCATATTCAATTCTGCCCTTCTTGGCAGTAATTGCCTGAACAACTAAATTTGGTGTATTATCCGGAACAATAACCAAGTTCGAATTCGGAATTACACTTTGAGTAGCTACTTCGCCTTTGTACGTATAATAATTGGTATCCTTGGTTGTCAAAATTGCCATATGCTTACTGCACGGCAATAATTGTAAATCCTTTTTACTGTAAATTGCCGTTAGAACATCATCATCGTCAATATCTTCGTCTAAGAATTGGTTACTACCCTTGATGCGATACATAATTGAATAGCCTTCGTCAATTTGGTAATCGATATCACTACCATCTGTTACAGCATCCACGACAACCTTTTGACCCGGTGTAAAATGTTTAGCAACTTTTTTACCTAAATCTGCATCATATACCTCAATCGTATTGGCCTTTTGATCATCAAACATCTTCTTAGTCAACTTAATTGTAGCTTGGTTTGCCAAAAGTGCTTGACCATTGATCTTGGTGACATTGGCTGCCTTGATATAACCACCATGACCAATACTATAATAAGTTTTTCCCTTAATCATTTTATATGGTAAGTAATACCAATCCCAGTTCTCATCATGAAAAGAATAATTTTTAGATCTCGGATCAGTTGTCGGTACTACCTGCTTAGCAACCTTAATTGACTTGCTAGTAATTAACGAGCTTTTACCGCGATAAGACCATAGCTTTTGACCGTACTTGTTATAGACACGTGAATGATTAATTTTCAAATTAGTTTGCTCAGTTGCAGCTTGAACTTGAGCAGGCTGACTTGCTAGCATAGCAGGTCCAGCTAACATAACTGTACCAAGCAATAAAATAACTTTCTTATTGATTTTCATTATTAACACCTCACAATAAATTTCATGCAATAATTATAATCTATAAATATAGTATTTTTAAAATCTTTACCAAATTGAAACAAAAAATAGTGAATCAATCTTGATTCACTACCAGATTAGGACATTTATTCCCAACTAAAATTTTGCATTTCTTTAATTCTCTCTTGGGCACTAGCAAGAATACCATCGATAATTTCTGTCACTGCTTTTTGTTCGTTAATTAAGCTGACATCTTGACCACACATAATGGCGCCGTTTTCTGTATCACCATGAACAAGCCCCTTATTAATGGTAATTGAATCTGCATTCTTCAATTTTTTAGCAGCTTCAGCAAAGCTCGTTCCTTGTTCAAGGGCAACAGTTCTCTTGGTTAATTCGTTCTTTAATTCACGCGTTGGCCCAATGGAATAGTTGGTTTCAACCGTTGACATATCACCTGCTGCAAGTAGCGCCTTTTTAGCATTAGGATGAATTGCCGCTTGAGCTGTTGCCAAAAAGACTGTTCCCATTTCAATTCCATCAGCACCTAAAGCTATCGCAGCTGCAGCTGTGTCACCGTTGGCAATCCCGCCGCTAACTACTAGTGGAGCAGTTATGACTGACTTGGCTTTAGCTGCTAAAACCATCGTGCTTTCAAAGGAAATGTGGCCGCCACCTTCCCAGCCCTTGACTGCAATTACATCGCCGCCAGCTTTTTCGGCAATTACCGCATCAGCAACAGTCGATGCCTTGAAGATGACTTTACGATGTTCTTGGTGCCATTTTGTCGTATATTCGGTCACTATTTCTTGTGGCCAATCTTGCATCCCGCAGCCATAGACAACTGGAATATCATATTCAGAAATATATTTGTCAAGCTCACTAATTCGCGGAGAAGTCATGTCAACTTGCAGGGCATACTTTTTGTCAGTTAAAGTTTTAATCTTGGCAATTTCCTGACGGATCATGGGTTCAGGCGCATAACCAAGTCCTAAAACGCCAAGTCCACCAGCATTAGAAACTGCCGCAGCCAAATCTGCAGTGGAAACAAAGGCCATTGCCCCTTGAATAACGGGTTTTTCAATTCCTAAAGCTGCACATACACGATTTTCTTTCATTTTTACTACCTCAATTCTTAAAAATTATTTTTTTGCTTCCATTGCTGCAATATCGTCTTTGTTAATCAGTAGCATTCCTAATCCAAATGATACGCCAAAGGCAATTAGCATTTCAATTATGGCATTTAATAAATTCATTGGTGTTTTAGCAAAAAGTGCAATTGCTAAAATACCGGGACTCGCCATTGCTGTTGATGTAACAAAAGTTAATCCGGCATATAACCCGCCAACTGTTCCACCAATTATTGCTGAACATAGTGCCTTCTTATTTTTCAAATTAACGCCATATAACACAGGCTCGCTAATTCCTAATAATGAAGTCGATGCTGCTGAAACCGCAGTCGACTTTGTCTTTTTGTTCTTACATTTCACTGCTACAGCAAAACCAGCACCAGCTTGCGAAATATTAGCACTTAACCCAGCCGGCGTGAAAAAAGAATCATAGCCAAACTTGGTAATTGATTGTAAGGCAATTGGGAACAACGTATAGTGCATCCCCATCATGACAATGATTGGTGAAAAGCCACCTAGGATTGTTGGTGCCAGCCAAGGCACATTATGGTTTAAAAACGCAATTGCAATTCCAAGATAATCACCGATATAACTACCAATTGGTCCTAAGACAGCTAGCCCCAACACAGCATTCACTAAAATGGAAAGTGTTGGTGTGACAAACATTGCCACAGTATCCGGTAAATTACTGTTTAATAATTTTTCTATTTTTGATTGGACATAAACTATTAAAATGATTGGTACAACACTTGAGCCATAATTAACAGCCCGAATTGGTAAGCCAAATAATGAAATTGAATGGCCACTAGCAACCATTGCCGCAAACGTTGGGTGTAACAATACGCCAGCCAAGGTTACCGCAATAAATGGATTAGCATTTAATTTCTTCGCTGAAGTATAAGCCAATAATACAGGCAAAAATTGAAAACAGGCATCAGCTATAAAGGATAAAATCTGATAATTTAAACTATTGGTCGCAATAACATGAACAGTTACAAAAATTGCAATGAATCCCTTTAATAACCCAGCTCCAATAATAACGGGCAAAATCGGTGTAAAACTACCGGCAAGAAAGTCCATGAATCGGGAAATAAGACCTCCCTTTTTCTCTTGCTTTTTATTTTGAATTTGAGCCTGATCTTCATTAGCCGGCAGCAATTTCATGAACTCATCATATACTTTAGGTACTTCTGTTCCAATAACTACTTGTACTTGTCCAGCTTGGTTAATGACTTCAGTTACACCATCAACCTTTTTAAGATTTTCAAGATCTACTTGATTAATATCTTTAACATTTATCCGCAATCTCGTTGAACAATGTGTTATCTGGGTAATGTTTTCTGCATTACCCATTAAACGCAAAACTTCTTGAGCCACTTTTTGATAATCCATACGTTGTTTTCCCTCTTTCCTCAACCAATTTATCATGTTCAGGCTTTTGAAAAAATCACTAGATTAAGTCCAAATGGTAGGTTAAGCAACAACCTGCATATATTTGTCGGGTTATGCAACTTTGACTATTAAAATTGTGGTATATTTATTTACTGGTAAAACAAGTTTTTAGTTTAGGTCACTATTATGAAAAAAGAAGATTTACGAGTTAAAAAAACTAAATTAGTTATTCAAGAGGGCTTTGCTCAATGTGTTAGCAATAAGCCCTTTTCTAAAATTACTATTCGCGATCTAACAGACGCAATGATGATTAATAAATCAACGTTTTACAAATATTATCATGATAAATATGACCTGCGCGATACAATGGTGCGCGAAACACTTAAAGCATTTTCTAAGTACATTGACATTTCGTTTCTTAATCTTGACGAGACTAACAGCATTGAAAACTACAAAAAGAAATTACCGGCTGCATTATTACCAGTGTGGCAGCACCGAGATTGGTTAATGACTCTTTGGTCTAAAAATCTTGAACTAAATGTTTTTACAATGATGGAAATAGCTTTTGCTAAAAAATTTAAGCAGTATATTTTTTCGACAAAACAAGAATGTACTAAGTATGATGAATTACAGGCTAATTTATTTGCGACAGCGGCTTTACAAATCATCAGGTGGTGGTTTTTCAAAAGTCCTACTTCTTCTATTGATGAAATTGCAGATATTATCATTAAGTGCCTAGAATTAGGTCCATATTTTGCTTTTACTAAATAATTTTCCCATCACAAAAAGGACCTGTTCCGTAATTGGAATAGATCCTTTTATTGTAAATAATTACATTAATGTTTAGTTTTTATTGTTTCCATGCAGCGTCAAATTTTGACTTACCAGTCTTAATGGTACTGTCTGTACTCTGCTTCTTTTGCGCAGCAGCGTAGATACTCTGCATGATTGGGTTAAGCTGACCATAAGCTGCACCAGCATCCTTGATAACCGGAACACTGTACAAGTTCTTCATGGCACTCTCCAATTTGGCTGGCAGCTTAATCTTCTTGTTAGACTTATAAGCCTTAGAGTCAACTACACTTTGGTTAACTGGAATGTAACCTGTGGCATTAGCCCATTCAAGCTGACTTGATTTTGACACCAAGAACTTAATGAAGAGAAAGGCAGCAGCCTTTTGGTCACTACTTGCATGCTTAAACATGTAAATGTCTGTCCCTTGTTGCATTGTGTATTTACCAGGACGAGGAGCAACATCATAAGTGAATCTGCTTCCTACACCTTGCTTAACAAAGCCTTCACCAGCAGAAGTTCCGATATACATTGCTACTTTTTGGTTAGCAAAGGGTCCTGAAAGATAGTGCTCTGACCCTGCAGTTCTGAAGTAGCCCTTCTTGATACCATCAGCATAATAGTTGATAACTTTCTTAGAAGTAGCACCACCAAAATCAATTTTACTTGAAAAGTCAATGCCTTCATTCTTCATCCCTAAAACGTAGTAGTTAGATAATGAGTCAAAGCCAGCACCAACAACCTTGTGGTTACTCTTAGTGTAAATTGTTTCGGCATCTTGCTTTAATTCTGCCATTGTTGCTGGAGCCCTTTTAATGCCATACTTCTTAAACATATCAGCATTGTAGGTCAAAGTTTCAATCGACTTATTGAATGGAATACCGTATTGAACGCCGCCTATTTGCGCACCTGAAAGTAATGCCGGCGTAATATCAGAAGCACTGCTTGAGCCCCAGCCAATATTTTTATTATTAATATATGGCTTTAAGTCAACCAGCAGCTTGTTCTTCGAAGTTGTATACAACCAATCTGGATAAGCCTGCGTAATTGTAGGCAAGTTATTTGGTGACTGCAGTGTTGAATTAATCTTGGCTTGTAAATCATTGTACGCACCTTGATTTTCCAACTTAACTGTAATCTTCGGGTTCTTTTGCTCAAATTCCTGTGTCAGCTTCTTCAATGTTGCCTGCTGGACACCAGTCATCCCGTGCCAGAAAACAATATTGGTCTTCTTGGTAATCTTTGTCGGAATCTTATCCGTGCTTGATGACGAAGAAGAATTGCTACCATTAGAACATGCAGCTGTCCCTATTAACACCAAACCGGTAGCAAAGGCCACTGCTAGTTTTTTACTAAACTTCATTTGGTAAACCTCCCAAAATAAAACTAAACAATAAATTTTGATTCACTAAAACGTAACTGTTTGGTTACGCTCAGGTAAAATCCGCTTCCCAAATGGGTTCTCTTCCAGCTCCGGATGCAATGTGTGCACCGGAATCAGTATTGCTGGCTGAACCTCCGCAATAATTTCCTTGAGCTCTTTAACATCCGCATGACCAGAACAGCGCAATGCCTTAAACTCAATCTTCTTTGTCGCAAATTGTTCAACAAATGGCCGATAAGCAGGATCAAACTCACCCAACGGTTCTGCATTTGAATGAATATAGATGCCACCTTCTTGCAACTTGTCAAAGTCAGCTACTGCCTGCCACAAGTATTTGCCCTTATCAGCTAACAATTCTTGGTAAGGAATTGCTAGTTCTGGTTGTAAGTCAGCAAACTTTTCATCCTGTGGCAAGTAATAATATGGATAAGCCTCACCCAATTCTTTAAGCAAGTGCGCCCGTGACGCATGCAATACGACTTGCCGGGGCGAATCACTAATAATTCTTAACAAGCGTTCAACATTAGTTGAATAAGTGTTAAAAGTCATCTGGCGTTCTGGATTTTCTCTTTGAAGTGTAACAATCTGCTCCGTTAATTCCCGCTCATTCTTCGGACCGGTAAATTCTTCACTATTTTGGTCATGCCGCTCTTCGGGCCAAGAAACTCCAGTGCCTTCAATAATGAGCACATCACTACCTTTAGCAGCTGCTAAGAATTGGTGCACCCAGTCGGGGTGATAACCATGAAGTCGAATATCGCCAGTATAGGCAATTTTCTTATCAGGGGTTGTCACAATTAAGCCAGTTGCCCCATAGGCATCATGATCGCTCGGCCATACCTCAAGGGTAATGTCGCCGACCTTGATTGGCTGACGATATTCTGCCGCAATAATTGGCCGCGTATAATTAGCCGCATGTCCTGCAGCCGGCAGCAGAAAATTGCCTAACTCATTTAATGCCGGCAGCATTTTGGCAGTAATCGGTCCAGCATAAAGAGGTATTTCTGGTGCCAAAAAGTTCATTGCCTTACTGTGATCAAGATGCAAATGCGACATGTACGCAGCCACATGCTCCCAACGCTCATGATTAATCGCCTTGCCCGTTAGTTGTGGATCATAAAAGTCTGGCACATCCCCAATTAGCTGATTTTTAATTAAAGTTGCATAACTTTCATCGGGCAAGTTTAATTCTGGCCGAAAAACTTCACCTAGGTCAAACAGCACATGTGACTTGTTATAAGCAACCTCAATCATTGGTCCGCCAATTGTTGTCAAACCATTATAAAAAGTAATCGTTGTCTTATCCTTTAAGGTCATTACGTACCACTCCTTGGATAATCTGTTTTCTAAAAATAAAGTACAAAATCAAAATTGGTAAAACCGTCAGCGTTGCTGCCGCTAGCTGCAGTTGGGTTTCACTTCCAGCATCTGACGCAAAAGTCGATAACCCATTGTTCAGCAGCCGCATTGTATCTTCATTAGTTACTAAGAGTGGCCACAGAAATGAATTCCAACCGGAAATAAAGCTAAGCAGGCCAACAGTAAATAGACCACCTTTAGACATCGGAACCAAGATTTTCCAAATGTACTCCCAATCACTAGCCCCATCAATCATGGCTGCTTTATAAATTGTCTCCGAAATCGAGCCAAAGTAACTTTGCAGGTAATACATGTAAAAAATTGACGTTAAAAACGGCAACACCAACCCAATATAAGTATTGAGCAATCCCATATGGGCAATCGTATTGTAATTGGTAAAAATAATCGCTTCTCCCGGCACCATTAATAACGAAAGCAGCACTATCTGCACAATGCCCTTGCCCTTAAAGTGCAGGTTAACCATTGCAAATGCACCAAGCAGTGAATTAAATAAGCTGACAATCGTTGTAATACTAGCAGTCAGCACTGTATTGAAAAAGTACCGTGCAAAAGGAGCTTGAGCGAAGACCTTTGCATAATTACTCCATTCAAAGTGATGCGGAATGAGCGTCGGCGGGATTGACGTCGTCTCTTGAAAGCTCATTAGCCCACCCAGCAGCATGTAAATGAACGGAAAAACCGTAATAATTGCGAAGATAAACAAAATAAGATAACTGAATAACACACCCCAACGTAGTTTCTTCATTTAATTTTCTCCGATCTTCTTCATCATTTTGCGCTGCAAGAATGTCGCAAACAAAATAATTAAAAATAAGACAACTGTTGCCGCCATTGCTACACCCGGTGTGCCAACAATCTGGAATTTGTTATAAATATAGAAAACCGCGGTTGTACCGGAATTACCAACCCCGGCTTGCCCGTTGAACAAGGCATAAACCGAAGTATAAATTTTAAAGGCACCAATAATATTCATCGTTAACAAAAAGGCAATGGTTGGCACTAATTCGGGCATCGTAATCCGCCAGAACTTGTCTTTGCCACTCGCACCATACATATCGGCAATTGTGTAAAAGTTCGGGTCAATGTTGCGCAGTGCTCCCATCAAAATAACGATGTTAAAGGCTAATCCTGACCAAATGCCAAAGATAATAATCGTAATCAACGACATTGCCGGATCATCAATCCAATCCGGTGCTGGCAGGTGCAAGCAGCGCAGGATAAAGTTCAACATCCCGTAGTCTCCGTTAAAAATATAACGAAAGACAATCCCAATCGCGATTGTTGAAGTTACATATGGCATAAAGAACGTCGTTTCAAAGAAGCTCTTATGCTTAACTTTGCTAAAAATAATCCACGCTAGCATAATCGAAATCGCTAAACCGACTGGCACCGAAATAACGGCGTACAAAATTGTATTTTTAATAGCCAGCCAAAACTCAGGATCATGAAAGATATACTGATAATTGCTGAAGCCAGTCCATGTTAAGTCAATTAATGAACCTTTTTGCAAGCTCATGCCGAAGGCACGCAAGATCGGATAAATACTGAACAACGTAACAAAAATAATTGTCGGCGCTAAGAACAACCACGCCTTTTTTTGATTTGTCTTCATTAGTACACGCGCTCTCCTTCAGGAGTAAAGAGAAAGATGCGGTCAAGTCGCAACGCCAATTTGATTTGGTCGCCGCGCCTTAATGCCGATTCTAAATTCACCAATGACCGTGCCTGAACATCATCATGGGTAAACTTCAAAATTCGTTCACGACCGATTAACTCGACATCATCAATCTGGGTTGCCAAGACACCATCTTCTTGCGGAATAATATTTTCTGGTCGTACCGACAATGTATATTCACCATCTGGCAAGTTGCGCTTAAATCGTGATTGCTCCAGCTCTGCCAATTTTATTGTAAAATCACTACCCTGCAATTCATCAGCAATTTTAGTAACCTTGAAATTATCAATCACAGGATTACCAACAAAGTTAGCAACGAAGTAATTATTCGGTTCCAAATAAAAGTTTTGTCCCAAATCATCCTGCTGAATAACACCATCATTGAAGAGAATAATCTTGTCGCCGATTGATAAAGCTTCTTCTTGATCGTGAGTGACAAATAGCGTTGTAATCCCCACCGACTTAACTAATGAACGAATTTCTTCACGGATTTTCAAGCGCAGACGAGCATCAAGGTTAGATAGCGGCTCATCCATTAATAAAATCTGCGGTTCCTGAACTAATGACCGCGCAATTGCCACCCGCTGCTGCTGGCCACCTGATAAGTTGCCCGGCTTTTCTTCGGCTAAATCTGTAATCTGTGTCAGTTCCATATACTTGCGCGCAATTTGCTCTGCTTCCGTCTTCGACTTCTTTTGCTTGCCAACTACTAACGGGAACATGACATTCTGAAGAACCGTCATATGCGGATACAAAGCATAGTTTTGAAAAACATAACCAATGTGCCGGTCTTTAGGCGCAATCTGCACTACTGATTTGCCACCAAATAAAATATCACCAGCAGTTGGACTAAGCAGGCCTGCTAATATATTCAAAATAGTTGTTTTACCACAGCCAGATGGTCCCAAAAGACAAACCAGATCCCCCTTTTTAACAGAAAAGCTAACGTCCTTAATGGCCTCGTACCCGTTATCGTAGACTTTCCTGAGATTTTTTACTTCAACGAATTTGTTATCATCCATACGTTCGCACCACTATATCTTGTATTAACTGTTTGTTTTCCTCCCTAATTTTAAGATAAATTACGTTTTAGCACAACTATCTTTTCTTAATAAAAATTCGTAATTTATTAAAAGTAAGTTACTTTTTAAAGTTAATATTCGCTTTTACTGCTTGAATAGTTAATTATTTACCCAAAATATGATTTAATGTTTCTGTTTTAGCATTAACAAAGACAAAACAAAAAGGCGGTAATTTCTTACTACCACCTTTTTGGCAAACTATTATTTAAAACTAAACTAATTAACCGAATATTAGTTAAAAATTTTATTATTTCGACTGATTAAAAAATACAGCTTAATTATAATTACTTTTCCTAAAAATCATGTAACCAAGAATAAAAAATATTAGTAAGTATACCAACGTCCCTAATATAATTTGTACATTTTCAAGGTGAGTTGTCGAATAGTACATTGCAAAGTTATAGTATTGCCTAGTTAGGCTAACCATATTTAATGGATTCCATTTAAGCACATTAACAAACTTGCCTAAATTTAATAAATTCGCTGAAACTGCTTGTCCTAAAAAGATAACCAAAAAACTAGTTGTAATCACAATTGCATTACTAGTAATCAAGCAAGATAACAAAAACACTAAGCTGATAATCAGCATCGTCGTTAACAAATCTATTAACATTGTATTAAGCATATTTAGCCAAATTGGTTGATTATATTCATAAATAGTAATCCAAGTTATTGTGGTACCCAGAGTTATCGACTTCAGACCAATGGTAAAAATAATTGCTAATGCATGTAAAAAGCAATCATAGGTAATAACAACAATATATTTAGATAGGTAAACGTCTAATTTTTTAGAAGCTTTATACAATATTGTCAAAATTGCATTATCTTGAAATTCCATCGAAAACATCGTTGACCCAATAATTACTAAAATAAACATTATCCAGTCTGGTGCATCATAACAGGTCATCAACAGGCGCTTCGATTCTCCATATCCCAAAGTACATGAAGCCATTATCATTAATATTAAGAGAATTACAGGTATAAACCATATAATTCTTTTATGTCGTTGTTTATAAAACTCTTGTTTAATATTAAGAATCATTTTTTATCTCATTTCACAAAAACTACACTCTTCGCCGTCTAAATAATAAGTAACCTAGAATTGCAAAAAGCAAGCTATAAAAAAGTGTTCCCATGATCAACTGCAAATTACTTAACTGAGAAACTCTGTAATAATGGGGCTTTGATAATTGTTGAGAAATAAAAACCATATTTAACGGATTCCATTTTAAAATGTTACTAATTGTTGGAAGAGTCTTCATTAAAGCTGTTGACAAGCTAGTACCAAAGAAGCCCCAAGCTAGCCCAATACAAATAACTACAGCATTAACTCTTATCAACATAATTAGCATAAAGGACATGGCCACAGCAAAAAGCGAGTAAATTATCATTCCTAAAATATTTAAACCAAGTTGAATTAAGATTGTTTTTCCAGCAATCACTGTAAATAAATTATATTGTCTACTCTTTAAAACTATACTTAGTAGAAGAGCAGTAATTATTGAAGTAGTAGCCAATACTATGCCATACAGTAAAATGGTCAAAAATTTTGCAATATAAATTTTTGATCTTTCAGAATTTTTATATAGCAATAGCAAAATAGTATTATTGCTGTATTCCATTGCAAAAAAAGCCGAACCAATTGCAATCAAAATAATTGGTATCCATTCAATTGCGCCAAAAACTGATATTAAACTATCAGCATTAGTCTTAGAAGTTAGCGCACTATAAATCATCAGCAATACTAAAGCAACTAGACCATACAGTGAGTTCTTTTGATGGATAAATTTATAAATTTCTTCTTTTAAGCTTCTAATCATGCTTTTCCCTTTGGTTAGCTAAAATATTAACTACAATTTGCTCAAAATCAGCTGTTACTGGTGACATTTCTCGTAAATGGATATTTTGCTTTAAAAGTTCATCTTGAATTTGATACAGATTCTGTGGTTTTACTAGCAAATAATTATCTCGTCTAGCAAAATTAATCTTTTTAGTTTCAAGTACAGCTTCTGCAAGAGAATTATTTTCAGTCATCAATTTATAATCTTGCTGGATAAAATGATTAAATTTTGTTACCTCTTGGTTCATAATAATTTGGCCATTATTAATTAAAATTGCCCTAGTCATCACTTTTTGTAGCTCACTTAAAATATGACTGGAAATTAAAAATGCTGTCCCAGTTTTAGTATAACGATATATAAGTTGCCGAACTTTAATTGTCGACTCAATATCAAGGCCATTCATTGGTTCATCAAGAATAATTAATTGTGGCGTATTTAAAAAAGCAATTGCTATTCCCAGTTTTTGTTTCATTCCTAAAGAATATCCTGAAGCTTTTGTATCAATATAATTATTCATTTCAAGCACAGTAATCAAGTAATCCATGTCTGATGATTGCTGACTGTATAGCTCTAAGTTCTGCCTACCAGTTAAAAAGGGATATACTGCTGGATGCTCTATTAGTGCACCTACATTTGCCAATGCATGATGATTAGTTTCAGTAACTTTTTGGTTATTTACTTTAACTTCACCAGTAAATTTTGTTAGCCCCAGAATAGTTTTCATTATCGTTGTTTTGCCAGCTCCATTTGGACCAATTAAACCAACAACTTCTCCAGACTTAATATTAAAAGTAACCTGATTAACAATTTTGTCGTGTCCAATAAAGACATTCAGTTTATCAACTATTAGCATATATTTCCTTCTAAACTAATTTCTTATCTTATAACTAAAGCTTAAAAAGTAACACAATTGTGAATATGAGAAGTAACCACCAAAAATGACTTAAGAAATCCCAAAAATTCATCGTGCCATAGCGCCGAACATATTTATTTTTTTGTGGATTAAAGACAAACTGCGTTTCATCTATTCTCGAGTCTGTCTTTATACCTAATACCAAATCATCTAGACTAACATTAAAAATTTCTGCTAACTTGACTACATTATCCAAATCAGGTGTTGAATCACCAGATTCCCATTTAGAAATGGCTTGTCTACTAATAAGTAATTTAGCTGCAAGTTCATCCTGAGACAGAGCATTACTTTTACGATAAGTTTTTAATTGTTCTGCAAATTTAATCATCTTTTATCCTCCTAAATTGTTACTCATTTAGTTTGTCATAATAGTTTAAATAAGCAAGCAACTATTTTAATCATTACGGTAAAAAGCAACTAACATTTACGCAACTAATACTTGCCGAACCAGAAAATACCCCAAGTTATAAGGCATAAATCTGGTTGCAGCCAAGATGGTATGCGATTTTATGTGAACTTCAAAATACTCAATAATTCTTTAAAATTTTACACAAAAAAATCAGTGAACTTTTATCAGCTCACTGATTTTTTGTTACTTATCTCACTAAATTTCTTTCTTTGCCTTTTCCTTAATAGTTTCGGCAGTTTGCTTCAGCTGTTTCTTTTCCTCATCAGTCAGATTCAATTCAACCTTTTGCACGATACCATCTCGACCAACTACTGCAGGATAGGACATATATGTTCCGTATTCTTCTTGGTAATTGGATACCGGCATTTCTGTACGTGAATCGCTCAAGACAGCTTCAACTAAGCGCACGGCTGCTGCTGCGATACCAAAATTAGTATATTGCTTACCAGCATAGACCGTGTAGCCACCCTGCTTGATTTCCTCATTCATCTCATCCAAACTCCAAGAATTCTTCTTAGCAGTTTCAATAAATGGCTTTTCCAAAACTTTAACCGTTGACCAAGCAGTAAATTGCGAGTCACCGTGTTCACCAAGTGTAAAACCAATAACTGAGCGGGGATCAACGCCCGTCTTCTTACCAACAGCACGCTTCATTCGTGCGGTATCAAGCAGAGTTCCTGTTCCAAAGACATGATTCTTCGGCAAGCCTGTCAATTCTTGATATAAACCCGTAATTACGTCAACGGGGTTCGAAATACAAATAATAATCCCATTGAAGCCACTCTTCTTAATGCCATCAGTAACTGCCGTCATGCGCGGCTTATTATACCGTAGCTCGCCAAAGCGATCTTTTGCGGACAACTTAATATTGCCCATTGCACTAATAATAATATCTGCATCCCCAAGAGCCGCATAATCATTAACCGTAATATTTGCATGATAATGTAAGTTGGCCATTGCGTCCTCAAAGTCAAGTGCATCTGCCTTAACTTTGCCTTCGTTTTCATCGATCAATACCAAATCGTCTACTAATCCAGAAACAATCAACTGATGTGCCACAGTACAACCAACATGCCCATCACCGATAATACCTATTTTGTTCATAACTATTTTTCCTTTCTGTCGATAAAATTGTTAATATAGACTACATTATAAGCTGATTTTCATTAAAAATAAAATTATTTTGAAAAATTAATTAAAATAATAAGTATGTGATTTTATTTATGCACAGGTTACAAATAGTAATGCACTCTTTAAAAATTATTATCCACATTTTCTGTTGATAACTTTAATTTTGTTGCCAGCTTTACCTTAGTTAGCCGATTTTTAGTTCAATCATGATTTTTTTACACAGGCTATGTGCATTTCCTGTTGATAAAATTTATAACTGGATTTTTCCACAAATTAAAAGAGTACTCCTATTTTCAGAAGTACTCTTTTATCCATTATTTTTCAGCAACTGTCATCCGCGTAATGACATCAGTTAATTTAGGATACTTGGTTAGCAATTCTTGCCGACTATATAAAATGAAGTCATGATAATCAAAGCCCGGCGCTACCACGCAGCTTACAAGACAAAAGCCTTCGCCGCCTTCTACTTCAGCACCAAAAATCGTATTCTGCGGTACACTGTATTGCAAAACCTCGCCATTCTTAATGTCCTTGCCCAATTTTACCGTCCAGTATTTACCAGTCTCACTAATACAATGGATTGTAATTGGCTGGCCATCATGATAAAACCAGATTTCATCGTGGTTTAACTTATGTAAATGTGATGGACTGCTGGCATCAAGTAAAAACTCAATTGAGGTGTAGCGATATCGTTCACCGTTACTTTCCGGAGCAAAATACTTGTCCGGACTGTGAGAAATGTCTTTAAACCAGCCACCTTCAGCGTGTGGTTCCAAGTCTAGCTGCTTAATATAATCTTCCTTAGTATTCATAAATTGTGTTCCCTTTCTTATAATTAAAGGCTGGTAATCAGAATTCATTTTACCATTATCCAGAAAAGTTGAGAAGACTACTTAATTGCACCTGACTTATAGACACCTTGTACTAAAAAGCTAATATCAATAGGAGTTACATCATTAGTCAAACATCCCATTGAAATATAATCAGTACCACAACCACGATAACTAGCCAAATTGGTCAAATTAACACCTCCAGAAATTTCAGTAACGATTTCATTAGGGACCAACTGAACCCATTCCTTAATTGTAGCTGGCGTTTGATTATCAAACATAATTGTTGTTGGCTTAGCTGCAATTGCTTCCTTTAATTCTGATAATGATTCAACCTCAACTTCAATTGGAGTCAACGGTCCTTGGACAGCCTTTAATGCAGTAATTGCCTTTTGAACTCCTCCCATCAGCGCAACATGGTTATCCTTAAGCATGGCACCACCAGTCAAGCCGAAGCGATGATTAACTCCCCCGCCAATTCTAACAGCATATTTATCAAACATCCGCAATCCTGGCGCGGTCTTACGCGTGTCCGTAATTCTAATCGAATCGTCATCTAAAAGTTGAATGGCCTTTTTAACAATAGTAGCAATGCCACTCATTCGTTGAATAAGATTTAATACCACTCGTTCAGCGCTCAAAATAACTGCCGCATCACCTGTCACTTCACCAATTTGCATCCCTTTTTTGACAAAAGTACCATCAGTTACTAACGGATGATAGTTAGCCTGACCTAATAGATCATAAGCAATCTGTGGTACTTGTTGCCCGCAGATAACGCCATCTTGTTTGGCGACAAAATGACCACTGATCTTTTTTCCAGTTAAAAATTGACTGCTATAATCACCTTTTTCAAGATCTTCCTCTAAAAAGCTAATTAGTTTCTGCCGTAATAATAGATTATTCATTATTAATCCTCATTAATTGATGCTTGCTTCTTAACAGTCGGTATTAACAGCATTGCTGCAGCTCCAATAATTAACGAAACCATGAAAATAACAAAAATTACGTTAATTCCAATCTTTTGGTCAATTAATACTCCTACCAGTAGTGGCCCGATTACTGCGCCAATTCGACCAATTCCTTCAGCTAATCCTGTCATTGTTCCTCTAATTGCAGGTTCATAAATGCTCGGTGTAATAGCAATAATCGTCCCATAAGCACCCAAATTAAAGAAAGATAAAATGCAGCCGCAAATTACCGTTGCAACTGGAGTTTGTGCCTGACCAAATAAAACGGCACCAATTGCTGTTCCAATCATATAAATTGCAAAAATATAACGTAGATTTATTTTTTTAGTAAGCCAAGCAGCAGTAAAGTATCCGGGTAATTGCGCAACGATAATAATTACTGAATAACCAAAACTATCTACCACACTGTTACCTTTACTTGTCATGATTCCTGGTAGCCACATAAACATTCCGTAATAGCTGAACATGACCATAAACCAAGCCAACCACAACATCATTGTTTTAAAGTTTAAAAATTTGCCAATGGCAAAATGACGTTCTTTTTTAGCTGGCTGCTTAATTTCTGGTACTTGCTTACGCACAACAATTGCAAAAAATGCACTAATTGCCGTTACGATTAGTAAACCACGCCAAGATAAAACACCATTCAATGCAAACGATAAAAATGACGCAACTAACCAGCCTAAAGCCCAAAAGCTATCAGCCAAAATTAACATTCGTGATCTTTTAGTACCACTATATAAGTCAGAAACATAGGTCGCTGCAACTGGCAGCTCACCACCAAGACCCATGCCAACAAAGAAGCGAATTATTAAAAATGAATCAAAGCCTTGAGCAAACGCCAAAACAAAGTTACCAATTGAAAACGTTAGTAGCGACAACATTAATGTGTCTTTGCGACCAATTCGATCAGCTAAATAACCGAAGAAAAAGCCACCACAAATCATTCCAATCGTACTAATTGAACTAATTAATCCTGTTTGTGAATTAGTTAATGCCCATTCTTTATGTACAATCGGCATAATAAACGATAATAAGCCAACGTCCATTGCATCAAACAGCCAGGCTGTTCCCACAATTGCAAAAATAAATCCTTTTTTCTTATACACTTTTTTACCCCACAAATTAGCAAATATTTAGTTAATTATTAACCACTCATAAGTCACCAATTGATAATTCGTGCTAATTGTAAACTTGTAAATGTAAAATTTCAATATAATTTTATTAAATAATTCGTGTTATTTTGATTTTTGGATATTTTTTTAGCATAAAGTTCTTGTTTAGTGAAATATTAGGTGCAAAATTATCAAAAATGTTTCCTTTTATGTTTATTACCAAATACCATCCACTTATTTTATTTTTCAGTCTAAAAAGACTTATACTAATCGTATGGAGGTACTCTTATGAAACAAATTAAAATTGGTCAAACAAACTTTACTGGCTCGGCCATTGCTTTAGGTATTATGCGGATGAATGCACTCACAACTGATGAGGCCATAGCTGCTTTAGACACTGCGCATGACGCCGGGATTAATTATATTGACTCGGCCGATATTTACGGTCATGGCAGGTCCGAAGAAGTTTTTGGCAAGGCATTTAAGCAATCGTCACTAACCCGCGATGATTTTTACATTCAATCTAAAACTGGTATTTACGAAAATCCGGAGCTAGATTACAAAACTACCCGTTATGATTTTTCAAAAAAGCATATTATTGAGGCCGTTGATGGCATTTTAACCAGAATGAGAATTGATTACCTTGATAGTCTCTTGTTGCATCGACCCGATGCCTTAATGGATCCAGCAGAAATTGGTGCTGCGTTTGACGAATTACAAACTGCAGGAAAAGTGCGCCACTTCGGTGTTTCTAACTTTAACCCAATGCAAGTTGCACTATTACAACAAGGTATCAGCCAAAAGCTACTGATTAACCAACTGCAATTCAGCGTGATGCACACTGGACCAATTGACTTTGGTATCCATACGAATATGACTGATGCGCGCAGCATTGACCATGATCGCGGCGTACTTGATTATTCACGCTTGCACAACATGACCGTTCAGGCATGGTCACCATTTCAATATGGACAAATCGAAGGTAACTTTATCAACAATCCTAAGTTTCCTGAAGTAAACGCGGCTTTGCAAAAATTAGCCGACCAAAAGGGTGTTTCCAAGAATGCCATTGCAGCGGCATGGATTTTGCGCCATCCTGCTAAAATTCAAGTGGTTATCGGTACAATGAACCCAGAACATATCATTGATAGTGCTAAGGGAGCCGATATTAGCTTAACCGCTCAAGAGTGGTACGATATTTATTTAGCAGCCGGCAATGATTTGCCATAAAATTTAACAATTAACAAATAACAGCAATCCGAAAATGCTCGAATTGCTGTTATTTTGTTTTGCGTTGATAACTATTAGCGATATTCAACTTTTGGCGATACTTCGTAATCACGCGCCGACTTAAGTTAATTCCTTTGGCCGCAAATTGCTCGACTAGCTGCTGATCACTCAAGGGATTAACATGGTCCTCATTCTTAATCAGCTGCATTAAGTCATACTCAATCTTTGCCTGTGACAAGTCGGCTGTGACTGCTCGCGGAAACAGCAGCTTCAAACTAAAAATTTTGTTTTGACATTGAATGTACTTATCTTTAATTGCCCGACTAATAGTGCTTGGGGCTAAATTCAACTCGCGAGCTGCCTCCTTTAACCCCAGCGGTCGCAATTGCTCTTTTTCAAGAGTAGTCAAAAAAGCATACTGCTGCTCACCAACAAATTTTCCTAACCGCATTAATGTTTGGTGGCGATGCATAATGGCGGCTTTTAATTCAACATAACGCTGTTTTTGTTCAGAAAAATACTGTTTTTGCTCAGATTGCTTCCTTAACTTAGAAAAACTATGCTCGTCAAATAAAATTTCAGGGATTTGATTTTGAAAGCTCTCAATTGTTAGACGACCATCATTTACCCGGTAAATTAGGTCAGGAATTAGATATTGCGTATTGGTGTTATTAATAAACTGACTCGCCGGCAGTGGATTTAAGGTTTGAATACTGCTTAATGCCTGTTGCAGTTGCTTCTGTGAATAACTACTATCTGACCATTTTTGTTTATCTGCTAATAGCGACAATTGCTTATTGGTTAACAATTCTATGGCAATCGAATTAAAATCAGGCTGTTTTTTTGCCTGCAATAGTAAGCATTCCGCTAAGTCACCTGCACCAATACCACATGGATCAAGCTCTTGTAACAAATCGCGAGCGTGAATTAATTCCGCAACAAGAAACTCTGTTTGCGTAGCAAGCTCAGTCAGGTCAACTCGTAAATATCCATCCTGGTCTAAATTGTAAATTAATAATTTAACTACTTGCTTTTCCTTACTGCGCCAATTATTTAGCTCAACCTGCATTAATAAATGGTCAACTAAGTTTTCCCCTTTTGGTGTTCGCAGCCATTCTAAACTGTGCTCACTATTTTGCGGCTGCTTTAGCGATACAAACGGATCGCTTTCAGCCAAATCCTTCATCACATTAACTAAGTCATAAGTACTGTATGACAGAACTGTCAAATTTTGCTTTAATTTGGGTGACAAAAAAAGCCGTGTGACAAGCTGCTCTTTTGGTTTTAAAACCATTTTTTGCAATCGTGCCATCGACTTTTCTCCTTTTAGTCAAATTTATTACTAGTATTTTTGTTCATTATACTACACCAATTAATCCTAAAACAATTGACAATATAAATATTCCCAACATAACCCAGTTAATATTAACTCTTTTACGTAAAAGATAAAAACATCCAACTGTAATCAGAAGTGGAACTAAACCTTTAAATAATTGATCTAAGTATCCTTGTAGAGCAATCGGCTTTCCTTTACCAATACTTAATGCAATTGTAGTTTTAAACTTGACATTCATTGCAGTCATACAGCCCATCATAAGTAATCCCAAGGTACTTGCAGCCTTAGTCAGAATTTGCATACCACCACTTTCATATACACGCTGAATAAAGGTTGATCCTAAGCTATAACCTACATACGTTAAATAAAACGATAAAAAAACAGCTGGTATATTATAAATAAGTAGAAACAAAATTGGTCCCATAATCGAGCCCTGCATTGAAAGACCTATCCCAATGCTTGCTGCAATAACTCTAAGAATTCCTTGAAAGAAAGTATCACCAATCCCAGATAAAGGTCCCATCAACGAAGTCTTTACGGCAGTAATTGATTGATCGTCAAAGTCATCGCCTCGAAGACTCTTTTCTTTTTCCATTGATGCAACAATACCTAAAATCAAGTTTTCTGCATGAGGAGTACAATTATACCATTGTACATGCCTTATTAACGCTGCCTCTTTATCTTTCGTTGTCTTATAGAATCTGTTGATTGCCGGTAACATACAAAATGTAAACCCACTAGCATGGAACTTTGCAGGTCCCATTCGATCAGCATGCATCGCAAAGGAACGTAGCGACATCGAATTTAACATTTTCTTTTCTTCTTTTGATAAATTTTCTGTTATTTTCATGCGAAAAAGTCCTCCTCTTCTTGTTGTTTTTGGTCTAAACCATTGTTTACTTTTGTTGCCACAGCAGATTTTTTCTTCTTTAAATCCAAAATATCTTTATCACGAAATGCCATTACAACCACTATTGCAATACCAATACATGCAATTGCTACTGCCGGTAAATTCAAATAAATCGTCAATACAAACCCTAGTAAATAAAATACTGCCAGTTTATTATCCCATAATATTTTCATTAACGTTGCAAATCCAACAGCCGGTAATAGTCCACCTGCAGTATTCAATCCCGCCATTAAATTTTGAGGAATAAATTTGACTAATGAACTTATTGCAGAAGAGCCAGCATAAACGCCTATAAAAGTCATTACTGCATAAATCCCATAATAAATAAACCAGGATAAAAAATGAATGAAGATTAAGCCTTTTTGATTATTAGTTGCTGCTAATTTATCCAAAATAGGTGCAAAAATAATCATGACACCATTTTTCAATGCTAATAAAACAAAAGCTGCTAAAACACCTATTGGTATAGTTAACGTAACTGCTGCCTTTTGACTAATATTCGTTGTGACCGCAAAAGTTACAGCTAATACTGTTGCAATAGCCGGCTCAGATGAAATTACACCACCAACATTTAGTGCTCCCATAAATACGGCTTCTAGGGTAGCCCCAATTGTTAAGCCAAGTTTTAAATTTCCCAAAAACAGTCCTGCTACAGCACCTATCACAATTGGACGATCAATATAACTATTGCCTGTTAAATAACTTCCTGCATAACAAAGAAGCATAACTAACATAGCAATTAATGCTGCTTTTAACATTATTTTCCCTCTCTTTCTTAAAAAATTAAGCTTTACCATTAATTAATTGTGGAATTGTTAGTTTTTCAGAAGTAGGTAATCCTTGCGAAAATGCCTCAACATCAGACAATTTATCTAATTCCTTTAACTTAATAATTTCATTAGGATTAAGTGCTATTGCCGAATTAAATCTAATAATCTTTGATTTATCAGTTTGATCAAATCTTCCCGCATTTGCTACATTGACTTGTTCCACTTGATCAACATTTTTTGCAATTTCATATGCGTCTTTAACACAATTAGTCACAACAAAAATTCTCATATTTTTTCCTCGTGGATCATTTAAAACACTAATAGAATCTTTAATACCACGGATCAATAATTTTTTATCACTAGGCATTGCCATTTTCATTGTCATTTGAGCAACATCATTTTCAGCTGCACCATCATTGGCAACTAAAATTGCAGAAGCATTCAATTCTCTACTCCATACAAGTGCTACTTGTCCATGAATCAATCTATCATCTACTCTAACCTGTACTATCATTATTATTTTTCCTCCCTTACTATTTGTAATAAATCCGGCATTCTATCAATACAATAAGTTGGTTGATACGGGCGAATCTGTTCATAATTTTTTTGCGACCAAGTAACAAACACGCTGCGCGTATGAGCATTATTAGCAGATTCAATATCCTGCCAATTATCACCAATCATCAAAGTTTCTTTAGGATTGGCATTTATTTTTTGCATTGCAATTAATATTGGTTCAGCATCAGGTTTTCTCTTTTTGCATTCATCACCACCAATTACAACGTCAAATACAGAAGTTAAATTAAATAAATTCAACCCATGATTAACCATATACTTACGTTTCATCGAAACTACTCCCAAATGACATCCTAAATTTTTTAATTTCTGTAAAACTTCTTTAACATCTGGAAATAATCGAACACTTTGATCATGCCGTAAATCGCTATATGTATTATAGGTATATAATATTTTATCTTCTAATCCTGGATATAATTCACGATATACATCTATTAAGTGTCTTCCATTAAAGGGTTTAACTTCATCTACAGTAAAAGTGTGATCACCGTATTTATTAAGTGCATACATATTCGATTCATTAATCAAATCATTACTATTTAAAAGCGTTCCATCCCAATCAAATAAAATTGTCTTAATCATGATTTTTACTAACTAAAAAAGTCATCTTCTTTATTTTTATTTACTTTAACCTCTACTATTTTTAGTTGACTATCATTAATCATTTCTTGTAAGTTATGCATTGAAATATTACCTGTCGCTAATAATATTGATAAAACAATCGGTAAGTTCATTCCTGTAATTACATAAATATTTTTCTTACCTGAGTTTATAACTTCTGACACAACTTTTTGATTAACACTTCCCCCATAAATATCAGTAAAAATAAATCCTTGATCATTTGCATCTATACTAGCTATAAAATCAATAATTTGACCTGTAAAGTCTGAATCATCAACATAAGCATCAATAATTCTAAGATTCTTTTCCTTACCAGTTAAAATTTTAATAGAACTTCTAATACCACTAGCTAATTTACCATGTGATGCCAATAGAATTTTTTTCATCTTTTTCCTCCCTCTAACTTTCTTTTAGCAAAACATATGCCAACTAAATCATCGTTTTTATAGCTTTTATAGCTATTTAATTGTTGAACAAAGTGTTTAATTTAAATAATTGTTTAAACACTATTGTTAACATACAAAAAATACTAAATTTTACTAATTCTTTCCGTAAAATTTAGTATTGAGTTTTATCTTAAATAAATTGACTAAACAACTCATATAAAATATTCATTTCTGTAGCCGTAATTCTAATGTTGTATTTTATTTCAATTGGTTGAAAAACACTATGCGTTATTTTGAAAAATTTTGCCTCCTTTTTAGATATCGACTTTTCCACACTAACTGATGAATTATGAAGCATTAGTCGTTCAATCATCAGTGCGATATGCATATATAAATTAAGCTTGAATTTACCATCAAATTTCACTTTATAAAGCAGTTCATATTTATTAATAATTGTTTCTACCTCACCAATAACTACGTCAGGATTTAAAAAACTTAATCTCTCAGCAATTCCTTCTTTAGAAAAGAAACGAACAATTTGATTATTAAAATTTATTATCTGCTCTGATGATAAGTATGGGGTCAACCAATCACGTAATTTTTCTTCACCACTTGCATCCAACAAATTATATAAATTCATATGTTTAAACTTCACATCTTTAGTGATATCAATCGTTGTCAACACAAAAAGTGTACGATCAAAATATGACCATTCCTTTCTCATTATTTTTTCTTTCAAAGAATCATAACTAATTGCAATTGTCTTAATATCGGCTGGCATGAATGGTCTAATTATTTCACTTACTTTTTCAGCAATTCCTAGCCCCGAAACACATGAAACCAAAATATTAGGTAATTGAGAAAAGCCTTCATAATATTTTGCTTCAATTGCGTAATCTTGGTCTGCTTTTTCGGCAATCTTTTTAAATGGTGTATTCTGTTTAATTTTAATCGCAACATCAAGTGCTGTCAGGGTAGTTAAATTATTAATTACTAATAAATCACCATCTAAATGTGAATTAATTTTAGAATAAAGTTGTTCTAATGAGCCCATATCTATCATCAACACAAAGCCATTAGTTGTGTTGAAACTGTCTATTAATTTATTTGCTTCTTTAATAATGGAAGAAACATTAGCATCAATAGGCATATCAATTGCATCAAAAATATAATTTTCACATAAGGAATTAACGACAGCCTGAATACTGGTAGCAGTATTTTCTCCATGTGCAACCATTAAAGCACGCAATTTAATATTTTCATCAACAAATTGACTTATTAAGATAGTAAAAATTATCATTAAAGAGTTTTTGCTTATTTTATCCAATATTGGCAATTGTTGATAAAAAATATCTGCTATATGAAATGAACGTGGTAACTTCTTTGAAAAAATTTTAGTTAAACTTTCTCTATCTATTTTCGTAATCTTAAAGTGGTTTTTATATAATATGAATATCAGTGGCTCAATTGATGTTGCCATATTTAATCCATACCTCTTTTGAATAATTTCTGAAAAAATACGTTGATGCTGTATATGAAGCCCCGTCTCAAATTCAATTTTATTATTTATACTATTTAAATTTTGAAGTTTTGTTTGACAAGCTCGTAACTTTTTTAATGAATAATTTTCTGCTAACCGATGAATTGATATTTTTAAATCATCTAATCCTAGCGAAAAATCATATTGTGAAATAAATTTTATTTTTTCATTTGGATCAACTAAAATAGTTCCCCAATTATAATATTCAGGTAAATTATTCAAAGGCAGATTAGAAACAGTTACATTAATTGTGGGCAAATTTAAATCACGATTATATGCCGATGCACAAGCAAGTTGAATAATATTCTTAATATATCCAATATTTCCTGCATGCTTTATTTGTAATAATGCAGAAACGACATGCTGATCGACACAGATACTTTTATTTATTTTTCTTGCTTCTTTATAAACAAGTAACTTCAATAATTCTAATCGCTCATCAATTGGTCGATTTATATAATCAGGTAATTTTATTTTTACTGGTATTCGCCTTAAAAATGTTGTCAATAAGACCTTATCTGGATTCTCCGTAGTTGCCATTATCAATCGAACATTAGTTTTTTCAGCATGAATATTATCACCTACTTTATAAAATTTACCCGTATCAATAAAACTAAACAATTTTTCTTGATTTTCACTACTTAAACGATGAACTTCATCTAAAAATAAGAATCCACCATTGGCCTGTTTTAAAAGCCCTTCAGTTTCTTCATTTGCGCCCGTAAAAGCCCCTTTCACATATCCAAACAAAGTACTAGAAATTAATTCTGGATTATCAGCATAATTAGCACAATTAAAAGTAATATATGGTGCACCAACTTTTTTAATTTGTTTACTTATAGAATAACGATAAATTTTATTTGCCAAATAACTTTTGCCAACACCTGAATGACCTGTAATTAAAATATTTAATCCATTTGGAGGATATACTACTGCTGCTTTAACCTGATCAATGATATGTTTCATTGAGCCCTTATATCCTATAAAGTCAGTAAAAACCTGAGAGAAATCAGGAGATAGATGCTCTGTTATTTCCCATTTTACTGGTCTACCCGCAATTTTCCTTACTTTATGTTCTTTTAATAACTTATTAAGATAGTGACTAACTACAGATCTAGATAATTTTAAATTCTCTGCTAATTGAAGAGTAGGAATAGCATGCTCAGAAGCTTGTTTTGCTAATTCATCATAAACTCGTTTTTCTGCTACACTCATAAAATTCCTCAATCCATATTTTTATTCCAAAAAAACCTGATCAAATTGATCAGGTTTTACACAAATAATCTTGATAATAGTTGCATCTATAGAAAAAATGTTATATGGTCAAAGTGGTCAAACTTTGTAAGAAGGGCACTTTTTAGTCGCCCTTTTTATTTTGGGCTGTTTTTTTGTTATAAAGTGCTTTACCAGCTTTAACATCTTCCCAAGTACCAATTTTTGTACCTTCGGAATAATATCCGTCTAGGACACCAATTTCTTGAAATACAGTTTGCTTATATGCAACCTTAGCATTATATTCAGTAATATCTACGTCAGCTAAAGACTTATGTAACGCAGTTAGCGGATCCATATCCTTTCCACCTGATGTAAACAAAGTACCATGTGAGTTTAGGATAAAACCATTTCGTAAAGCTTTTGAACCCAGCTTTTTAATTTCTCCCGCAACATACTGCGCCAGTTCTTCTGTACACATTGGATGCCAATCTAGAGTTCTTATTTCTTTCAACTTTTGTGTAGCCTCTGTAACATTAGGCATATTCAAACCACTTGTACCCCAGAACATACATTGATCAGCATGAGAGTGAAAGACACATTTAATATCTGGATTAGTATCATAAATTGCTTCGTGCATATTAATTTCACGAGTTACCTTACCATTTCCAGAAATAACTTTACGCGTGTGTGGTTCAATCACTAAAATTTGATCAGCATTTAAATAACCCATATATGCTTCTGACATCATTGTTGGTGTCATTACATAGTAATCTTTACCAGCTTCGTCTTGAACTTTAATACTAATATTTCCACCGACAATATTAGTATCACGACGTTCCATTACTTCTCGAACTACTTTTGCTAAATCTTCACGTTCATATTCAAAAGGAATTCTTCCTGCAGGATATTTCATAAATTATTTTTTCCTCCTTATATTATTTTTAGTAGACCAACGCTTTTTAACAAAAAGAGTATCACTTCCCTTCTTATTAATTAGTAATCCCAAAATAATAACGAAGATATTTAGCCAATAGGTCTTAGTTATAAGAGCTAGACTGAATAGTCCGAAAGCTAGAAAAGATAAACATGTCCAAAAAAACTTTTTATTTGAAATGTTTTTCATTAATCTATACCTATTCGGCTTTAGCTGCTTTCTTATACTTTAAAGTAGGAATCGGATTTTTCTTAAATGAGCGATACAGCAACCAGAACAAAACCATCAATGCTACTAAGGCAATGATTGCCCATATATTACCACGACCAGCCCAAGCCATTGCCCATCTCAATTCAGGGGCTTCAATTGAACTCCACGAAACTTGAGAACCAGCTGGAACTTTAATGGTAGTACTCGATTTCGCTAATTTAGTAAAGATATTTGCAAAATATGATGCTCCATATAAGAAGACTGGTTCGTAAATCACACCCAAAACCAACATTCTTAATAAATTACCACCAGTAAGCAGTAAGCCACCAACACCAATACAATAATTAATTACACCAGCAATTGGTAGAATAGTATTCCCCGGCAAAACTGCAGCATAGATAATCGAAACTGGAATCATTAGTACCATTGTTACCCATAATTCAGTACTTTGACCCAAAATAGGCCAGTCTAATCCAATTGAGAATGTTCTACCTTTAACGTGTTTTTTCATGAAGTCACTCATAGTAGACCCAAATGGTGTTAGTGCATCCATAAAGAACTTAGCCATAACTGGAAAGATTGCCATTACAGCTCCAACAGTAACTGCTAAATTCAGAGCATCACCCAAACTATAGCGACCAGCCAAAGCTAACAAAAGTCCAATAATTGAGCCCATTACAACTGGTTCACTAAAAACACCAATTTTTTTCTTTAAGGCTGTAGCATCCCATTCACGATTAAAAATCGGAATGTAATCCATCAATTTGTTAATAGGCGACATAATAATAGCAGTAAAAGCCTCAATGTGTGTTACAGTAACGCCTTCATAGCCTAACATATTAGCAATTTCTTTACTCCACATGTCGCCAAGCTTCAAGCAAATCACTACTTGAATTGCACCACAGATAAAGCCCCAAATTAAACTACCAGAAATTTGGTAAACCATATAACCAGTTAAGGCTACTCCCCAAACATTCCACATATCTGCATTCATTGTGTCCGTCAATTTTGCCAAAAGCATAACGATGTTTACAACAATTTCCACTGCAAAGAAAAGAAAAGCTAACGTCCAACTCCATGTAATTGAAGCTGCACCAGTCCAGCCAAAATCTACCGCAGGTAAATTGATTCCAGTATATTTGGCTAAAGCTTTAGCAGCAGGACTAACAGTTTGAGTTAATTGATTTATTGCCATTGACATACCAATAAACCCAGTTCCTAGATACAGTCCAGAAGTTATAGCCTTAGACGGCTTCATTCCAAATATTAGTCCTAAAATCATAATTAAAATTGGAATTAATACTTGAGCTCCAACGCTTAAAATTCCTTGAACTATCGCGTTCCAGTCCATTCAAATCATCTCCTATACGATTTGTTATTTTGCCTGTTTAACAATATCAGCTACTTTTTGATTAGCTTCATCTTGTCCCATACCAGTTAGCCATGGTAAACCTACCATACCAACAACGTTATTTTGATCAAGTGCTTCTTGAAGTTCCCCATCAGCTGGAGCAATGCCAACATAAATAATGACATTAGCATCATTTTCAACAGATCCTTTGGCTTCTGCAACAGGTTCTGGCGTAGCTTTAGCAATTTGATCTAATCCTTGGTCTGCTAAAAAATCATTAATTTTATTAGCAACTTGAGGACTAGTAGCAACGCCCGTTCCACAACAAACTAAAATAGTTTTCATTTTGATAATCCCTCAAACTTTCTTTCAACTAACTGAAGCATCTTTTCAGCAGTATTTATTTCTTTAAATTGCCCAACAAAGTTTTCATCTTGAAAAGCTGAAATTATTTGAGATAGCAATTCAGGTTGCTTTTTACCATTCTTTAAACCCAAAAACAAAAAGTCATTAGCTGTTATCTCAGCATTATCACCCATTTGTCTTAATTTTAATGGCTGATTAGTTCTCGCAATATATATAAATGGTCGTTTAACATATTGTGGATCCACATGTGGCAACGCTAAGGATATTTTGGGAAATTTTAATCCAGTCGGATAAGAGAGTTCCCTTTTCTCAAGACTCGTAATATAACCTAAGTTTGCATACTTCAAATTGATGGTCCTTAACCCAACTAAATCAAATAACTGCTCTTCAGTAGACACAGAAACATTTAAATCAATTAAATTTTCGTAAAACAATACTTAAAACCTCCTTTCTTATTCTGTATACGTTTTCAATATAATACCTAAGTTGAACATTGTCAACCTAAATTTAACAAAGATAAACACAGAATTACTTTTATTGTTCAGGAATGTTTGTTATACTATGTGTGTAATATAATTCTAGTATGAAGAAGTGATTTTGTGAGTTTACAAGAAAAAAGATTAACAGAGATTAACAATATTCTAAGTAAAACAGGATTTATGACAACCGTTGATATTGCAAAAAATTTACAAGTTTCACCAATGACTATCAGACGTGATCTTAAGCGCTTAGAAGAACAAGGACAAATAACCAGAATTTATGGCGGAGCCCAAAGCAATAATCAGACAGAATCAACAACAAACGAAAAAATAAAGAAAAATATCGTTGAAAAAAAAGAAATCGCCAAATTATTAGCAAATAAAATTACTAATAACTCAACAATTTTTTTAGGTGCGGGAACCACTTTATTAATGGCAGTACCCCTATTAATACCTAAGAATTTGACTTTTGTAACTAACAGCTTGCCAGCTTTTAATGAAATAAATAAAAGTGACTGCCGCTTATTACTTACTGGTGGCGAACTACATAGAAATACCGAAGAATTCTTGGGAGAAAAAGCTGAAAATATTTTTAATGGTCTCAATTTAGATTATGCATTATGTTCTACCAACGGAATCAGTGAAAATCGTGTTACAACAAGCACAATACCTGAAGGCAACATTCAAAATATTGCCATTGCTCATTCTGAAAAATCATTTGTTGTAGCAGATCATACTAAATTAGATCATTCAGATATTATAACTTTTCAAAAATTAGATAAATTTGATTGTTTGGTAACAGATCCAGAAATTGAAAATGAAAAAGTTAAGAAATATTCAAAATATATTAAAATGATTTACTAATAATTTAGAATAGGAATAGATAATGGATATTACAATTACAGTCAACCCATCCGTTGACCGTCTATACCAACTCAAAGAGTTAAAAGTAGGCTCACTTAATCGAGTCAATTTAATAAAAAAGATGGTTGGCGGTAAAGGAATTAATGCCGCTCGTGTTGCATCTAATCTTGGTGCAAAAACTGCAGCAACAGGTTTTTTAGCAGGTTACAACGGTCAATATATTGAAGATCAAGCATGTGAAGATCAATATACTGCTGATTTTATTAAGATTGCTGGTAACACCCGCAATTGCTACACAATAATTCAACAAAATAATAAAAAAACAGAAATTAATGAACATGGCGATTATTTATCTTCATTAAACTTTACACATTTACTCAATAAATTAAAATCATTAATAGGCAGTAACAAAATTTCAGCAATTTCTTTAAATGGCAGCTTACCTCCTACTCAAATTAATAATTTTTATACAAAAATTATTAATCTAATTAGAACTTTAGACCCAAAGATAAAAATCATTTTGGATACTTCCGGTAAAGCTTTAACAGAAGTATTAAAAAGTAACTCGTTGCCTGACTTTATTAAGCCTAATGAACAAGAAATTGCAGATCTTCTTTCAACTACAGTAACTTATGATTGTTACGTTTTAAAAAAGGAAATCACTCAGAGCAATCTAAATAAAATTCAAAATATTATTGTTTCATTAGGTGCCGAAGGTGCACTAGTTAAACATCATGAGCATTTCTTTCAAGTTAAGTTTAATCCAGTAAAGATAGTAAACACTGAAGGATCTGGTGACTCGGTTGTCGGTGGATTATTATATGCATTAGACAAACAGCTTGATTTCAAATCTGCTATCCGTTGGGCAATTGCCTCGGGAACAGCAAACGCTATGGAAACAAAAACAGGTTTTGTTCAAAAAAATAATGTTAAACAAATAATGAAAACCGTTGAATTGATCCCCATCAAATAAAATAAAAACTTCAGTAGATTTAAACGTCTACTGAAGTTTTTATTTTATTTATAATATTAGCCTTATTCAATATCACATAAGTTAACGCCATACATTGTAGCTAAGTCGCGAACTTGTTCCTCAGTAGCTGCAAATGACATTACAGTATGGTGACCACCGCCAGCATGAATCCACTTAGTGGCGCCTTCTTTAAGGCCAGGTTTTGGTGTCCACATTTGCTTAGCAACAGGTAAGTGTGGTGTCTCCTCAGCTTTATGACCAATTACTGGATAAGTAACAATCTTGAAGTTATCACGGAAGTCAGCCAAAGTTACATCAACAGCATCGCCTTCACCACCGGAGAATACCAGACGTGCAGGATCATCCTTACCACCAATGTCTAATGGGTGAACTTCAACCCGTGGCTTTTCAGAAGCAATGGATGGGTCAACTTCAAGCATGTGTGAACCTAAAATAGCTTCATGACCTTTACGCAAGTCAAGAGTATAGTCTTCCATAAATGCAGTTCTCTTGTTGTGTGTCATAATCTTGAAAATCCGCAACAATCCAGCAGTCTTCCAGTCACCTTCACCGGCAAAGCCATAACCATCACGCATCATCAATTGAGCTGACAAACCTTCCAATTGCTTCATTCCGTGCAAGTCTTCAAAGTTTGACGTAAATGCAGTATAACCTCCGCGTTCAAGGAAGCGCTTTAAAGCAATGTATTGTCTTAATTGATAGCGAACAGTATCTTCATAAGCTTTTGCATCCATATCGCCCTGAACCATAATGTAGCGCGACTTCAGGTCAGCATATTCGTCATCAATTTCAGATTCTTTAACTTTGTCCATTTCGTCAATTAAGTCACCAACAGGATAGTAATCAACTGTCCAACCTAATTGAATTTGTGCTTGAACCTTGTCACCTTCTGTAACGGCAACATTACGCATCGTATCACCAAAACGACAAATCTTAGTCTTAAATGATTCGTCATAAGCAACAGCAACATCTTCCCAGTCAGCAATTTGCTTTACAACTTCTGGATCTTGCCAGTGACCATAAACAACCTTATTATGCATATTCAAACGAGCATTGATATAGCCATATTCCCGGTCACCGTGAGCACTTTGATTCAAGTTCATGTAGTCAAAGTCCATTGTTTCGTAAGGAATGTAATTTAAGTATTGCGTAGCAAAATGTAATAATGGCTTTTGTAATAATTGTGAACCGCGAATCCAATTCTTAGCTGGTGAAAAAGTATGCATCCAAGTAATTACACCGGCAACATTGTCATCATAATTAGCTTCTTTCATAAATTTAGTAATTTCATCAGCAGTTGTTAGTACTTCTTTAAACACAATTTTATATGGTAAATTGCCGTTTTCATTTAAACTAGCAACAATTTTTTTAGAGTCTTCTGCAACTTGATTTAAAGCTTCTTCACCATAAAGGTGTTGACTACCGGCAGCAAACCAGAATTCATATTTTGGAATAGATAACATAATAATTTCTCCTTTAAAATAAAAACACACTTTTAAACTACTACAATTTTTAATCCATCATTACTCAGCTTAACATCACTTCCCAGTTCTCTTTGCATGTGTCTGTGACTGTGCATTGCTTTGACCATAATAGGCATTCTTACCATGCTTGCGATAATAGTGCTTATCCAGCAAATATTGTGGTAATTCGCTATTAGCTCGAGTTAGTTGCAAAGTGTGATAGTCTTCCTCAGCCACGACTTCTAGCACCTTAGCGTTATATACCGCCTTTTTTGGCGTTTCGCCCCAGCAGAACGGACCATGTTGACTAACTAGTGTTCCTGGAGT
Organism: Lactobacillus sp. ESL0677; assembly: GCF_029392875.1. NCBI lineage: Bacteria > Bacillati > Bacillota > Bacilli > Lactobacillales > Lactobacillaceae > Lactobacillus > Lactobacillus sp. ESL0677. The sequence continues at coordinate 233,682 of NZ_CP113946.1, read as the reverse complement.
TGCCTCATAATCTAAACCGCGCTCTTTGAACGTCCGCACAATTGCTTGACCCGTGTAACCTTCATAATCTTCCTCAATTTCAGCCTTAGTTAAAGCATCGGCTGCTGGAATTGCATTATAAAAAGTATCGGCATGTGTCGTATTCATCGCTGGAATATCCATCTTGGCTGCCGCAAAAGACACGGCCCAAGGCGAATGCGTATGGACAATGCCGCCAATCTTAGGAAAGGCATTGTACAAAACAGTATGCGTTGGCGTATCACTTGATGGGTTCATCGAGCCTTCAACTACCTCGCCTTTAAGATTAACCACTACCATATCATCGGGTTTCATTTGCTCGTATTCCACACCAGAAGGTTTGATAACAAATAAGCCACTGTCGCGGTCAATTCCGGACACATTGCCCCAAGTAAAGGTAACCAAATCTAGCTTAGGCAGTTGCATGTTAGCTTCATAAACTTCTTTTTTTAGTTGCTCTAACATTCTATTCTTCCTCGTCCTTTAATATTTCTGCCTGATTTTCAAGTTTCAGTGCTAATTTATAGCAATCAATGTACTTTTGAGCACCTTTGACACCTTCGGGCTCTGGACTTAAACTCATCATTTCTGAATCAACAAAAACTTGACTATCTAGATAGTCTGCTAAGGCTATTGACTCATGTTGTGCAGCGTATTGCGCAAGCACTGCCATGCCCCAAGGGCCACCAACGCTGGCATTAAGCATGACAGAAATTGGTAAATTCAAGATGTTTGACAACACCTGCTGCCCAACTACCGGAGTTTTAAATAAGCCACCTTGTGCAATCATGACATCTGTTTTGACATTTTCTTCATCTGTCAAAACATCCATTCCAATCTTAAGCGGCGCATAGGCCGAATAAAGTTGTGCCAACATAAAGTTTGCTAACGTAAATTTACTGTTAGGAGTTCTAACAAGCATTGGTCGACCTTCATCGGTATTAGTCACTGGCTCACCAGAGAAGTAACTATAATTAACCATGCCACCAGCATCTGGGTCTGACTTAGTCGCATCTAAGAACAAAGTGCTGTAAAGTTCATCTGCAGATAAATTCTTACCTAATCGCCCAGCAAATTCCTTAAAAATTTCTGCCCAAGCATTAATATCAGAAGAACAATTATTAACGTGAACCATAGCTACTGGTAAGCCATCTGGGGTTGCCACAATATCGATATCGCGGTGAACTTTTTTGAGAGGTTTATCCAAAACTACCATTGAAAATTCAGAAGTACCAACAGAAATATTACCGGTTCTAAGCCGGACACTATTAGTACTAATCATGCCGGTACCAGCATCACCTTCAGGTGGTGCCATTACACTGCCACTTTGCAGCGTTCCAGTTGGATCAAGCAACTTAGCACCCTGTTCAGTTAAATGACCAGCTACTTGTCCTGCAGTTAAGACCTTAGGTAAAATATCTCTAATTTCCCACGGATATTTCTTAACTTGTGGCAAATTATTAAATTGTTCCAACATCTTAGAATTAAAGTCCCCTGTTTGATCAACAGGAAACATTCCTGACGCATCACCAATGCCGATGTTTTTTTCACCAGATAATTGCCAATGAACATATCCTGCTAAGGTTGTCATATATGCAATATTTTTAACATGCTCTTCATTATGTAGAATTGCGTGATATAAGTGCGCGATACTCCAGCGAAGTGGAATATTGAAATTAAACAACTTTGTCAACTCACCAGCTGCATCACCAGTAATCGTGTTGCGCCAAGTTCTAAAGGGGACTAACAATTGATCATTCTTATCAAATGCTAGATAACCATGCATCATTGCACTAACACCAATTGCCCCAATTTTTTCAATTTTGACATGATACTTGCTGCTAACATTGGCTGCTAACTGCTGATAGCTTAATCTCAAGCCAGTCCAAATTTCTTCCTTTGAATACGTCCAAACTCCGTTCTTCAAACTGTTTTCCCATTGAAAAGTACCTGTTGCTAGCGGCCTAAACTTACTATCAATTAACACTGCCTTAATTTGCGTTGAACCAAATTCAATTCCCAAAGCAGTCTTACCTGACCGAATTAATTCAGCGGTATCCGTGATATTCATATTTTCATCTCCTAACTACTTTGCTTCTTTTAAGCCATGATTCATTCCTTCTTCTTCAATTTCCTCTAAAGTATGACCCTTAGTTTCAGGAACAAAGAAGCGAACAAATAAGACCCCTAAGATACAAATAACACCAAAAATTCCAAAGACCATTTCTTGTGACATTGAAGCAGTCATCATTGGAAATAGCAGTCCAACAGCCCAAGAACCAATCCAGTTTAATGAAGATGCTAATCCAGAAGCACGTCCTCTAATTGCAAGTGGGAAAATTTCTCCTACCAGTACCCAGGTTAATGGTGCCCAAGTGAATGAATAAAATGCAACATAGATACATAGGAACACAACAATCATCATTGGGTTGGTATGCGGCGCAATACTATTAATTACGGATGGTAATAAAAATGAAAGACCCATAATTGTTCCGCCAAGCATTAATAATGAACGACGCTTAAACTTTTCTGCAATCGCAATGTAAACAAGCGATCCTGTAACCAAAATGACACCTTGAATAATTGGCCACATTAGTGCTGAACTAGCTGCACTGCCAGTAGCCTTTTGAACGATTAAAGGAATGTAATAAAAGATAGCATTCGCACCTTGAAATTGTTGAAAGGCTGCTACACCAACACCAGCGATAACCAAATAGCGATATTTGCTGCTAAATAATGATCCCCATGTGGTCTTTTCTGATGCTGAATTTTCTTTTGCAGAAGCTGACTTTATCTCAAGGATTTCGTCATCAATTTCCTTGTCACTTTTTCTGATATATGAAAGTACTTCACGAGCTTCGTCTTCTTTACCATTCTTAATTAAAAACCGTGGTGATTCTGGTAATTTGACAACACCCAAAAATAGAATAATTGCTGGTACAGCTGCTAACCCTAACATCAGCCGCCAATTCCACGGAGTTGGTACACCTTTCAAGATAAAGTCCATAATATAAGAAAGCAGCATTCCTGAAGTAATCATCGTCTGATTCAATCCAGATAAACTACCACGAGCATTAGCAGGTGCCATCTCTGACATGTACGCTGGTACTAAGGCCGAAGCTGCCCCTACAGCAAGTCCTAGTAATATTCGAATAATAATTAAATACATGGAACCATTATGTGGTGCAACCATCGATAAAATTGAAAACAATGCAAAGATGATTGCTGAAACTAGAATCATTTTTCTTCTACCAAATTTATCGGAAAGTTGTCCGGCGGCAGCACCACCAAAAATAGCACCAAACATCACAGCGGAAGTAATCCAGCCAACAATTGATGCATTAGTTAAGTTCCAATCATTTTGCAAGAATGGCAAAGCACCTGTCATAACGCCAATATCATAGCCAAACAAAATACCGCCAAATGATCCAAAGAAGTAAATAAAACTACTTGGTATTTTCTTTTTTTCTTGTACCACTTGAAAAATCCCCCTTATTAATATTCTATCCATTTCTTGTAAGCATTTTCATTATAGAACATTTATTTTTATATTCAACCTTTATAAAAATTCATTCGAATGATTTTCGGCATAAAAAAAGACAAAAAAGTGGCTTAAATTCAACAAAAATTGCATCACCGATTTTTTATTTATTTTTTTCCGGGTCATTTACACACACTTTATCGGTTAGTATCTGTGATATAATGATTGATATTATCCACATATATGCTTTCTATGTTTCTTTTTAAAAAAACATGATAAATAATAATCAAATAAATTCATGGAGGAACCTTAAATGAAAAGCGATTATCTCGCAATCAAAGAAACTCTAAAAAAAGAAATAACTTTTGGACATTTTCAAGTTAATCAAAAATTGCCAACAGAAACCGAACTAATGCACCGCTTCAATAAATCACGTTATGCTGTTCGTAAAGCATTATCTGAATTGCAAGATGAGCATTTAATCTACAAGGTTCAGGGTAGCGGCATGTTTATTCAGGACTGGAACAAAAAATGGCAAGTTAATCCCGAAAGTAAAACAATCGGATTAATTTGTACGCATATCGCAGACTATATTTTCCCCAAGATAATCTCACAGATTGACACTGAAATCAGTACAAAAGAATACTCACTTCTCATCGCTAATACACATAACCACCCAAAAAAAGAACGTGAAAGCTTAATTAAAATGCTTGATTCACAAATTGCGGGTTTAATTGTCGAACCAAGCGAAAGTGCTAAGCCTAGTCCTAATCTCGATATCTATAAACGAGTCGCTAAGAGTAAAATTCCACTACTATTTATTAACGCTGAATACCCTAAGTTAAACTTTCCATCAATCACAAATGATGATGAGGCAGCAGAAACAGAACTCATCAAATACCTACTTAGTATGGGGCACCAGCGAATACTAGGAATATTTCAGGTAGATGATCTTCAAGGTGTACACCGAATGAATGGCTTCATGAAAGCTTACCAAGAGACCAGCTCCAATCTCTCTAACAGCAGTATTATCATGTACAATTCTCATGATCCTTTTCAAACAATCAGTAAAAAAATAGCCTTTTACCTAAAAGATGGTCAAAGACCGACGGCAATCGCTTGCTACAATGACAGCTTGGCATTATTAGTCTTAGATATGCTTAAAAAAATGCAGTTGAAAGTCCCAGAGGATATTTCACTAGTTGGCTTTGATGATTTTGACTCAGCCGCATACTTAACTCCCAGTTTAACAACAATGAACTACGAACGAACCTCTGTTGGTAAAGAAGCTGGTCAGGGAATTTTGAAATTAATTCAGGGTAAAAAACTTAATTCCATTGTTCATCATCCCAAGTTAAAAGTAAGAGCTTCTGTTGCTGCACCTAACGAAAAATAAAAATATCAGGCTGATAGTAAAGAATTTTTCAAAAGAAAATATTATGTAAAAATATTACTGTCGGACCTATAATCAATAATAAAACTTGGAGGATTAAGAATGAATATGTGGAAAGTCTTGCTATTATTGAGTTCACTAATGATGTGTACTAGTATCAAAGTCCAGGCAGCTACTAATGCAACACCAGTTATTCAATCTGCTCGTAATTATAATTGTCGTCAGGTAAGCTCTGCTAAATATCAACTATGGTCACAACCACCAGATACAAATGAAAATAATGAAGCAAAGCCTTTAACTAAAACGAAAAAGTTAAAACACAAGCTTGTGCAATTGGATAAAGTAGCTGTAGTCAACGGAACAAAATATTTTGAAATTAGCCGGCGTGGTCATAATTATGGTTGGCTTAATAAATAGCAGTGCTTTAAGCAAAACTAATAAATACGTTCTCCCCTACACATCTATATCCACTTTATGCGCCTAATGCCTGTGAAACTGCAAGTCTTAAAATGGCTTTGTCGGTTAAAGGAATTGCGCTGAAAACTAGTTTAAAGACGATCATTAAGAATATGCCTAAAAGTTCAAGCCCAAAAACAGGTTTTAATGGAAATCCCTATAAGGAAAGCCCCAATAATGTTGTTTGGACAATTTATCCTAAGCCTTTGACTGATTATGCTAAAAAATACGACGATAATGCTGCAAATATTTCAGGCACTTCAAAGAAAACGTTAATTAACGAGGTCAAACATGGGAATGCAGTAATAACTGCAGGTTCATGGCATTATCAAAATGGGCGACCATACCATGTACTTGCTCTTGTTGGCTACAAAAAAGGTCAATTTTTGATAGCTGATCCGTATATGAAAAAGTCTTGGCCAAATAAGTCATTTTGGGTAACGACTCAGCAGTTTATGCGTATTTTTACCAGTAAAAGCAGACATGCAAGAGCTGTGGTAATTCGCTAATCTTAGAAGAAATAGATGAAGAAAAGGCACTAGCCAAATAATTGGTTAGTGCCTTTTTGGATATGATAGGAGTATCTCCCCTGTTGCATAATTTAAGAGTGAACGGACCAGCCACCACTTTTTAGTAGCCAGTCGGTTATCAATGCTCTACTTAATAATTAGTGGTTAAATTTTTTACTACCCAGCTTCATGTGGAAGTTAGGGTCTTTAGGAGTATTGGGATCAAAGCCCATAACAGTTGGAACGATTGATGCCATTACTTGCATAAGCATTGGATAAATAAAGGTTTCAAAGTCCTTAGGAACATCAACGTCATAACCAAAGTGATTACCATTGTTAGCATCAGAGGTATCAACCAAATATAAGTTGTTGGTCCAGTCGCCTAAGACCTCAATCATCTTTTGACAACGTGGCTCTGTGCCATTATCTAAGATAACAACACTAGCCCTTTCATTCATTGCGTTATAAATACCATGAATGAACTCATCAAAGTCATATCCGGTAACTGGCATCCGGCAAGTTTCCAATACTTTGAGTGAGCTTTCTAAGACATCCCCATACAGCATAGAAGGTCCAACTACACGTAAGTTATCAGTCTTTGCTAACTTCTCTTTATGTTCTTCAACCCACTTGTAAGCACGGTCATAAGCATGAGGAAATTGCTCTAGCGTTTGGTTCAAATTGCTAATATCTTCGTCAAATTGATCTTTAGTTAAATTGCCGTTTTCAAGTCCAATGTAGTCAGCTAACAGTAGCAAATTTAATTTCGTACAATAATAACCTTTGGTCTTAGCTCCAGCTTTTTCTTCACCAATATTAACAGTCATAACTTCGTCTGCAATTTGGTCAATGTAGGCACCAGTTTCGCCAGCCATTGTGCCAACAATGCAGCCAGCCTTTTTAGCAGTCTTCATGGCGTTAAAGGTACTAAAGCTGCTGCCACCTTGTGAAATACCAATGAGCAATGTGCGTGTGTTGTCGCCAACAAAGAAGTCAGGCGTTAGCATAAAGGGATAAAAAGCGAGAACTTCAATTCCGGAACGTTTTCTCATCAAAGATTGCATTTGCAAACCTGAATGGTAACTGGTACCTGAACCAGTAATAATAATTTTATTAATATCTCTTTTTGCTACATTAGCGAAAAGCTCCTTACTACCCTTAACAATTTTGTCCAATTGCTTTGGTGTTTCTGAAATATATTGCTGAATTAAATTCATTTTTTAAATCTCCCTTATAAAATCCCAATAACGTGTAATAAAATACCTAAAATCAAAACGCTAATTGTTAATTTTGACGTACTTACTTTCTTTCTGATTAGCCAAAATACTAACAAAGTAGCTAACAGCGGTAGCATTTCAGGAATAATTTTGTCTAATATTGATTGAATTTTAATTGTTGCACCACTCATTGCAAATTTAAGAGGTGTAGTTACTGGCAGCATAGTTGCGACCATGCCACCTACGACCATCATGCCGACTATTCCAACAATTTGCATGATTTGATCCATAACACCATTTTTTTGCACTTTGTCGAGTGACTCTACACCCCACTCATAGCCATACTTGAGGCCGAATACTCTAAGTAAAGTTGCTGGTAAGTTATAAAGTACGAAGAATAGGATCGGGCCTAAAATATTTCCTTGCTTTGAGAATGACACGCCGACACCAGCTGCGATTACTCTAAAGGTACCAAATAAAATTGAATCACCAATTCCAGAAAATGGTGCCATCAGGGATGCTTTAACAGAGTTGATTGAATCAGGATTGATTTCGTCAGGATTATTGGCATATTGCTCTTCCATAGCACAAGAAATACCCAAAATTGTTGGGGTCATTGCTGGCGTACAATTAAACAGTGCTAAGTGACGTTTTAAAGCAGCAGCTCGGTCTTTAGCCGATGAATATAAGCGTTTAATGGCAGGTTCCATTGCATAAGCATAGCCAATATTTTGCATTTTTTCGTAGTTAAAACCACCTTGTAGTGCAAATGCACGCCAAAAGATTGAGTGGAGGTCTTTTTTGGTTAAAGTTTTCTTATTCAAAATCAATATCCCCTTCCGTTAAATTATCTTCTGTCTTTGTTTCATCTTTTTGGTCAGAAGAATCATTATTATTCTTACCAAAGATAGTTATTACAATAGCTAAACAAATTGCGAGAATTGCAATACCAGTAATGTCTAATTTCAGATAAGCGCAGAGAAAGAAACCAATGAAGAAGAATACAAACAGCTTTTTCGAAAATAGCATATCAAGTAATAACCCAAAACCAACGGCTGGTAAGAGATTACCAGCAATGGTTAAGCCGTCTAAAATCACTTTAGGAATAGCATTAATGATTACATTAATTGTTGAAGAACCCACAAGCATTGCTAAAAAAGCAGGGATAAAAGCACTAAAGAAGAATAAGATCGTTGGCAAAAGCAACATCATGTTTACCCCTCTAAAATTAGCCGTTTCCGCATATTTTTCTGCTTTATGAGAAAACCATAGGTTACCAACACGAACTAAGGTACCGAGGTTAGCAGCTAAAACTGCAACAGGAACTGCAATCGTTAAAGCAATCCCAATACCATGGTGTGAAATAATTGCCATTGCTGTACCAATGACACCACCAGTAACGTAGTCTGGAGGAGTTGAAGCGCCAATACCAGCAATTCCCATCCAAACTAACTCAAGTTGCGCACCAATAATAATTCCTTGTTTTAAATCGCCCAATGCTAAACCTACAAAAAGGCTTAAAACGATAGGTCTGCAAAATAAAGTCGCACCCAGTACACGTTCATCAAGCATACCGATACCGGCAATTAAGCCGATTAATAAAGCTTGTATCATTATTTATCACTCCCCAATAAATCAGAAAGACTTAGTTTCTTATCTCTAGGTAACATCCTAAAATCAAGTTCAACTCCCATCTTTTGAATTTCTTTCAGGTCTACAATGTCTTGATCCGAAACAGCAACAAAGTCATTCAACTTTTTCTTGCCATCTTCAAATTTAACGCCACCAACATTTAAGTTTGTAATAGTGCCATTTGAACCTTTAATGAGCTTCAGGGCGTCTTGAATATTACGCACTAAAACTAATACTTGTGCTTTCTTTGCAGAAGCAAATTTATTAACAATTTCGCCTGATTCAGCCACGTTTCGAATGTAAAGCTTAACACCAGCAGGCTTAGCTAAATCTAATGCCATTGCTTTAACCTTATCTTGTTGAGCCTCATCATTGGCTACTAGAATTGTGTTTGCACCTGAATTGGAAGTCCAACCTATCGCAACCTGACCATGTAATAATCTCTCGTCAACACGAACTAACTTAATCATCGCTAGCCACACCTCTTTCAATCTTTTCGCTAACGTCGATAATACCGGCAACTCCTGCTTCCTTTAATTGCTTAACCAATTCTTTTGATGTCATGTTTGAAGAATCAATCGTTAAAAATGTAAGCAATAACGGTAAGTTAAGACCTGAAAGTAGTTGGAAGTGGTGACCTTTAAGTAACAATTCAGTACAAATATTGTTGGAACTGCCACCATATAGGTCAGTTAAGATAATTAGATTATCTTCGTCAGTATTTTTGATTAGATTTTCTAACTCTTTTTGCCCTTTTGCAGCAGATTTATCTTTAGTCATTCCGAAGCATTGAATGTTATCAATATGACCAACGATTAATTCGGCTGTCTTCTTAAACTCAAAGGCCAAATTGCCATGAGTAGCTAAAATAATATCTTTCACATAATGACCTCCCTTTTGCTAAATAAGATATTCACTTACTTATTAGCAAAAGACGTTCCAAGTACTGTGCGAGCGCTTAACTCAATAGAAGAATGTCTCTTATGTATGCAGTTTCCGGGTCGGTGATTTTAATTAAAAATTCATTTTCCAGCACACTATTATGCTTTTTTAGCACACTAAAGCAGCTATCTTTAACAATGTTCTTGTTGTCTCCCTCGTAAGCTTCAATTTCATTACCACGGATAATTCTTTCAACCATATTTGCAATATGAACATACAATGAGATAGCGACCTTATTGGGAATTTTCATATTTAAGTCCTTTTGAACGCCAGTTAAATATTTACTGATGACTTTCATTACCTTGTCCGGAGAAATAATAGTTAAGGTATCTATTATTCTGTTTAGAGAAAAGTTCTCAATTAGCCGGTTTTCCCATAATTCAATTTTTTTAGTAGTTGAAAATGGCTCTAGAATTCGCTTTAAGCCCTCTATTTTAGTGCCAGAAATAATTTCTTCTAAACCAAAATATGGCACTCCAGGAACATCAGGATTATCAATGCCTACAATTGCAATCACATTTTTATTTAAAAACAAATTTAAGTCGCGATAATTTACTAATTCTTTAAAGTCAAAGGCTTCTACTTGAACATTTATCAGATTAGTAAAACTTTGCGTTAACATTGTCTTAATTCTTTGTGCACTACCGACGCCAGTCATGCAAGTGGTAATAATTGTGGCAGCTGCAGCAACTCTGGGAACACAAAGTTTGCTTTTAATAGTATCTCTAGGTAAATCATGTTGGATCGCATGTAATCCCTTTTGTTGCAATAGCTTATTTCCAATTTCTAAAATTACAGCCATGCTAACGTTATTGATTACTAGTAAGGTACAATTACAATCGTTTCTAATTGGCTCAATAATTGAATCTAGTGCGCCCATGTCCATTAATATTACTAAGCCATCTTGAGGATTAATTCTTTTAATTAAATCCTTCAAATTTGCAATCATTTCAGCACGAGAAACATCAGGCTTTAAATCAATTGCTGTAAAAACTGCACTTTGCAAAAAATGATTACAGGTATCTGCCATACTACTTGCTGTAGCATAGCCATGCGCTACTACAATTGCTGGTATTTTAGATGAAACTGTAAAATTATCATTCGAACTCAAAATAGCTAGCCACAAATAATCGCATTTTCGCAATTTTATTTCAAAACGCATTTCAATTAATGGAGCCATTTTATTAATTAATTGCAGTTCTGTTGCAAAAAGTTGTTCAATTTTAGCGACATCTTTGTTAGCGGTGTAGTCATGATCGAACTCATTTCTCATTAAGTAGTAAATATAGACAGCAAAATCATACACAGATGAGTTTTTAAGGCTTAGTGAATCAATTTGAATAACATTAAAAATATTCGTTAATACATTGGTGTAATCAGTAATTAATGAGCGATCTGTGCTGTAAGTTGAATACAAAATCTCATGTGTTTCTTTTTCTACGATTTTGTAGTAGCTTGTCCTGTCAGCTATTTGATCGTTTTGTAAGCTTAATAAACATTGCCAAGAAGCTTCGATTTTTGAAATATACCCTTTATTATCATAATGAAATAGCTCTTGAATAGTATCAGTTGCATGAAAAATACACTTTTCTTCGCCTTGGCTTAAAGGGTAAGTATCCTTAGACATTTGTTCTAGAATTACACCCGGCAAATCACCGATCTTTATTTCTATTTCTTGCTTTTGTGTAGCTTTTGCATATTTTTGAGCAACAATGTTTTGTAATAAATTCTTTAATTCACCGACATTGGCATGAAAATGACTATGATAAATTAAGCTAAGGCATTGCTTAGAAATCTTGATATTACAATTAATACGTTTAGCTTGTCCTATCAGTAAAGCGTAAGTTAAAACTCTTTTTTCATACGTTCCCCGCTGGTCTAAGGATGGTAATGTGATTTTGATTGGTATTCTACGCAAAAAGGTTTGCAAAAAATCAGATTCCTTTTCTGTTGTTGCAAAAAACAATCTAGTTTTGCTTTTTAATTTTTTAGCATTATTACCAACTGGAGAAAAGTACCCTGTATCTAAGTAGGTAAAAAGCTTTTCTTGGCCTTCGGCGCTCAATCGATGAACTTCATCTAAAAATAGAATGCCATTATTTGCCGACTGAAGAGCACCACTACTATCAATATCTGCCCCAGTAAAAGCTCCTTTAGTGTAGCCGAAAAGCAGACTAGATAACAATTCAGGATTATTCGCATATTGAGCGCAATTTATTACAATCAACTGCGCATCATCATTAAAAAGTTTACGTTGCTTCGCATATTTGAATAATTTGTTAATGATAAATGTTTTACCAGTTCCAGACTCGCCAAAAATAATGACAGGTAGTCCATTTGGTGGATACATTAAAGCAGCTTTAAGCCGTTCTATTGCCTCTTTCAAGCTACCATTGTAGCCAATGATTTGACTCCAAATTGATTTTTGTTGGCCAGCTTTTAAGTCTTTGACACTTGTGTAGGTTTTATTGTTTTGAGTTCCCTCTTTAAGCTGCAAATAAATGACCGGTCTTGTATTTACCTTACTTAATTGCCTGTTCTTATAGAGCTCATTTAGCCTTTTACTAACAACTGAACGTTCTACATTAAGCTTATTTGCAACAAATTCAGTTGTTGGTGCTTCTTTGGTAGCATAGTTCTTTAAATAAACCTTAGTTTGTTGACTAACTAATTTCAAAATTTCTTTATCTTGATTCTTCATGTAATACACCTCTTTATTCTGTTAATATAAATATAGCATATCTTAATCATTTCTTTTATATAACCAAAAAGAACATCTCCTAACTCTAGGAGGTGTTCTTGTAACTAGTTATACTTACTATATCTATTATCTTACTTTATTTAACGAATCCTTAACCGCTTCTTTAATCGCCTTACTTGTTTGTGAAGCACCAGATACAGCATCAACATCATAAGTGTTAGCTGCAATCATTTTCTTTGGAAGTTCTTGAACTGCCTTTAGTCCATAATCATCGCTCTCAGTTTGCTTTAACACTTCAATATTGGCAATCTTACCATCATCGCTAAGAGTGGTCCGAACAACTACCCCATCACCCATTCCTTGATTACTATAGCCAAGGTATTGGTTTTTACTAGTTGAGTACTTTTGATTATCTTCATCACTAGTTGCATCAAAGTTAGGATTAATACTTACATCATTTAAGTTAATTCCACCTGAAACTGGCAATTCTTGCTTAACAGCTGCCGCATTTTCACCAGCAATTTTACCAGAGATCAGACAGTCAGCTACATTACCACCAGTAGTATATTTATTAACAAATGGTGCGCCTAATTCACCTGCTTCATACAAGTGCGGAATAGGTTGGTTATCAGGATCAAGCACCTGAGCGTGATCATCACGACGTCCCCCACCTTGTGTATTTAGCATATTTTGTCTTAAAGCAATTGCATAATATGGGCCATTCTCACTGAATTCACGCAAAGTTTGTGGTTCGCGATGAAAGGCGTAATCCTTTCCTTGCTCAACCATAAAATTAAACTCTGCAATGGTATTAGTAAGTGTCTCTGGCTTCTTGCCAATCTTTTGCGCTAATTCAGTTATCGATGATGCCTTAATCGCTTTTTCCAAGAAACCTGGAACTTTCAAGCCATCGTCTGGTTCATTCTTCAATTCATCATATTTTTGTTGGTCAAAAATCATGTAAGGATGGTTTTGGTTCAACGGCACAACCCAATCACCATGATTATAAATATGACCATGACGATTCATTTCTGCTTCGTTAAAGTAACGTGTACCATCATCGCCAACAACGATGACACTACCAGTGGAGCTTTCTTGCCAAAAGACATTCAGAGCATACGTTGAACGCGCGCCTTCTTCTTGTCTTAATGACAACCCGTGGAATTGACCTAGTGACTCAAATGAACGCATATTCCATAATTGTGCGTTTACTTCTTCGAGCATCTTAATGCCGTCACCCTTGTTGTACAAAGTACCAATTGGTGACAAGTAAGAGGATTGCAAGAAGCCTTGGATCATATCTTTATTATTTTCAAAACCACCAACGGCTAAAACAACCCCATTATTCACTTTAATATTGCGCAAAACATGGTCACGTTCAATTTGAACGCCAATCACCGTTTTAGTAGCGCCATCTTGAATTAAATGTTTTGCAGGTGAAGCATACCAAACATCAATTTTATCAGATCGATCTAAAACCTTTTGCCGTAAAATCTTCCACAATGCTGCATCATCAACACCACTATGTACCAAATAGGCATCATAAGAATCCGCATCAGGTAATTCTGGATACTCTGTCACATAAGCAGTTGACGGCGTATTAGCTAGCAGCTTTTTCATGCTCACAGGCTCGACGTCTAAATATTTTCTAAAGTAATCACCCATGTTAGCCATGCCTTCAATTAAGGCATTGAAAACTTTTTTGTCAGGCTTTAATGGTGCTGCAAGGTGTTCGTGATAATTTTTCAAACCTTCAAAATCAGTCCCAGCACCGACCATTTGACCTGAATATCTTGTATTACCACCTTCATGTCCTTCTGGAGCACTGTCTACTAGCAAAACTTTTGCACCATTATCTGCTGCAAACCTTGCTGCAGTAGCACCAGCACCACCGAATCCTAGAACGGCAACATCATAAACTGCATCCCATTGAAATTTTTGATTATTAACCATAAGTAAACCTCCTATCAGTAAGTTCTTGTTCACGCTTTCATTAAATACTATAATTGGTAATATGTGAAATACTTAATTATTAAAATCAGTATTACAAAATAGGTATAGGTAAATATTAATGAACAATCGCTTATTGATTTTTTTGGAAACATTAGAAAACAGCAATTCAATTTCGGAAGCGGCGCAAAAATTGTACTTGAGTCAGCCCTATCTTAGTCGCGTCATTAAAAAGTACGAACAAAAATACAATGTTATTTTAGTTAAGCGCGATACTAAGCCAATCAAATTAACACCAGCAGCGCACCTATTAATTAAATATTTACGGAAAAACTTGCAGCTGCAGCATCAATTAAAAGTAAAAATGAAGCAGTATGAAAAAAATTATTTCCCTACCTTACAAATGGGAATTACACCGCCATTAGGTGAAAGATTCAACTTAGTCGTATTGCCGCAATTATTTGCAAAGTTCCCTAACCTGCAAACCAAAACTTTCGAATTAAGCACGGCAGATGCCGAAAAAGCCTTTCAGGATGGGCAATTAGATCTTTTTGTCGGCAACACGATTCTCCTACCAAATGTTAAAAATGAAAGCTTATACACTTCAGCACAAGTTTTGGTTCTAGGACGGCACTCACATTTATACGAAGCTGGTAAACATGAAATCAAGCTGTTAGCTCAGGATTTAAATAAAATCAATCACGAAAAATTTATCGTGACCGATGGTGAGCGAGGCTACCAAGCAATTATCAACAATTACTTTAGCAACATTGGCCTAGAATTCTATCCCACTATCCACGTTCGTGATTCCACAACTGCACTTAAATTAGCTGAACTAGGATTAGGAAATATGACGACCAGTATCGAAGCTGTTAATGAGCAAAAGCCGTCTAATATCAACTATGTCCGTCTACCTAGACATGAAATTAACGTTAATTTTTCTATTTCCACAATCAAGTCGCAACCAAAACTCACAGATGAAATTAACTACGCAACGCAAATTCTAAAAAAAGATTTTGTCGATAAAATTATTTAACATCACAAAAAAGCCATGACTTCTTCTCAGTCATGGCTTTTTAAGCATGTATTTATGTAAGAAAAAATGGCAATATTACAAATTGTTGATTTGCTCTTCCAGGCTTAAAACCTCTAAGATATCCGTTGCGCATTCAGCACCCTTATTACCAGATTTACCACCAGCACGATCAGTTGCTTGAGCAACAGTATCGGTCATTAAGACGCCAAACATTACTGGCACTGGGCCATTAGCAGTGGCTGCTGCTAATTGTGATGCTGTACCTTCACAAACATAAGTATAGTGGTCAGTTTCACCGCGAATAACTGCGCCCAAAGCAATAATGCCATCGACCTTGCCACTTTTAGCCAAACAGTTAACAGTCCGCGAAATTTCATATGCTCCTGGCACGTGAACAACAACGATATTGTCGCTAGATACACCGGACATCTTCAATTGTTCCAAAGCGCCGCTAAGCAAGCGATCAGTCACAACACCATTAAATTTGGCAACCACAATCCCAATTCTTTTATCTTGCTGTGCCACTAATTTTCCTGTCAGTTCTTTCATTTTAGTCTACCTCGTTTAAAATATGATTCATTTCGTGCTTCTTGGTGCTCAAGTATTGTCTGTTTTCCTCAGTGAGACCAACTTCCATTGGAATTCGTTCCACTACCTGCACGCCAAAGTTTTCTAACTGGGCAACCTTATCTGGATTGTTAGTCATTAATTTAACTTCTGTGATACCTTTTTGGCGTAAAATTTCGCCAGCAACATTATAGCGGCGGGCATCAACAGGCAAACCTAATTGCTGATTAGCTTCAACAGTGTTCATGCCTTCATCCTGCAATTTGTATGCGCGCAATTTGTTTTCCAGACCAATTCCGCGGCCTTCTTGACGCAAATACAGCACGGCACCCGAGCCATTTTCTTCAATTTTAGTCAAAGCTTCTGCCAGTTGTGCACCGCAATCACAGCGCTTAGAACCAAAAACATCCCCAGTCAAACATTCACTGTGCAAACGCAACAAGAGTGGCTCACCCGGTTTAATTTCACCCTTACTAATTAGCAATGTTGGCTGCTTGTCTGGGTGCTTACTATCTCTAAAGCCTTCAAGTTGGAAATGGCCATATTTAGTTGGAAAATCAACTTTAGTAATGGATTCAATTGCCAAATCTTTATTTTCTTGCCGTTTACGGTATTCAATTAATTCCTCAATTGTCAAGTAAGGAATGCCCAGCCCTTCTGCTAATGCCTTCAAGTCCTTACGGCGAGCCATCGTACCATCTTTTTTAATGCATTCACAGATAAATCCGACTGGGGCAACTCCGGCTAAACGAGCCAAATCAAGTGCGGCTTCAGTATGACCAGTCCGCTCTAAAACGCCGCCTTCTTTGGCAACCAATGGAAAAACGTGACCAGGATGATAAAAATCATCCCATTGACTATTAGGGTCTGCCAACTTTTTAATCGTTTTAGCCCGATCAAAAGCAGAAATTCCCGTTGTTGTCTCGGTTGAGTCGACACTAAGAGTAAAGGCTGTACCGAAAGTATCATTTGAACCCGTTTCAAGTGGACTTAATTGTAAGCGGTCAGCGTATGCCTTACTCATCGGTACACATAATAGGCCGCGAGCTTTAGAAATCATGGTGTTAACCATTTGCGGGGTTACTTTTTCTGCCAAACCAATCATGTCACCCTCAGACTCACGTTGTGGTGAATCTGCCACGATAACCAAGCCACCATTTCTCATATGATCAAGAATTTTGGCCATTTTTTCGTTTAATTCGTCCTTCATTTTTATCCTCCTAAAATTCTTTTTTCCACGCCTGAATCTGCTTAACTGCGTAACGACCAATCATATCAACCTCAATATTAACGTGATCGCCAACCTGGCAATTAGCTAACGTGGTATTGGCAATAGTAAACGGAATTAGACTAACGCCAAAGACATCGTTTTCTGCCATTGTGACCGTCAAACTAATACCATCAATTGCAATTGAGCCTTTTTCAACAATATACGGATCATACTTGTGCGGCACTTGGAAGCGCAGCTCGATTGAATTTTCTGTTTCTGTACGCTTAATTAATTCCGCCGTTGTATCAATATGACCAGCAACAATATGACCGTCAAGCGTGCCGTTGACACTAACGGATGGTTCCAAATTAACTAAACTGCCATTAGTAAGGTTGCCTAAGTTTGTTCGCTTCATTGTTTCTGGCATTACATCAACCGTAAACTCATCATTATCCCATGCGGTAACTGTCAGACAAATACCGTTGACTGCAATACTGGCGCCAAGTGGCAGATCTTTTTGGGCCATTTTGGCTGAAGTAATACCTAACTTGGCATGCTTTTCTGTAATGTCTAAGCGCGTAATTTTACCCGTGCCTTGAATTATTCCTGTAAACATTTATCCTCTCCTTGCGCAAATGCGCACATCTTGACCCAATTGTTGGACATTAAGAAGTTGATACTGCAATTTAGCACTTAAAGCTGGGCCAACTGCTGCCGGTAAGCCGGTACCGCCTAAAACTTGCGGAGCAACATAAGCAATAATTTCATCTGCCAAGTCAGCGGCAATAAATTCAGCTTGAATCTGGCTGCCACCTTCAACTAGTAGTGACTGGATTTCACGCTGCGCAAGTAACGCCACAATTTTTTCTGGCGTCCATTTTTCAGCCGTTAGACATTCAACGTTTTCGCCTATTTTTTTAGTTAATGGTTGTTCACTAAGCAGCCAAATTTGTCCCGGTAATTGAAATAATTGCTTAGTAAAATCAAGTTGGTTGGCATCCCGCGTGACTACAATCCTAATTGGCGGAATTGGCAAATTCTTAATTCTTACTGTTAATTGCGGATCGTCAATGCGTAATGTGTTAGCACCAATTAAAATCGCTTGATTACGGCACCGCAGTTTTTGGACATCAATTTGGGCTGCATCACCTGTTAAAAACGTTCGCTTCTGCTTAGCTTCATTAATTTTGCCATCAAGTGACATCGCATACTTGAGCGTGACAAACGGGCGCTTTTTTTGATAGAAAAAGTTATAGCGCTCATATAACTGCTCTACACCGCCAATTACTTCGGTTTCAAGGCCATGCTCATTTAAATATTGCATCCCCTTGCCGCCGACAATTTGATGCGGATCTACCTGACCAACTACCACACGCTTAATGCCAACTTCCACTACACGCTTAGCACATGGTGGCTGCTTGCCGTAATGGCTGCATGGCTCTAGCGTCACGTACAAAGTCGCACCTTGCGCTAGGCTTGGCTTAGCTAAATGCGACAACGTGTTAATCTCGGCATGCTCTTTACCATATTGGTGGTGGTAGCCTGTTGCCAATACTTGCCCATCTTTAACCAAAACCGCACCAACAAGCGGATTAGTCCAAGTCGCACCCTGTGCTTTTAAAGCTTCATGAACGGCCATCTGCATGTAATCCTTGTCTTGCACTATCTTCACTTCCTAAATACACAAAAAAAGACCCCGTTGATTATTTCAACGAGGTCCATTCATTATTAACCAAATATGATTTCAGCGAAGTTCACTCAAAACGACGCGAGTCAAATATTAGTCGTATTTGTTCTTCTCCCATCCAGACTTTAACTGTCGGTGCTAGACTCACACTAGCTCCACCGCGATGTACGCGGGTCACGGACTTCAGCTTACTTAGGCTGTCACCGTCGGTCAGGAATTACACCCTGCCCCGAAGAAACCGTATTCAATTACTTTAAGAATAAGCTAGACGTTACCAAATGTCAATAGTTAAAGTTACAAAAGGTAATTAAAGACAAGCTCCTTCCCCTTGGCTCTAGTAGTTTAGCTCAATAATATTTCCCAATCAGTCAAACTTACTGGCAGATTGTTATTTTTAATAAAGTACTTTTTAAACGCCTTACCAAAGGCTAATTGTTCTTGATCGCGATGTTGATAGATGTCCTTGAGGGTCAAGCAGGCAGTTACCGCCAAGTTAACAGCCAAAATAATTAATAAACCAACCAGTATGTATAAAAGATAAAGCATCGTCCTACCTCTTTTGCAAATATCATTTAGTATTGTATTACTTACATAATACACTAAACTATAATTGCAAAATTGTCAATCAATTATGTGAAATCGATTACAATTTTCCGTAAAAAAGAAGAATCTGGGGTTTTCAGATTCTTCTTTTTAAGTTTAATACAAGTACTTTTTAGCAGCTTCTTTAGAATCCATCCCCGCACGTATTTTCAGCGACAATTCAATAGCCACGTCGGCAATAATTGATTGGGGATCAATCACGTTGTATGGGTGGTCCGGTGCCTTTTCCTGAGCCAAGGACAATTCCGTACAGCCAAGCAAAATCACGTTACAGCCATATTTATCATGCATTAATTGCAAAATATGATGGTATAAATCGTGATCAACTACGCCTTTTTCCTTGATATTAGCATAAATTAGTTTAGTTACCAGCGGTTGAATTTCTGGTCCGCCAAGCTCAACCTCACGCCCAACTGCCTTAATCTCATCGGCATAAAGATGGTCATAGATCGATCCTTCGGTTGCAATTAGGCCAATCTTAGGTTCATCCGGGTACTTTTCAACAAACTGGTGCACGGCAATGCGCATCATGTGCAAAAACGGAATATCCGTCAATTTGGCAAGGTCATCGTAAAAATAATGCGCGGTATTACACGGCATAACGAAAAAGTCAGGCCCCAATTTTGCTTGTCCCAAAACATCTTCACGTAAGTCTACCAAACAATTAGGCTTAGTATGATCCTTGATATACGCTGTTCTATCTGGAATTTGCGCATCATTAACCAAAATATAATTTAAATAATCTTGATCCTTCGCAATTTTTACCCGATGATTCAATAACCGAACGTAGCTTTCAGTGGCAATTGTCCCCATGCCACCAATAATACTAAAAAAATGCTTCATTTTTCTGCTCTTTTACTTATTAAAGTGCTCGCTCTGACCTTCCAATTCGTCAATGACTTGCTGGGCAACAACAATATCTGATGGATACGGGGTATCAATACCGCGCACCTTTTGGAAACCATCGGCACCCTTGCCGCAAATTAACACAACATCGCCAGAGTGAGCCATACTGATCGCATCATGAATGGCTTTCGTGCGGTCAAGTTCAATCGTTACATCAACCTTGGCATGATCGATACCGGCGTCAATTTCTTCTGCAATATCCTTCGGATCTTCAAATCCCGGATCATCTGACGTTAAAAAGGCCTTGTCTGCGTATGCATTTAAGCTTTGACTAAAACCAGGTCTGCGCGACACACCCTTATCCCCGGGAGCACCAACGACCACAATAATTTTAGGATTATTAAATTCACGCTGCATAAAGCTCATTAACGCCATCATCGACGCCTTATTATGGGCATAATCAACCACAACAATCCCATGATCCTTAGTCACTTCCGTCTGCATTCTGCCCGGCACAGTAACGTTGCTAATTCCTTTAGCAGCATCGGCGTAACTTAGACCAGCTAGACCAGCACCGATAATTGCGGCGGTCCCGTTTGACTCGTTAAAGTCACCCAGCATCTTCAACTTATAATCCCCAGCAATTGCCAGTTCCTTAGCCTTATCTGTTGCGCACAAAACTTGGAAGCGGGTTTCTGCCATATCACTTTCTTCTGAAGAAAAGCGGAAGTCAATCAGTGCCTTCAAATTAGGATTAGTGAATTTTTCATCCGCAAATAGATAAATACTATCCGGATCAGTCGTCGTTGTTGCAGCAGCGTAAATTTCATCAAAGTGATCACTTTGAGCATTGATAATACACTTGCGTGCATTAACCATCAACTGTAATTTGCAGTGCAGATAATCCGCAAAATTAGGGTGTTCATTTGGTCCAATATGATCTGGCGAAATATTTAAGAAAAAGCCCAAATCATAAGTTAAACCAAAGACACGGTTCTTTTTATAAGCTTGGCTGGAAACTTCCATTACCAAATGCGTCATCCCATTATCAACCGCGCGCCGCATATCACGGAATAAGTCCAGTGACTCCGGCGTTGTCAGACTAGACTTGAAACTGTCTTCAGGTTTGGTCCCAACAACATCATTAACTGATGAAATCAGTGCCGTCTTGCCGCCATTGACTTGGTCCAACATCCCTTTTAGAAAGTATGCCGTTGTCGTTTTACCCTTTGTTCCCGTAATAGCCACAACAAATAGGTCATCTTGAGGAAAACGGAAAAACGCTGCCGATAGCAGTGCCATTGCCTTAGAAACATCGCGCACAATTAACGCGTGCATCCCTTTGCCTTCTGGATAAGGTTGCTCGGCAACGTAACAATTAGCGCCATTATCCTTAGCCATTAATAAGTAAGTCGGTCGAAAGCCAGCACCCTTGCAGAAAAACAAGGTGTTAGTCTTAATGTCACGTGAATCGTATGATACATATTCCATCTTAGTCGCGACAGTATCTTGAACAGCACTTGATTTCAACAAGTGGTGTTCTTTCAAAATTAAAATACAGGTATTTAAGGAAATACTCATTCTGTGCCCCTCTGTTTTTTTATCTCAGTCAAAATTATAACACAGCTAGCCAGTTGTTTTATCATTCTTTAAATCTAACGGCAATTGAATAATAAAGCGCGTCCAGTCATCATCGGATTCACAGCGGATTTTACCATGATGCAAATCAACAATACTCTTGGTAATCGATAATCCCAAGCCCGTGCCGCCAGTCTGCGTATTGCGTGAGGTTTCTACACGGTAGAAGCGCTCAAAAATTTTCTTCAGTGACGACTGCGGAATCTTGGCACCATTGTTTTCTACCCGCAATTCAACCTCATTGTCATTTACTAAATTAGCAATCAAATTAATCTGACTCGCACCGCTGCCGTACTTGAGCGCATTAGTAATCAGATTGTTATAAACTCGCACCAATTTTTCTGGGTCTGCCTGAATTGTTAAGTCCTTTGGGCGCACCTCAATCTGAAACTTGATATTTTTTTCTTCAGCTTCAAATTCAAACCCCGCCTCTACTTGCTCCAACATTGAAAAAATGTGTAGCGGCGACAGATTTAATTTTGTCGTGGTTGACTTAAGCGTTGTGTATTCAAGTAAGTCATGCGCCAAAGACTTCATCTGCTCAGCCTTAGTGTAGGCAATATCCAAGTACTTTTGCTGGTCCTTAGGATCTGATACTCCCGTTTTTAACAAACCCAAATAACCAATAATCGATGTCAGTGGTGTTCGAATATCGTGCGAAACATTGCTAATCAGCTCATCTTTGGACTGCTCAATTGCCTTTTCCTCATTAATTGCGGTCACCGTGCTGTCAACTAGAGAATTAATCGAGTCAATTACCTTCTGCAAGTCAGTCTTCACCTTAAAAGATATGCAATGGTCAAAGTGACCTTGAGCAATATAATGCAATTCCGAAATTACGTGGCGTAGTTGCATCTGGTGGTAGCGCCGAATTAAGCGCCAATACAGCACAATTAAATCGCCAGCACCCATTAGCAGCAAAAAAGTGTGTTGCCACGACCACATATGCCGCCCGCCAAAAACCGTGACAGTTTTTTTAAGAAAGTAAATGCCATTAATCAGATTCTTATCGCGCAAAATCGTCAAATTGACCAAAATAATAATTGATAAGTTAAGCAGCAGTAGCAATACTACCGTAATGACGCCCTCAGCAAACAGTTCGCTCTTTTCTGCAGCTGTTAACTTGACGCGTTCTTTTTTCATTTAATTACGCCTCGACTTTGTAGCCAACTCCCCAAACAGTCTGAATGACATCTTCGCCACCTGTCGCCTTTTGGATTTTATCGCGTAAGTGCGACACGTGAACCATGACTGTTTTAGCAGAAACAATCGACTCTTGCTGCCAAACACGTTCAAAAATTTCATCGGCTGAAAATACTCGATTAGGATGGCTTGCTAGCAAATATAAAATACCAAACTCCAATGCAGTTAACTGAATGTCCTTGCCGTCAATTGTCTTAACTTCGTGTGAATCGCGGTTAATCACTAACGGTCCAACCTCTAAGACATCGGGCTTTTCATCCTTAACCTGCTTTTGACTGCGCCGCAGTAATGAACGCACTCGAGCCATCACTTCCAACGGATTAAACGGCTTTGACACATAATCGTCAGCACCTGTAATCAGTCCTTGAATCTTATCCATATCGCCAGTCTTGGCTGAAACAATAATAATCGGAATGTCGGAATCCTTGCGTACTTCTTTAATCACATCAATTCCACTCATATTCGGCATCATGACGTCCAAAATCATTAACGCAATATCTGGCGTAGTCGTTAAACGGGTAATTGCCTCCTTACCACTATATGCCGCAACTGGCGTGTAACCTTCATTTTTTAAATAAATGCTCAACAACTCAACGATTTCTTTATCATCATCAACAACCAAAATTTTCATAGGGCGTATCCTCCCCTTTATTTAAGTTCTATTAATCATCGGGCACTAAGGCCTATGCTTAACATTTTAATCATTTTTAAGGTCAAAGCCTACTAATCAGGCATAATTTTATCTTTTTATTAAAAAAGAGCTGAGAAACTCTCAACTCTTTAGCAAAACTATTCAATTTCTTTCTTACCAGTGTATAACTCGTAATAGTAGCCCTTCTCCTTAATAAGCTTATCGTGGTTACCGGCCTCAATAATATGACCGTGGTCAAGCACAAGGATTAAGTCAGAGTTAACAATTGTGGATAATCTGTGGGCAATAACGAAACTCGTCCGGCCAGCAAGAAGGTTATCCATCCCAGCCTGAACCAATTTTTCAGTTTGCGTATCAATACTCGATGTTGCTTCATCCAAAATCATTACGGGTTCGTCAGCAATCATTGCTCGCGCAATACTGAGCAGTTGCATTTGTCCTTGAGACAAGTCCCCACCGTTACCGTCAATAATTGTCTTGTAGCCGTCATCCAAATGATGAATAAACTCGTCAGCGTGCGATAAGCGAGCTGCTTGGTAAACTTCATCATCACTAGCTTCTGGATTACCAAAACGAATATTATCCATAATAGTACCCGTAAACATGTGCGTATCCTGCAGAACGATAGACAGTGACTGCCGCAAGTCGTCCTTCTTAATCCGCGTAATCGGAATCCCGTCATAAGTAATTGTTCCCGACGCAATTTCGTAGAACCGGTTAATCATGTTGGAAATCGTAGTCTTACCAGCACCAGTTTCACCAACCAAGGCAACCTTCATTCCCGGCTTAGCATCAATTGAAATATTGTACAAAATCTGCTTATCTGGTGAATAACTAAAGTTAACATTGTCAAAAACAATGTGGCCCTTAACTCTAATTTTCTTAACTGAACCGTCTTTTTGCGGTACATTCCAGTACCAACTGCCCTTAACGTCCTCATCTTTAGAAATCGTAACGTCACCATTATCAATTTCAACTGGTTGGTCTTCTAATTGGAAAATCCGTTCAGCACCTGCTAAGGCCATAACGATTGAGTTCAACTGTTGCGAAATCTGCGCAATTGGCATTGCAAATTGCTTTGATAATTGCAGGAAGGCGCCGATTACACCAAGTGATAATGGCGCAATCTTGTTAATGGCAACCGCACCACCAAGAACGGCAATAATAACATACAGCAGGTTACCAACGTTACCCATAATTGGGAACAAAACTGTGGCGTAAGTGTTGGCCTTACCAGAAGCATCCCGCAAACTTTCATTATATTTGTCAAAATCTGCTTCAACTTCTGGTTCATGACTGAAGACCTTAATCACTTTCAAGCCGCTTAACATTTCTTCATTATAACCGTTGACTTGACCCAATTCTTTTTGCTGAAGCTTGAAGAAGTGAGCTGAGCGCGTAGTCAAAAACTTAACAATCCCGATTGACAGGGCGAAAATAATCAACGTGAAAATGGTTAATTGCCAACTCAAGCTGAACATTGCAGCCAAAACAAAGACTAAGTTCAATGTTGAGTTCATAAACTGTGGAATTGACTGCGAAATCATCTGCATCAGCGTATCGATATCGTTAGTATACCGACTCATGATGTCACCGTAGTCATTTTCATCAAAGTATGAAATCGGCAATTGTTCCATGTGACTAAACATTTCATTTCTAACTCTGTACTGCGTCTTTTGTGCCAAAACAGCCATCAAAACAGCAAACAGGTAGTTAGAAATAAAACCAATTGCATAAATGCCAAACATAACCTCAATTGCATGGAGTAATGGCATAAAGTTAGGTTGTGCCTGCTTCAATAACGGCATGATGTAATCATTAATTAGTCGCTCAATAAATAGTGACCCTAAAACATTGGCACCAGCCGCTAAGACAATCGCAATCATTGATGTGATGAGCATCCATGGACTAGTAGTTGCGACTAATTTAAGTAACCGCCACAAAGTAGTGGAACGCTTACCGCCCTTACTTGCATTTTTATTTTCTATTGCGTTATCCAAATTGCTCACCTACTTCTTTTGCTCTTCTTGGAACTTAGCGATTGAACTGTAAAGTTCATTGTTCTTCATCAGTTCATCGTGGGTTCCAATATCTTGAATTTTACCTTCATTCATTACAACAATTCGGTCTGCATCCTTAATAGAAACAATCCGTTGCGAAATGATAATCTTGGTTGTTTCTGGCATATTCTTAGCCAGGGCTTCCCGAATTTCACGTTCAGTCTGGGTATCAACCGCCGAAGTAGAGTCATCTAAGATTAAGATCTTTGGCTTCTTCAACAAGGCCCGAGCAATAGTAATTCTTTGCTTCTGCCCACCAGATACGTTAGTCCCGCCTTGTTCAACCATTGTGTCGTACTTATCAGGCATTTCTTGGATGAAGTCGTCTGCATGAGCTACTTTAGCTGCTGCAATTACTTCTTCATCAGTGGCATTCTCGTTACCCCACTTCAAGTTATCCTTAATGGTACCGGAGAATAAGACATTATTTTGTAAAACCATGGCAACGTTGTCGCGCAAGGTCTTCAAATCATATGACTTAACGTTGTGTCCTGACACCCGTACGGCACCAGAATCGGTATCGTAAAGCCGCGGAATCATTGATACCAATGTTGACTTCGATGATCCCGTCTTACCAATCATTCCGATTGTTTCACCCGGCCTAATGTGCAAGTTAATGTCGTTTAAAGCCAAGGCCTTATCATCATTGTCATACTTAAAGTTTACATGATCAAAAATCACTTCACCATTATTGAAGTTAGTCAATGGCTTATGTGGATTTTCAATTGATGGCTTTTCATTAATTACATCAGCAATTCTGCGGCCACTAGCACCAGAAATAACTAACTGCGTAAAGATCATTGCCAAAATGTTCAGACTGTTTAAAACAGAGTTAGAGTATGAAAACATAGAAATTAATTGACCGGTTTGCAAACTGCCACCGACAATTTCTTTAGCACCAAACCAGCAGATAGCTAGGTTAGAGATATTCAAAACAGCCATTACGATTAATGAGTTCAAAGACATAATCTTTTGTGCTGTTGAGAATAATTTGTAAATAAAACCAGATGACTTCTTAAATTCAGCCGTTTGTGGCTTTTCTTGGACGTAAGTCTTTACTTCTCGAATACCGCGAATGTTCTCCCGAACTACTTGGTTCATCCGGTCATAACCTCTAAAGATCCGTGGAAAGTATGGGTAAGCACTCTTAATCACAACTGCCAATAGCAGAATGAAAATCGGTGCCAACACAACAAAGATTAACGACAAACGCGGGCTGATGATAACTGACATAATGACTGACACAATCAGCATCATTGGTGCTCTAACCGCAATTCTGATGATCATTTGGTAGGCCATTTGAATGTTGTTAACGTCCGTCGTCATCCGCGTTACCAGACTAGCACTTGAAAACTTATCAATATTTTCAAATGAATAATCTTGAACATGATAAAACATGTCTTTACGCAAATTAGCGGCAAAGCCGGCAGCGGCGTGAGCTGACACGTAACTAGCACTAGCCCCTAAAACCAGTGAAACAATCGTCAAAATCAGAAGAATTGTGCCCCATTTAGTAATGTAGGCCATGTTCCCCTTCATAATTCCGTTGTCGATTAAAATACCGACTAGATACGGGATTAACATTTCAATGATAACTTCACCCGTGACAAATAAAGGCGACAGTAAAGACTGCTTCTTATACTGCCGAATTGATTTACGCAGTGTGTTAATCATTAAATACCTCTTTCTTTTATGTTAAACAATTATATTTTCATACCTGCAAAAAGCTTCAAAAAAGGATAAACAGACAACTTGAGCCTGTTTATCCTTTTTAGCATTTGATAGTTTAGTATAATACTTTTATAGATGAAAAGCACACTATTTGCTTTTTGCGGTCGGTGTAAAGACTGAACCAATAATCTGGTAATGCCGTCTAAAGAGCCAACGTAAACCATAAGCAACTGCTGCCACAATAATGTTTGCAAATCCTGATAAGACTGGATTGATAATCCGTAAAGCTGGAATTGACAATACCCAAATGAGTACAAATAAAATTGCTAACATGGCAATCATGCCCAAGATTAACTTAGTCCACGGAATCTTTTTGTTCCCTGTCTGAGCAGGAATAACCCATTCATTATACTTAGTCATAAAGACTCCCATCATTGCCCCAACAACTAAGAGAGTCAAAATTCCCATTTGTGAGCTTTGCGCACTTGCCTTTTGGTTAGTTTGGAACAAGGCAATTACGCCAAACAACCCAACGAAAATTGCGATGTACAGTAAGGCACTATCAACAGCATATTGCCAGAACGGAATATCTGCTGGCGTGCGTACTTTGGGCTTTAACATATCAGCAGCCTTTAGTTTAGGTGCCATATTGTAGTAGGTGCTAGCGGGTTGACCGTGATGTTGTGCCACAACTAATTGCGGCAATATCTCATCGACCTTGCTGACTGCTTCAGCTTGACTGAGCTTGCCCTGTAATTCCAATTCTTTTTGCAAACGAAAAACATAGTCAGAGTTCTTATTGCTCAATTCTTTACGCAATTCTGCCGGCTCAAGCTGCTTAACTTGATCATCCTTATTCTGACTTTCAATCTTGTCTTTTAACTTTTCCTGCTTATTAGTATCGATTTTTGCTTGTTCTTCTTTTTTCTCTTCTGCCATTATTTTGTCCTAAACGTTAAATCTAAATTCAATAATGTCGCCGTCTTGAACTTCATAGTCCTTACCTTCAAGGCGTAATTTACCAGCTTCCTTAACCTTTTGCATAGTTTCAAACTGATCTAAGTCGGTGTATGAAACAACTTCTGCTCGAATAAAGCCACGTTCAAAGTCTGAGTGGATAACACCAGCAACTTGTGGCGCCTTCATCCCTTCGTGGAATGTCCAAGCTCTAGTTTCTGGGCCACCAGCTGTAAAGAATGTTCGTAAGCCCAAGATGTGGTAAGCAGCTCTGATTAAACGGTCAAGCCCAGATTCAGTGACACCTTCTGCTTCCAAAAATTCGGCTTTTTCGTCATCATCAAGGCCAGCAATTTCTTCTTCAGTAGCAGCTGAAATACCTAAGCATTCCGCATTTTCACTCTCAGCGTGCTTCTTAACAATTTGATAAAATTCATCACTTTCTGGATCAGCCATTGATTCTTCGGCAATATTAGCTACATAAATCACTGGCTTATCTGTTAGCAGGAAGAAGCCCTTAACCAACTTTTGTTCATCATCAGTAAATTCAATTGATCTAACTGCTTTGCCTTCTTCCAAAACCGGCTTAATTTTTTGCAAAACTGCATATTCAGCCTTGGCTTCCTTATCATTTTGCTGGGCAATCTTCTTAACTTTATTAATTCGGCGGTTAACAGCATCAAGGTCGGCAATTGCTAATTCCAAATTAATAGTGTTGATGTCTTCTTCTGGATCAACTTTACCGGTAACGGAAGTAATGTTTTCATCTTCAAAGGCCCGCACAACGTGAATGATGGCATCAGTTTGACGAATGTTCTCAAGGAACTTATTACCTAAGCCTTCACCCTTTGACGCACCCTTAACTAGTCCAGCAATATCAGTAAATTCAAAAGTAGTATGGACAATTTTCTTAGCCGGAATAAGCTCCTGAATCCGTGCAAGCCGCTTATCAGGTACTTCAACCATCCCCACATTTGGCTCAATCGTCGCAAACGGATAGTTGGCCATCTCGGCTCCAGCTTTAGTAATTGCATTAAATAACGTGGACTTACCAACATTCGGCAAGCCAACAATCCCAGCAGTTAATGACATCTTTATCCTCTTTTTCTATTTAAAATCTTACTTATTCTTGTTTAGAACCCGGTCTGATAATTTCATCTTTGGGAACATAAAATTCCTTTTTGTTATTGACCGGATCATTTGCCTTAGTCAAAATCTTTTTCAAATTATGAGTAAACTTGCCGCGCGGCATCAACACCACATGTCCGCAGCCCATGCACTTGAGTCTGATATCCGCACCCAGCCGCAAAACTTCCCAATCGTTAACTTTGCATGCGTGGGGCTTTTTCATCTGAACGGTATCAGCTAAATTATAAGCAATCTCTTTATTCATCAAGATCAACACCTAAAATATCAAGAATCCGGTTCAATTCATCAACCGAGCTAAAGCCGATTGATAAATGACCCTTACCCTTCTTGCTTTCTGAAATATTGACACTTGAACCTAATTTATCAGCCAATTGGTGTTCACTAGCCCGAATAAAAGCAGACTTGTGCGTTGTTTTCTTGGTTTGCTTTTTAGCATTCAATTGCGCTACCAATGCCTCAACTTTACGCACCGGCATGCCTTCCTTAACAACTTGCTTTGCAACTTCGTCAATCTTATCCTTATTCTTGAGTCCCAATAAAGTTCTGGCTTGACCCATTGACAATTGCCCGTGTTGCAGTAAGTGCTTGGTCTTGGTTGGCAAAGTCAATAACCGCAAATAATTAGCAATATATGGCCGCGACTTGCCCATTCGTTTGGAAACTTCTTCTTGCGTTAAGCCCAAGTTTTTTTGCAGCATTTCGTACGCCTGGGCTTCCTCAAGTGGGGATAAGTCCTCACGCTGCAAGTTTTCCAAAACCGCAACTTCCATCATTTGACCTTCGTCAAAGTCACGTACAATTGCTGGGACAGTCGTCTTTTTAGCTAATTTTGATGCCCGAAAACGCCGCTCACCCGCTATAATCTCGTAGCCATTAACCGACTTACGTACAATAATTGGTTGAAAGACACCATTTTCTTTAATTGAATCAGCTAATTCCTTTAATGCTTTGTCGTCAAAGTTCTTCCGTGGCTGGTATGGATTGGGCCGAATATCACTTAGGTCAAGGTCGAGAATTTCTTCTTCGGTTTCTTCAACCTGTGGCTCATCCTCAAATAAGGCTTCAATACCACGACCAAGGCCGCCTTTTTTCTTTGGTTCTTTATTTCTTGAGTCTCTTACCATTATTCTTTAGCACCTCTTTTGCTAAATTATCATAAACCTTTGCACCACGGGAATTAGGAGCATATTCTGCAATCGATTGACCATAACTTGGTGCTTCTGCTAATTTAGTAATTCGCGGAATAATCGTCTTGTATACCTTTTTAGCAAAGTACGATTGAACTTCCTTGACTACTTCAGCGCCCAAGTTAGTCCGCGCATCTAGCATTGTCAATAAGACGCCTTCAACACCTAAATCCTTGTTAAAGTGCTTTTGCACTAAGCGAATTGTATTTAGCAGCTGGCTCAAACCTTCCATTGCGTAATACTCACTTTGAACTGGAATCAAAATCGAATCCGATGCCGTAAAGGCGTTGATTGACAGCTGTCCAAGAGACGGCGGGCAATCAATAAAAATGAAGTCATAGTCGCTGCTAACAACATCAATCGCCGACTTCAACCTAGTTTCCCGCGCCATCATGCTAATCAGTTCTGTTTCTGCTCCAGACAAGTTAATTGTAGCTGGCACCAAATCAAGATTTCGATTTGAAGTATGGAAAATAGTGTCTTTTAACGGGACGTCATTAATTAGTACGCTATAAATATCATCATTGATTTCCGACTTCTCAATTCCCATTCCGGAAGTCAAGTTTCCCTGGGGGTCAATATCAATAATTAAGATATGATAGCCACGTTCAGCCAGAGCTGCCGACAAGTTAATTGTCGTCGTTGTTTTACCAACACCACCCTTTTGGTTAGCAACCGAAATTACTTTTACCATTTTTGCTCCGCCTTCCTATTTTCTCTTCAACTCAATTGTAATCATATAATCATTAGGATCATTATTTTCCTTAACTTTGACCTTAATGCCCGATTCCTTAGCTAGCTTAACAGCTCGCTTAATCGTATTAATCTGTACTTGCAAATCCTTAGGAATGCGACTGACAGCCCGTTTGGTCTTCTCAGCCTTCTCTTGATCCTTAGCCCGTTTTTCTTTATTAACAAAATAGCCGTCGACATCTTTGACAATCTTTTCAGTATCGTTAACGTTTAAGTTGTTGGCTAAAATTTCATCCAAAACTCGGCCCTGATCCTTCTCACTAAGACCAACAAGGCACCGACCGTGACGCGGTGATATTTGGCCACTAGCTAAATAACTTTGCACCTTGGGCGTTAATTTTAACAACCGTAATTTATTAGCAACATACGATTGTGATTTGCCGATATTTTTAGCCAAGCTAGTTTGCGTCAAATTATTTAATTTCATTAAATTATCGTAAGCTTGAGCCTCATCAATTGGATTCAAATCCTCACGCTGCAAGTTTTCAATCAAAGCAAAAGAGGCGGCTTGGCTATCATCCATGTTGTTCACAATTGCTGGAATCGTCTCCCATGCAAGATGCTTGGCAGCACGGTACCGCCGCTCGCCGGCAATAATCTCATAATTATCGCCTTGTTCGCGCACGATAATCGGCTGCAAAAGGCCATCTTTATCAAGAGTTGACGCCAATTCCCGGATTGACTTATCTGAGAATTCGCGCCGCGGCTGGTAGGAATTTGCTTTAATTTTAGTTAATTCAATATCTTTAATTTGTTTATCTTTAGGAATTTCATCATGATGTCGTAAAGAAGAAAAGATTGACATATAGAGTCCCCCTATTAATGAATTGGTTTTCGGTGCGGTGTGCCCGCTTGCCGAGGATATTTCTTAGGTGTTGCCTGTACTTTTTGAACAAGAATAAGCGTGCGTTCTTCGTCACTTTCGGGCAAAGTTAATTCTTCATCAGCAATTACCTTACCACCCAACACTTTAACTGCCTTTTGGCTGTCCTTCAATTCGCTTTCAGCCTTGGGTCCCTTCAGGGCCACAAAATAGCCCTTCGGTTTAACCAGCGGCAGGCAATACTCACTTAATACCGCCATATTAGCAACTGCTCGCGCCGTAACAATGTCAAACTGCTCGCGATACAATTTATTTTGCCCAACATCCTCAGCGCGACCATGGACTAAGGTTACGCCCTCTAAATTCAACTTGCTAACTAAATCTTGCAAAAAGGTTAGTCTTTTACCTAGCGAATCAACAATCGTTACCTGTAATTCCGGCATTAAAATCTTTAACGGAATTGACGGAAAGCCGGCTCCGGCACCAACATCACATAAAGTAGCTCCCGGCTTAAAGACCGAGCTAAAAACAAACAGCGGCGTAATGCTATCGAAAAAGTGCTTTAAGTAAACATCTTCTTGCGCAGTAATCCGCGTCAGATTGACGTGCTCATTCGCCGTCACCAAGTTGGTAAAATAAAGTTTAAATTGTTTGATTTGCTTTTCACTTAATTCAAAATTATGTTTTGATAATTCTTGGACAAATTGTTCAGGATTCATTTTTCACCCGTGAAACCTTGTTTCACACTCTATAAATTTAACGCCAAAAACAGCTTATTGTAAAGCCATTACATCTCTTTAATTATGAAGTATTTTTAAGCAATCGTCAAAGTCTAAATGTGCAAAAATAAGCTATAATATACGGCAAAGGAGATAAACATGATTGTTACTTTAATTGTTTTAGCCTATTTGGTTCTAAAAACCTACAAGGGTTACCAAACTGGTTTTACCAAATTAATTATTAATTTGATTTTTGCCGCGATTGTTTTTATCGTTGCAATTTTATTTCAAAATCCGCTGGGAAACTGGCTTTATAGCCAGATTACCGGACAAAATATGCAAACCACTTTAGCGCCGAGCACAAATTTAATTTTGTTTCGCTTTATTGCCTTCTTTATTTTACTATTTGTCGGCAAAATGGTAATCAAAATTTTCAAGGGTTGGGTACCAAGTAAAAATCCCCACGCTACTAATTTTGGCAGTATTTTAGATGGGGTACTGGGTGCCATCGTATCCTTTGTGGCCAGCTACTTTTTTGTCTATATTATTTTGTCAATGCTTAACGCGCTGCAAAATCCGTGGTTCATCCAGCAGACGCTTGATTCATCATTTTTGCGGTTTATTATTTACAACACACCGGGATTATCAAACGGTGTGTTTAACAGCATCTTCAGTATTAGCCGGACAACTGCTTAGAATTCTAATAACATAAAAGGACAAGACGTTTTCACGCTTTGTCCTTTTATTTTATTTAATTTTTACCGTGACGTTTACCTAAACAATACATACCACTGAGCATAAGAAGTATCACAATTACTGCTGCACCAATCGCTAGCCACAACCAGATTTTATGGTCTTTTGGCGAACGATCTTTTTGACTAGCAGCTTGTGCCAATTTAGCATCAATCTCAACTTTTTGCTTAAATTGCCACTGCCGAGTTCCTGACTGTGCTATTACCAGCAAGTCATAAGTACCACTAGACAACTTTTTATTAAGTAAAACATGATTGTCAAAATAGCTTAATGGTGCCATTGCCAGATTTTTCTTAGTTTGCGCAAACACTGACTTCTTAGTCCGTGGGTTCACAACTTTAGTTGTAACCACCAGTTGACCAAACATTGTCGGTGTCTCATTTGCTAGCCGGACAATAATAAAGGGATTACTCCGATCCACTTTTGTCATGACCTTAGGCATGGCTAACTTAGTATGCACCACCTGCTTACTTTCACGCAAAATTAGCGGAATCGCATAAGAATAAACATTGCGGTACCCCATCACTGCCTTTTGTCCTGCAGCTTTTTTATCTTTTTGCGGCTTAGTAATTTGCGAAACATAAAAGCTGCCAGCTAAAACACCCTTGAAAGCTTTTCGTGGAACTTTAACAACATAGGTTTTACTGACTTGAGCATGCGCGGCTAATCTAACGCGGTGCGGCCCACTTGTCATTTGCCTAAAATTATTTTGACCAAAATATCGTTTGCCGGGATTAGCCAAATTATACTGCACTAAGCCATTATCACCAGTGATAGCTTGATTGGGTGACACATTAACTGTCTGCACTTTAGCACTATTATTAACAAAAATAAGTTTAACACGAAGATTTTGTTTCGGCTTGACTTGGCGTTCAATGTAAGAAGAATTACTGCCGGCAACCCTAACGGAAAAGCTTTCCGCTGCGTTTACTGTTTGTCTACCTCCAAATAGACTAAACAAAAACAGGGCTGCCGCAACTAAAATAAAGCCAAGTCGCTTACGCTCACTAGTAAAATTCATGATTATTCAGCAGAATTAGTTGTATCTTTAGGTGTACCACTTAATGTCCAAGTAATTGTACCCGTGTAATCACCAGCAAAAACTTGGTTATCTTGTTGAAGCGCAATTGAAGTATTGGCAGCAGTTAATGGGGTAGTAATTGTACCTTCCTTATCACCGCTAGCAATTTCAACGCTATTAGTACCATCAATGACAGATGTAGCCTTACCATTAATTGTTAAACTGGAAGCCTTTAAAGCATGACCCTTGGCATCTGTTAACTTTGTTGGTACAGCAGACAAAGTCCAGTTAGTATCAGTACCTAGACCGCGATTATCGGCAGTTTCAATAGAACCATCTGCAGCTAAACTAGCAGTCGTGTCGCCGTTAGCAATTGCTTCAACTGAAGAACTAAAGTTAAAGTTTGATACGTTACTTAGTGTCAGTGTACCTGCTTGAACGGCAACTTTAGTAGTACTATCTTTAGTTGGATTTTCAGCAGCTTTAGCTACACCGGTTGATACACCAAGACTAGCTATTAATGTCATTGCGGCCGTTAAAATTACACTTTTTTTCATAAGTTTCCCTTTCTTACTTATAAAATTCGATTAAATAAAATTTCTGCATGCAGCATTTACAAGTTTACTGACTAATAACTATTTTTAGCAAGTTTAATGCTTACTTTTTAAAAGTATATTGTTGATTCAAAGGCATTAAACATGAAAAGCAAAAGCAATTGCTAAAAACCAATTACTCTTAGTACTATACAAAAATAGCTATTACGCAATTAGTAAAAATTGTGTGATAGCTACTTAAATTAATTATTAAAATTGTCATACTCGACGTGCTCATCATTATAAACAAAAATTGCACCAACACGATCGGGATCATCATGCCAGCCCTTAATTGGATGCCCAGCAAAAAACAGTCGCTTACATTCAATTTCGGCTTCAACTGAATCCTTGGTAAAGGTAGTCACCCCAGCCAAATCAGTTTCTACTGGATAACCAGTCCGCGGGTCAATTAAGTGGTGATACTTGTGCCCATCAACAACTAAATAGCGCTCATACGTGCCACTAGTAACTGCCGAACATTTAGGCACCATTACCGAAGTAATATTTTTACCGCGCTTTTCTTTCGGATCTTGAACACCTACTGACCACTGGCCACTAACCCTCTTAGGCGAATCACCAACTAGCAAAATGTTGCCGCCAAGGTTAATAATTCCAGCATTAACGCCATAAGCATGCCAGAAATCTCGGATTCTGTCAGCAATCCAGCCCTTGGCAATCCCGCCAAGGTCAAGTTCCATTCCTTCTTTAGTTAAAAAGACGGATTGATTGTTATCGTCAAGTTCGACATTGAACGGGTCAATTAATCTCATTTTTTCTTTAATTTGAGCGTCAGTTGGCACGTGCGCACCCTTAAATCCAATTGCCCACAGCTTAACCACCGGCCCAATCAATGCGTTAAAGCCAAAGTTAGCCCGGCTTTCTTTAACAGCTAACTTAATCAAGCTGTAAGTGCCGCTAGATACTTGTACCGGGTGCTTGCCAGCAGCGTGGTTAACACTCATTACCTCAGATTGATCGCGGTTAACCGTCAATAAGTCTTCATAATGATCGATTAAGTCAAAGGACTTATTAATGACGTCTTGATCTTGCGTGCCAAAAATCTGTAACGTAATTGACGTCCCTAAGGCGTGATGCTGACCAACTGCTTGTTCTAATGCTAAATCATCAATCATTGCTATACCTACTTTTCCAAATATTTATTTCTAATATCATCTTGAACTTGCGCTGTAATTCCTACTGCTTGTTCAAGGTAAGCGTCCAAGCCACCATATTCTTCATTGATTGTAATCAGGCTAGTATCCAAGAACGCATCGCTGACTGAGCCCAAAACACGCATATTAGCACGAAACTTGTCGTTTTCACCACGCTGTTTAAACTGGCGATCACGGACAGCGCGATACTCATTTAACATGTAATTCGAATATAAATAGTCTTGCCGAATTGTTTCGGGAGCAACCCCTAAAATATGCAAAATCAGCAGTGTCACTAAACCGGTTCTATCCTTACCTTCTGAGCAATGATATAAAATTGCGCCTTGGTCTTGACTAGCAATCAATTCCAAAATTTGATGAAAGCTATCTTGGCTGGTTTTATTTAAAATGTGCTTACGATAACGTGTACACATCATTTTTAATCCAGCATACTGATCCTGACGGTACTTAGCCTTGTTTTCTTCAATATGGCTGCCGCCACCAGAGGTATTATCTTCAATTCCTAGTGGCAATTGACAATGTTCAACACCAGTGAGCGTTTTATCAGGATTAATTTCACACTCTGCCGGCGAACGTAAATCAATGATTTTTTTCAGACCATAATTAAGCAAAAACTGTTGGTCTTGTACCGTAACTTTACTAATATTACCAGTTCTAAGCAAACGGTGCTTTTTTATTTTACGATTTTCAAAGCCGCGATAACCGCCTAAATCTCGGGGATTGCGAACAGATGACACTGGTAAAACTACAGGATCAGACATGTAAATACACTTTCTAGCATAAAAATAACCGGATAGTACTCCTATCCGGTTATTTTACTCTATGCCAAGCATTCTAGCAAAACTTTATTTAGTTGCTTGCTTAACAAAATTGAAGAAATTATCCATCATACCATCTAATGATTTAATAGTAGCTTCATCAGTTAACTCGCCAGTTTCTTTATTAAACTTAGCTGTGGCACCGCCGATTAAGACTTCATTACCTGGCAAAACATTAGCACTCATATCTGGTGAAAGTAAAATTTCACGCATATCTTCTTGAGCACGACCAGAACCTTGGCTACCATATGAAGCACCAGCAATAGCAACTGGCTTGTTCTTCATAACGTTAGGACCAGCATGTGAACCTAACCATTCCAAAGCACTCTTTAATGGTGCAGGAATAGTGTGGTCATATTCTGGAGTAGTAATTACAATACCATCAGCAGCTTTAATGTCTTCAATCCAAGCTTTAATTGTGTCATCAGCCATTTGCGTTCTGCAGAAAGGCGTCAACTTATCGATTTCTTTTACTTCGATATCAGCCTTGTCAGCGTAACGCTTAGCGATAAATTGTGCTAAAAAGCGGTTATATGAAAAATCTGCGTTTGTACCAACGATTGATAAAATTTTCATTCTTGGTCCTCCTTACTTAGTAACTTGTGCGTACCATTCGTCAACTTCGTCAAAGAATTGACCTAAGAATTTAACAGTACCCTCATCAGTCAGGTCACCATTATCATCAAATTGACTAGGACCATTGCCCATCATAAATTCATCACCAGCAAAAACTTTTGCACCAAAGCCAGGAGCCATTAACAAACTTCTTAAACGACTTTGTGAACGTGAAGCACCTTGTGGCATTGGGGAAGTTGATACCATAACAAGCGGCTTGTTCTTAAATGGGTGAGAAGTGCTTGATAACCATTCAAGAGCACTACTCAAAGCACTAGTTACTGAGTGTTGTTGTTCAGGTGAACCAATCAATACTAAATCAGCAGCTTCAATTTCTTTACTTAAAGCAGTAACTGATTCGGGTGCATCTTCACCCTCTTTAAACATTGGTAACCCCTTAACTGTTGCCAGTTTAAAATCATATCTGTCAGCAAAGTGCTTAGAGATAAACTTAAGCAAAGCTTCATTAAACGAATTATTGGCATTTGAGCCAGATAATGCAAGGATTTTCATAAAAACCCACCTTTCAAAAAACTAATTTCTACAGATTATTATAACCTATATACAATTTTTTGAACATAACTCTGCTTTCATGTTTTTTCATAAATTAAATAAACACCCTAGCTTCACACTTAATAATCCTACTCATCAATAGCGTTTTTTTACTTTTTATAATCTCTCACATCAAACAGCGGTATCTCTTTATTCTTACTGAGCCAGTCATTTAAAATTGCGTCATTAATTTGCGCTGTCAACACGTTAATAATCTGCGTTTCCGAAAAAGTCGCAATTTCATTAATAATTAACGAAGCAATACCGATTGTAGTGATCCAATTTGCCACAACAATATTCATGATTTTTTCTTTGCTATAATTAGTATCTTTATATTGCTCGTTAAACTTTTGGATACCAAAATCAATTAACGCATTAGAAATACGCTTGCTGCCTAACTTACCATCCACAAACATTGCTCGAAACAGATTTTCGTGTTCTTTTGCATAATCAATATAAGATAAATCCATGTCAATTAAGGGTTTGCCTGTATATTCTTTTTGCAAAACATTACCTTTTAAATTTTCCGCAATTTTATCTAAAACTTCATCCCGAAGCTCATTCATACTGCTAAATTCAAGATATAGAGGTTGCGTCGAAAAATGTCCTTCTTTAGCAACATTACGTGCAGTCAGGCATTCAACACCATCTCTCATCACCATTTTATAAGCAACATTTAAAATTTTGTCTCTACCTATTTCTTTTCTTCTCGCCATTCGGTTTTCCTTTAACTAACTTTCGTAATTATACATTCGAATGCTTGCGATCTACTGGTCAACTAATTAGTAACGCTAATCAATTGCCAACTAATTATTATTGTTATTACTTTCCAAAAATTGATCGTAGGATGATGAAACCATCTCACTCACTTCGGATTTGCTCAACCCTTGAGAAGCACAAAAGGAAAAGAAAGCAGCCGATAAAATATATCCGCGTTCACGATCATCTGTTAGATCATCCGAAAACTTAATATTAATACTTTGATTTTGATAATCTGTTGCTAGCACAATTGATTTATCTGTTGGTACTTCGTTCATTTCTTACCTCATTACAAATTAGCAGCCCATCTACTTAAATATAATTATTAATATTTAACTAAACAAATGCACAATTACATAACACTTTGATATATATTTAATTACAAATTACTTGTTATTTTATAACTATTAAGTATTCGATTTTTCTCAATAGCAACAACACTTTCAACGTTAGCCTTAAAACGCCGTTTAAAGCCATCTTGTTTTTTTATCACATTAAAAATAACAAAGTAATTATCTAACACATAGAATAGTAAATTTGAAAGCCTTTTGTCAAGAGGAAATCGCTTTCTAAAAGATAAATAAAGACCAAATTATTAATAGCCACTTTATTAAATATCTTTATTTTTTTCGCAAAAAAATACACAATCCTTTATTAATTAAAGCATTGTGTACTTCCGCTAAATATTAAAATAGTAGCTACTTTTTATTTTGTCTGCGTCATTTCGCCATCCATCATTTCGTAAATATGATCGGCATATTGTTCCAAACGCGGATCATGAGTTACTAATAGGACAGCTTTAGCATAATTCTTCGCCAAGTTTTTAAATAATTGACCAACCTCATCAACATTCTTACTGTCTAAAGATGCCGTTGGTTCATCTGCCAGCAAGATTTCTGGATTAG
Source organism: Lactobacillus sp. ESL0677 (assembly GCF_029392875.1). Lineage (NCBI taxonomy): Bacteria > Bacillati > Bacillota > Bacilli > Lactobacillales > Lactobacillaceae > Lactobacillus > Lactobacillus sp. ESL0677. The sequence goes on along the minus strand of NZ_CP113946.1, from coordinate 193,434 downwards.
CATACAGAGCCCGCGCGATTGCAGCCCGCTGCTGCTGACCGCCAGATAATTCTCCGGGATACTTATTAACTAAAGCAGTAATTCCTAACTGACCTAATAATTTGGTTAAAGTTGCGTGATCAATGTTGCCCTGCTTTTTTACCCGGTCAACTAATTCAAATTGTTCCTTAACTGTTAAAAACGGCACTAAATTATAGGCTTGCAAGACAAAGCCAATTTGATTAAGCCGCAAGTGGTTACTCTGTTTAGTTGTCAAATGGGCAATGTCTTTGCCATCAATTAAAACTTGACCGGACGTTGGCTTTTGCAGTGAACCAGCGATAGTTAAGAAGGTACTTTTACCAGCACCAGATGGCCCCATGATGAGAACAACCTCACCCTTATTAGCCGTAAAATTAATATTTTTAAGTGCCTTAACTTCGGCAGCACCTTTACCATAAACTTTTTGGACGTTTTTTAATTCAATGACTGCCATCTTATTCACCTATTGCCTTTGCTGGATCTACTTTTAATATTGATCTAATCGGAATTAAGCTGCCGATAATTCCCGTTAATAGCATACCACCCGCACCACTCAGCATAATTGCTGGGGTAAAGCTCATTGGTACGGCGGCTGGCAAGGTTTTAGCAGTCAAGATCATTGCTACTAGGCCAATTACTACCCCAACAATAACCAAAATAATTGCTTGACTAACTGTTGCTCTAACTAGGGTACCACTAGGAATTCCTTGGGCACGCATAACCGCGAAGTTGTGCATCTTCTGCATCGTTAAGATATACATAAAGACAGCAATAATAATCAGAGAAATCACGAATAGAAAGCCAATCATTAATTCAAAAGTCATATTTTGAGCAGTGTAACCCGGCAATTTATTAATAAATGTTTTAATCGGATAAGTTTTGCTCTGAGCATGGTGATACTTGTAATTAGCATTACGTGAAATAATTGCCGACGCTTGCATGTCAGGCATCCCTTGGCGAAGTGATTTCCAAGCGCTGAGTGACCCATAAACAATCGGCGCGATATTGATTTTGGCATTCTTAGCAAAACCTACTATCGTATATTTTTGTTTAGAGCCGTTTAGTTCTAACTTATCACCAAGCTTATAGCCCTTAATCTTGAAGGCTTGGTCAGCAACTACTTCCTTTTTAGTTTTAGCTTTGCGACCAGCAATTATCTCTTGGGCATCATAGATAAACTGTGACTTTTTAAGGCCAATAAATTGTGCAGAAATCTGTGGTCGCTTTTCATTTTTAACAACCACCGCCGTTTGCCCAACTAGTGCCTCATCCTTACCAATTGTGGCTTTTTTTAAGTCAGACTTGGTTAAGACTGACTGGTTCATGCTGACATTGGCATTCTTATTCAAGACCACTGATTGTGCATCCCAGGACTTTAATGCCTGCGTATTTTCACTGGCTAAACCAATTGATAATGACGATAAAATAAAAATCAGATAACTAATTAAAAAAATCATCAATACAATTAAGCCGTAACGCAATTTTTCCCGTTTAATTTCTTTAATTGCTAAAAACATTAATTTGACCTCTTTTGTAATAGTTCTAAACTCGCCTTAAAGCGAAGTAAAATTTCGTCTTTTTGGCGTGGATTTGTGAATACAGCCCGAATCGACGCGTGGCTCAAGACCATTGCACTCCAGTTTTGCGGACTTAAATCTGCTTGACTGGCGCTTTGGCTGGGACTAGCTAACAAGCTCTCGTTATACAGGATATGCATTTTAATCAAAGGTGCATACTTACTAGCGTGCGTTTTTTCGACAAAGTTGACCACATTTAGATAAAAAATCTGTGGTTCAAACTCAGAAGTAACCTTAATATCGGCGTGGATTTCTCGCATTGCCACACCATATAGATAGCTGTATGCATCAAGCAAATCTGTAAAATACTTATAAAAGGCCCCACGCGCAATTTGCGCTTCTTTAACAATTCTTGCCACCTGCGCCTTTTGGAGCGGATAATGACTAAACTCGTTAAGTAGAGCCTGCGTGATGAGGTCCTTCTTTACCTGCGGCAAGTTAATAAAAGTTGCCTTGACCATTCTGTTACCACCCTTTTCTATTCATGGTGACATTGCGTCACTTTTGTAAAATAATATCATTAGCTAACTTGTATAGTCAAATATTATGCCAACAAAAAAAGATTCACTAGGAATCTTTCATCAATTATTAAAACGCTAACACTTGATTATAATAGTTAATTCGCGGAGTGTGATCGCGATACGAAATTTTTGCCAAAGCACAATTCTTCATCGTATCAAAATAGTTAAAATCACCATTAGTAAAATAATGGGCAAACATCATCCGAATTAACGTACCATGACAAACCACCAAAACTTTTTTACCAGCATAATTTTGAGTAATATCATCTAAGAATTGCCCGCAACGGTCATTTAATTCCTCGTTACTTTCGCCATGTGGGGCATACTTAATATAATTTGCATTTGCCTTGCCCCAAGGATCAATCGCATCAGGATATTTTTGCCCTAATTCTGTTAATAGCTGACCGTCCCACTCGCCAAAGTTAAACTCAATTAACCGATTATCAATCTTGATCTCTTTTTGTCCTTTAGTAAAAATCCGCGCTGTTTCCAGTGCTCGTTTCATTGGACTGGAAAACACAACATCAAAACTTGACGGATCAAAATTAGCGGCAGCCTTTTCGGCATAGGCGCGACCAGCCTCATTTAGGTTATGATCAAAACGCGACCCCTGAATACAACCCGTTTTATTTAAATCAGTTTGACCGTGACGAACAAAAACAATTTCCATACTTAAACCTCACTTTTTCAATAGGTATATTTTACTATTAGTTGGAACAGTTGACACATTTTTATCGTCTTTTAAAGTCAAACTCAGTGCGAAAGACATAGGTATCGATAGTGCTTTCTTCAGGCATAAATTGAAAGCCAAAATCATTAAAATTCTGCAATTCCTCGGGCTTAGTTAACTGGTTTTCCGCAATAAAGCGCGTCATTTCTCCTCGCGCCATTTTGGCATGCACGCCAACAGTCTTCCATCGCCCGTTCTTACATTCCTGGAAATCAATATTAATCATGCGCCGCTTGGCTGATAAATACGGGCTAATATTCTTAGAATATTCCTTAGATGCCAAATTAATCAGAACTGTTTCGTCATTAAATAAATTATCCGCAATGGTTGAACCCCAAAAATGATATAAATTTGGCTCTTTAAAACCAGTAACCTTGTTCTTCATCTCCAAGCGGTATGGCCAGACACCATCAAACGGACGTAAAACACCATATAGGCCAGACAAAATCCGCACCTTGTCCTGTAAGTAATCAAGTGCGGGTGCAGTAAATAAATCTGCCGCCATATATTGGTATTGAATGCCGGAATAAGAAATAACCGCTGGCGTTAAATTGCTGGTCTGCGTTAAGTCAAGTTGAGCAAGCTGGCTCTGAGCTTCCTTAGCTGTTCGCTCGCTTGCCTGCCAAATAGCCTTCAGCCGCGCTAAATCACAGGTTTTTAAATAATCTGCTAATTGCTCAGCCTGCGGTAAGAACTGCGGCGTTGACCTTACCTTAAAGGCTTCGCGATCAACTTTCATCTTCATTGCTGGGGAAATAATAATTTTCATTTTTCGTATTTTCCTCCTTTTAGAGTTAAACTTAATATTATTATATCTAAGGAGAGATTTGATGAATCCTGATTTTGCAATTGTCTTAAATTTTAAACTAACTGACACTAAAAAAGCCAATGCTGACCTACTTGTTAAAACTGCCCGGGATATTGGCGCTCGCGCTGTTTCAACTAATGGTGATCAAGCCGCCTTTCAAGCTGCCTGCACTAAGTACACCATCGCTTTAGTTACCGCGCCAGTTGGCCAAAGCTATACCCCAGATAATGTAATTGACGAAATGGTAACACAACGTAAAGCTGGTAAAGCAACGGTTATTGATTTAGCGGTCGATGAAAACGGCGGGTTAACTGACGAAAGTCAACAACTGTTAGCACCAATCAACGACTGGATGCACATGTTTGGCCATGCTTTTAATGAAAGCGAGCCTTGCGATCTTGCTGCTGAAGGCGAAAGTTTTGTCCTGCAAAACCGCCACATGCATTACCAGAAATATGTTTTCGTTAAAAATCCGCTGCCTGCTAAAATTACTGTTACTGGCTTAACTCATGAACCCAATCGGGTTGAATGGATTGAAAAGCGCGTTGATTTAAAGTTCGCTTATGAAGGTAACAAACTAGAAATCGAAGTAGCTGAACCAGTTGAAGTCTTCTCGTGGCAAGTCTTACGTATTCAAGAACACCGCCCAGAAGATGATATTCTTGAAACCAAGTTCTAAATAACTGAAAAATTCCACATTTGTAACTCGCAAATGTGGAATTTTTATTTACTCTTCTAAACCGTTATTCTTAATTACATTTTGATACCAATAGAAACTATCTTTAGGTATTCTGCGCATGTCCTTTAAGTCAAAATCGGTACGATTAACATAAATAAAACCGTAGCGCTTTTTAAAGCCTTGGTGCGAACTCAAAATATCCATTACTGACCACGGACAATAACCAAACAGCTCAACGCCATCCTGAATTGCATCATAACATGCCGCAATATGGGCTTGTAAATAATCAATCCGATATTGATCGTGAACTTTACCATCAGCGGTCAATTCGTCAGCCGTTCCCAAACCGTTTTCGGTAATAATCATTGGCAAGCGGTATTTTTGATAATATTCATTCAAAACAAGTCGCAAGCCAAGTGGATCAATTTGGGCACCATATTCAGTAGCCTTCAAATGCTCATTCTTTTTGATTTTAAAATAGCCATAAAGGTCAAAGTCAATATCGCTTACGCGCTGACCAACTGGATGTTCTTGATCGGCCGGTAAATATTCTGCCGCTAAAGTCCGGTAATAGTTAACCGCAATAAAGTCAGGCCGCGCACAAGCTAGAACCTTGTCGTCGCCAGCTGCAGTTTGCGGATAAATGCCCTGCTCTTGCAAAAAATGACGATAGTAACCCGGATATTGACCAAAGCAATACATTTCCAAGGCATAATTAGTCTTAAAATTATCGTTCATTTTCGCTGCCCAGACATCAAGTGGCCGATCACTGACTGGATAAGTCATTGTCGATGAAATTGCGGGGCCAATTTTACCGCCAGTAACCATTTCGTGACAATCACTCATTGCGTATGCACAAGCTAAGAACATATGGTAATCCATCTGCGCGCGGACCTTCTCAGCCTCATCTTGCGGGACATCATCCATATTCATCCGTTCATTAACCCGCACCATCAAGTTTTGCTCATTAATTACCTGCCAGTTTTTAACCCGGTCGCCAAACGCCTTAAAGCAAATCTGAGCATAACGTCGAAAGGCACTAACACAATCGCGACTAGCCCAGCCATTGTACTTTTGAGCTAAAGCCAGCGGCAAGTCAAAATGGTAAAGAGTCACAAAGGGAATAATCTGATTAGCCACACACTCATCGATCACACGGTTATAAAAATCAATTCCAGCTTGATTGACCTGACCATCACCGTCAGGGATAATTCTAGTCCACGCAATTGAGAAGCGATAAGCCTGCATCCCCATCTGCTTCATTAACTTAATATCCTCTTGATAATGATGGTAAAAGTCACTGGCCACCTTGGTATCTGCTTGCTCATCTGAATGCTTAAATGAATTATAGTCGGCAACAGACTCACCCTTACCATCTTCATCCCAGGCACCCTCAATTTGAAATGCGGAAGACGAAGCACCCCACCAAAAATCATCCTTAAACTTCTTCATTTGTTACCTTACCCTTAAATTCCATTAAGATACTGCCTTGCGCAACTTCATTTTCATCTGTCATTGTAATCAGCGCATCAGGAGCCGCATTAGTAATAATTACTGGCGTTGTTAAATCATAACCAGCCTGCTTGATTTTAGCACAATCAAAGCTAACAATCGGATCGCCCTTTCTTAAATGTGCGCCAACTTCTGTATGACTGGTAAAGTACTTACCTTTTAGTTCAACAGTATCTTGACCAATATGAATTAGTAATTGAATCCCATTATCCAGCAATAAGCCAATTGCATGCATCGTTGGGTATAAAACTTGCACTTCACAATCAGCAGGAGCTACAACTTCACCTTCTGTTGGCACAATGGCAACACCTTTGCCCATTGCGCCTGACGAAAAGACCTCATCTTTGACTTGTGCTAAAGCAATTACTTTCCCAGCTAGTGGTGACGCGACTTCCTCATCTTCAGCTGCCGTAACTGGAATCGTAGCTAATTCTTCACTATTTTGACCCGACAATTTTTCTGGTAAATCCTTAAAGCCTAAGACAACCGTTAAGATGCAGGCGCCAAAGAAGGCAATCGCACATCCTAATAGATAACAAACAAAGCCCTTTAAGCCGCTACTAGCATAAACCGGAATGGTCAAAATTCCTTGGTTAGCAAAGGCATTACCAAAAGAACCGCCCCAGCCCATTAAGGCGCCACCTAGAGCACCACTGATAACTGCATAAACCATTGGCCGTTTCAACCGCAAGTTAGCACCATAGATTGCTGGCTCAGTAATACCAAACAGTGCCGTCACCGTTGCTGAAGCAGAAACAGTCTTTAGATTCTTATTTTTTGTTTTTAAGAAAACACCTAAGGCAGCACCAGCTTGAGAAAAGTTAGCAGCACCTGCAAAGGCTAGTAAGTTCTGGTGTCCGGTCTTAGCAACGTCATTAATCCCAATCGGAATAATGGCACGATGCGCACCAAAGACAACCAAGACACACCAAATACCACCAATAAATGCCCCTAATAAAATCGGGCTGAAATGCATAATGTAGTAATAAAGCCAATTAATAAAATTACCAAGATAAATGCCGATCGGACCAAACAGCATTAAGGTTGCCGGCACCATAATCAGCAAACAAAGTGTTGGTACCATGATAATCTTCAGAACTTCTGGCATAATCCGATCAATAAAGCGTTCCAAATAAGCCAAGATAAAGACGGCAATAATAATCGGAATAACCGACGAGGTATAACTAGCTTTAGTAATCTGTAAACCAAACAAGGTAACTGGCGCCTTACCCGTCATCAAGTTAACAATTGACGGATAACAAAGCGTAGCCGCAATTACCATCGCAATATATTCATTAGTTTTAAACACCTTAGCCGACGACCGAGCTAAAATAATCGGCATAAAGTAGAACAAAGCATCTGATGCCGCGCTTAAAATAATGTAAGTATTGAACTTAGTAATATCAGTATGATAAACATTGGTAGCAATAATCACTGCAATTGCCAAGAAACCTTTAATCATCCCCGATGCAGCAATTGCTGGTACAGTTGGCGTAAAAATTGCGGCAATTACGTTGAGAATTTTAGTTCCTATTCCAACCTTCTCTTTTGGCGCATCATCAACCGAAGCTGAAATCGTCTCACCAATCATTGGCTCAATTGCATCATACGTTTTACCGACGTTATTACCGAGCACAACCTGAAACTGACCGTTAGCATTCAATACTTGAATGACACCTTCTAAGTGACTAATTTCGTCGCTATTTGCCTTACTGCTGTCTTTTAAAACAAAGCGTAATCTGGTAAAGCAACGCTCCAAACTAGCCACATTTTCTTTGCCACCAACATTAGTCAAAATGTTTTGGGCCAAAGCTTGGAAATCCATCTTAATATTACCTTTCAAAAAACAATTATATTAAATCTAAATAAAGCACTTTAAAATAACCTAACTTTAACTTTTTTTACTACTTTTGTCCATAGTAAGCATTGGGACCATGCTTCCGATAATAATGCTTATCAAGTAAGTATTGCGGCAATTCGGAACTTTGATGAGTCAATTCTAAGGTATGAAAATCTTCTTCTGCAACGACTTCTAAAACTTTGGCATTATAAACTGCCTTTTCAGGAGTTTCTCCCCATGCAAACGGTCCGTGCTGACTCACTAAAGCTGCTGGAGTTGCCTCATAATCTAAATGTCGCTCCTTAAAAGTCCTAACAATTGTCTTACCAGTATTGCCTTCATAATCTTCTTCAATTTCTTCCTTAGTTAACGCGTCAGCCGCCGGAACATCAGTATAAAATGTATCGGCATGTGTAGTATTTAACGCAGGAATATCCATTTTAGCTGCCGCAAAAGACACCGCCCAAGGTGAATGTGTATGAACAATGCCACCAATATTAGGAAAATGATTATATAAATATGTATGGGTTGGCGTATCTGAAGATGGATTTTTATCGCCTTCGACTACCTCACCCTTTAAATTAACAACTACCAAATCTTTCGGCTTAAGTTCCTCATACGGTACACCTGACGGCTTAATAACGTATAATCCCGCGTCACGATCAATGCCAGATACATTTCCCCAAGTAAAAGTTACCAAATTTAGTTTGGGTATCGACATATTTGCCTCATATACTTCTTCTTTTAACTTTTCAAGCATGATAACCTCCCCATTACTCAACTACTTCTTGCGTGATTCCAACTTGAGCAAAAATTTTATCAAAGAAAGTCTTCGCAGCCTTAACTTCTTCCAGTGCATTCTCATCACCGTTATCGCCTGACCACATCTCAATCGTAAAGCTACCATTGTAATTAAGGCGAACCAGCTCCCGCAATAAGCCCACAAAATCAACACAGCCTGTGCCAAAAGGTACATTCTTAAATTGACCTTTAAAATCAGGCGTTACTTTTTTACTATCTTTTAGATGAATTGCACAGATCGTATCAATATAGTTTTCAATTTCGGCAGGCACATCATTTTCAGGCCATGCACTTAAATTGCCTAAATCTGGATAAGCTTGCAGCCACGGACTTTGAGCTAGTTGATGATATTGCGCAATCTTAGACAAGTTATTAATAAATGGATCATCCATCGTTTCGATCGACAACATAATATTTTTCTTAGCTGCCATATGAACACATTTAATCAAATTTTCCACATAATATTCACGAGATAAATCTGTCTTTTTTTCATAATAGACATCATAACCAGCCATCTGAATATTATGAATGCCTAAGTCAACACATAAATCAACTGCCTTTGACATCATCTCTAATGATTTTTTACGGATATCAGAGTCAGCAGAGCCTAACGGAAAGCGGCGATGTCCTGACAGCATTAAGTTATTAATCCTTGTATTAGTTGACCACATTAGATCACGAAATTTTTTGCGTTCATCATGTGTCCAATCTAACCGCGCTAATCGCTTGTCACTTTCATCAACCGAAAACTCTAAGAAATTAAAACCTAATTGATGAACTAAATTAAAAGTTTCTTCCCAAGATAAATTCTGTGGCAAGGCTTTTTCATAAATGCCTAACGAATTTACTGTCATGTTGTTTTTCCTCTCTAATTTAAAATAAAAGGAAAACCATGAATTTAAACTCAATAGTTTTCCTAATCATTAATTAACCCCAAATTTTATTAATTTCGTCCTTGAACTGTTGTGCGACAGCACGAGGATCGTCGGCTTCTCTAATTGCCCGACCAGCAATAAAGGTATAAACAGGTACACCCTTAAATAACTTCAGAATTTCTGGATGAACACCACCAGTAACAGATACCTTGAAGCCCAGCTTGATCAAATTCTTAACGTTTTCAACATCTTTTTCAGACCATTTTTGACCAGCAAACTTAGCATCACGACTTTGATGATAAACAACTTGGTGAATACCATTGTCAAGCCATTGTTGCATTCTGTCTTTATCATCCCAACCTTCATAAAGCTCAACCTGAACTTCAATTTCTTTTTGAGCATTACTCATTGTTGGAACTGTTGCTGCATTAATACAAGTCATCCAATCAGCACCGGCATCTTTGCAAGACTTACCACATTTTGTTCCGGCATCAGCACATTTCACATCTGCCAAAACAATTTTATCGGGAGCCATCGCACGTAAATTCCTTACAGCACTTAAACCATCGCGGTAAACCAAAATAGTCCCAGCTTCAACAACATCAATTAAATCTTCAACTTTGCGTAAAACGCTAATTGCTTGAGCAGTATTGTCACTATCTAAGGCAACTTGTAATTTAGGTATCGTCATTATTATCTCCTTTAATTTTTCTTGAATTTTGTTGGAATATCGGATTCGTTAATCTTATCTTCAACTTCTTTAGCTGAGATAACATTCTTAATGCCGATTACCTCGCCGCCACGTTTTTTTACTTCGTCAAACATTTTAATAAACGGGATTGAAGTAAAAACAACGTCATAATTACGAGCAATTCCTTTAGCTTCTGAAATTGAAGTATGGTCAGCCTGCGTAATCTGATAACCCATTTTTTCCATTGTCTTTTTAACGGTTCTCATCAACATTAAGCTAGTACCTGAACCGTTAGCACATGCAGTTAAAATTTTCATAATTCTCGTTCCTTTAACCTAAAACAAATATTATTCTTCCTTATGATTTAACTTTTCCCAAGCTGAGTAATCCTCAGTAATTAAGAAGTAACCTTCTGGGTCTGCGCGGTACTGCAATTGCGGAATTGCCAGCAATGCAATAATGATAATCGCAACACCAAAGTAACCTAAGTACTTCATAATCACAGTGAAGAATGGCCAAACAGTAGCCCAGTCGAACATACCAAGGTAGCCACCATAACGAGCCATACCAACCCAAGTAGCAATTAAGGCTGACCCAGCAACTTGAATTAAGCCAGAAATAAACGGCATTATCATGGCACACTTGTAACCACCACGATCGTTAGAGTACAAACCAATTGCTGCATTATCAAAGAATAACGGAATAAATCCTGCAATTACCAAAGTAGGCGAATGGAAGATCAGTAACAAAAAGATCATTGTAAATTGACCTAATGCACCAAACATAAAGCCAATCGTTTGCGCATTTTGTGAACCAAAACCTAAGGTTGCAGCAACATCAATACCGGGAACTGCACCAGGCAGCCATCTATCAGAAATACCTGTGAAGGATTCTGTTAATTCATTAACGAAAGTTCTAACACCCAACTGTAAAATGGCAAGATAAACTGAGAACTGCAATGCAGTTTGCAAAATGTAAAAGACGAAGCTTTGACCCTTTTGCATAAAATGAGCCTTAGTTAAGTAATCTGGACCTAATACGATTAAAATCGCACCAATGAATACCAGCATTAACAAAGAAGTTGAAACCATATTGTCATTAAAAATTGACATAAAACTAGGCAATTCAATATCTTCAAGTCGCTTATTTTTATTTTCCTTGCCCTTTTTCATGGAATGCTTTTCAAGCATTTCAGAAATTTTAGCAAAGAAATAAATACCAAACATTTGTTGGTGAGCAACCGCAAAACCAGCACCGTCAGTTAACTCTTGCGTAATACCAACAGTTAAGTTAGAACCAACGGCCCAATAAAGCCCCAAGATCAAACTCATAATTGCCAAAATTGACAGTCTATTCAAAGTTGGAAAACAAAACAGGATTAGCCAGAAAGCAGTAGCAGCTTGCTGAACTTGAACATTACCAGTTGTAAAAACCGCTCTTAATTTAGTGTATTTTGAAAAGCGTACCAATAAAATATTGATAATATATGCAAATAGGAGTAGCAGCATCGTATCTGCAAAAGAGCGACCAAACCGTTGCATAATCCCCGCATTAACGGCATTTTGACCAAAATACGGATCGATGATCATCGCACTTAAATGGAAACGATCTTTTAACCCAACCAAAATTGGTCGGAAAGTATTAACTAGTCCACCTGAGCCAGCTGACAAAATAAAGTAGCCGACTGTAGCCTTTAAAAAGCCAGACAAGACTTCGTACCACTTTTTACGTTCCAAAATATAACCGATTAAAACAATAAAACCGATCATAAATGCAGGTTGTCCTAAAACATTAGTGGCAAAGTAGCTCCAAATGGCTAGTAAAACATTTAAAACATTTTGCATTTGCTTACCTACTCTCTTTTGTGCTTAATTCGTACTTGTCCATCACTTGACGGTAATCTTCTAAGCTTCTAACTTTCCGTAAATCTTCAATCAAGCCATCTTCCATTAGCATATTGGACAAGTTAGCAATATTCTCCATGTGCTGCTTGTTATCCTTGGCAGCTAGCATAAAGAACAGTTGAGCATCCTTTTCAGAATCATCTTTGTCGAAGGAAACTGCTTCTGGAAAAATTGTTAAACCAATACCAGTACCTAAAACACCTGAACTATCCGCTTGTGAGTGAGGCATAGCAACCCCAGGTACAATCACAATATATGGGCCATACTTTTTAACATCAGCAATTACTTGATCAATATACTTATCAGTAACAAGATTATTTGACTTCATAATTTCCCCAGAAACTCTGATTGCATCTTCCCAATTTTGCGGATGCTCTGTACTGATATTAATCAAATGATTTTCTAAAAAATAACGTAGCATAATTCCCTCCTACCATATAATTATCTAAAAAAATAATTATAATAATTCTGGGAATGGTAAGTCTGGGTCATTCTTAAATGCATCATGGAAGCCACGATCATACATATATTCAAAATTATCTTTATCTTGTGGATAATTGAATTCGCCGCCAACTTGCCAAATATATGGTTTAAATTTGTATTGTAAGCGGTACTTTTTTCTGCTCCATAAAGCTAAAATATCTTTAGGATCACTATAAATATTTGACCAAATATCATAGTGCATTGGAATAATTACTTTAGTATTCAAAGCTTCACCCATTCGTAAAACTTGTGAATCATCCAATTTATCAGTAATACCACGAGGATTTTCACCATAAGCACATAATGTAACATCAATTTTATTTTCATTACCATGCTTAACATAAGTGTTAGAATAATGAGAATCACCTGAGTGATATAAATTACCACCTGAAGTTTCAAGAAGATAATTTACGGCCAACTTTGCCATTTCCTTTGGCTTCGTCCCAGCCAATTTAACATTAGGATCGTCTTCAGTTACTAATTCTGTTCTATCAAAAGCTTCTAGAGCCTTAATCGTTACAGAGCCTACCTTGACTTCATCACCTGGTTTTACAACGATGATTTTTTCTTCAGGAACGCCCCATGACTTCCATTCATCAGCAACTCCTTGAGGCCCAATAAACTTAGCATTTGGACAGAACTTATTTACACAAGCTGCAGTATAAATATCTAAGTGATCGTGGTGAGTATGAGTAACACACAATGCATCCAAATCCCTAATTGCAAATGGATCAATTACATATGGCTTGTTACGCATGTTTGGCTGTAAGGCTTCCCCACCAGTCATCCGCATCATTTGGTGACCCTTACGCATTTTACCGTCACCATGTGTATGCTTACCTGTGCCGTTCCACATATCAATAGCAATGTTGGTACCTTCATGTGTCTTGAGCCACATTCCCATACATCCTAGCCACCAAATTGAAAATGACTTTTCGGGTACTTGTTTATCTGCAATCTGTTCATTTAAATATGTACCCCATTCAGGGAAATTGTTTTCCGCAAAAACTGCAGGTGTAACTTCATTAATATTTGTAGGTTTTGACATTTTTTCCTCCTAAAAAGTATCTTTCTTTGTTTTCATATTAAATTATATTGTTTTGTGTTATCGCTTTCAATCATATTTTATGATAATTTGATATTTTTATGATATTTTATGGCAAGCAATATCTTAATTCTAGAATTTATCACGATTTTATGATATTTTTTTGATAGTCAATGTTGGAAATTATTATTAACTAGGGAATTAAAATGAAAAATTCATACCAAGAAATAAAAAATAGAAGAAAAAAAATCATTGATTTACTAAATCATCAAAAAAGCATCTCATTAGATGAACTTAGCGAAAAACTAGGCGTATCAATAATGACGATTCGACGAGATTGTAGTAACTTAGCCAATCAGGGACAAATTAAGCAAGAAAAAGGAATTATTTCCTTAGTTAAGCCTGAAGAAATTCCGTTTACAGATTCCGTAAGTTACATCAAACAGCGAATTGGTAAGGAGGCTTCATCCCACGTTGAAAAGCACAATTGGGTCTTTGTTAATTCAAGTACAACAGCCTTTGAGGCTATCCCATATTTGTTAAGAAAAGACGTTAATATCTTAACTAATAATGGTTATGCGGGAAATTTAGATATGCGTGCCAGCAATAGCAAAATTATTTTAAGTGGTGGCAATATCAGTCGTAAAATGATTATGAGTGGTGATTTAGCAATTGAGCCATTTTTAAAAATTTATGCCGACTGGGCAATTATTGGTTGTGCTGGACTTAGTTTAAATCGTGGCGTTTCTACACCATTTATTGAAGAAGCCAAAGTTAACGAGGCAATTATTAAACACGCGCGAAAATTAATTGTGGTTGCTGATTATAGTAAATTTAAGCAGTTCTCTAACTTCACAATTTGCCAAGCAACCGACATTGACTTGCTAATCACTGATTCTTTTACACCCAAGAAGATTATTGATGATTTTATTAAAGCCGGGATACAAGTCATTCAGGTGCAGCTTTAACCAAATAAACAGGCTGGAAAGCAATTACTTTCCAGCCTGTTTTATCTTATTTCTTCCTTATAAATATTGTGCAACCTGATTAACCATATTTTTAGCCTGACCATCTCGCAATAAAGCAACGAGATTGGCTGAAGCCTCTCTAGCAATCGCCGTCCGTGCTTCCAGTGTTGCAGTACCCGCATGCGGCGATAGCACTACATTATCCAATGCTCGTAAGTCCTCCGGCACCTCGGGTTCAGTTTCAAACACATCAAGTCCCGCACCAGCAATTGTTTTATTCTTTAAAGCAGTAATTAAATCAGCTTGGTTGATTAACTTGCCTCGTGCCGTATTAATAATGTAAGCCGTCCGCTTCATCTGGTTAAAAACACTACTGTCAAAAACTCCTGCGGTTTGCGGCGTTAACGGAGCATGCAAGGTAATGACATCCGCATTCTTAATCAACGTTGAAAAATCTGCATATTTAACATTAAGCTCCTGCTCCCTAGCGGGACTTAAACGGTGGCGTTTATTATAAATGACATTCATCCCCAACACTTGAGCAAACTGACCGACAGTACTGCCAATTCGTCCCATGCCATAAATTCCCAAAGTCTTACCTTCCAGGCTCATCCCCATATTCCGGGGCTGACCAACATCAAGCCAGTTACCCGAGCGCAAATTCTGATCATATACATGTAACTTGCGCACAGTTGCTAGCAATAATGCTATAGTCATTTCCGCTGTTGGCATTCGTACTGCTTGCGGGGTATTAGCGACTACAATTCCCTTAGCTTGCGCGTAATCAATATCAATATGGTCAAATCCCACACCGCTTGTAGCAATAATTTTCAGATTAGTGCCAGCATCAATTAATTCGCGATCGCCCTTTAGCCCCATCAGAAGCAAACCATCATATTCGGGCAACATTTGTAATACTTTTCTACGTGAAAATGGCTTGTCTAATGGATAAGTAACATCAAACTCTGCCTGCAGCTTTTTAATTCCTGGTCTGGGAGCCTGCCCAGTTACCAATATTTTTTGGTTCATTAAACTTTCCTTTCTAGTGACTAACCTTCATCAGCAGCCTTAACAGCTGCAATTGCCGCTTTTTTAAAATAAATTCGATTAGCATTGTTGTACATCACATCTGCCAGTTCACCTGGAGTAAAAATCGTAGTCTGCTCTAACCAAGTTGCTAAACTCTGGTAAGAATTAAAGGTCGCCGACCACGGTGCATCACTGCCCCAAATAATCCGCTTAGCACCTAAGACCTGTTTAGCAAGGGTGACATCTTTTTGACAACGCGCAAACGGTTCAGCAGTTTCACCTTCAATATCCTGAATTGCCGCAATATCAGTATAGATATTGTGATAAGGCTGCCACTGCTCGAGTGCATTTTGTAGACGTTGCAAATGATCAGCATTTGGAAAGGACAAATGGCAAACCACAAAGTCTAGTTGAGGGTACATTTTAGCTAAGTTAACAATCGCTTCCGGCTGATAACTAGCTTGCGAATAATCACCGTAATCCACAGTGACCACAAAGCCGGGATAATCGCTAAGATAATGAAAAATGCGGCCAATACGCGGATCGGTATCTAAACGAAATGGCGTGGTCACGTGATACCCAGTCATGCCACCACCTTGACTAATTTCAAACTTCATCGCTCTAAAGCCCAACTTTTCGACATGTCGCTTAACAATCTGCATGTAAAATTCGCTAAACGGGTCCACCGAAAAGGCACCAATAAAGTGGTCAGGGTATTTTTTAACTGCCTGATAAGAATAATAATTTTGAAAACCATATAGACTGCCCTGCAATAAAACAGCTTTAGTAACTCCACTAGCTGCTAAAACTTTTAACGCCGACTCAGCGGTAAAGGTATCATCACCCCAACCATCTGGAAACAGCTTAATGACAGTTTGATCATTATCCCAAATCGCCCGACCATTACCCAGAGCTGTTAGACTGCCCTTCCCATTAAAGCCGGCAAGTGAGCGCACTAAATGCAAGTGACCATCAATCTTTTTCATTATTAAACCTCCGTTGTTAGTCCCTAGTTTACTACTAATAAACTAATATTTTTAAAATTAACCTTTTCCAAGCAAAAAAATCACGCCTAAACACTAGACGTGGTTTTATTAATCAATGCAATCAACAATTTCTTGAACTTCTTTTTCCTTTTGTTCAGCAGTAATTTGGTGATCGTTAATTACCATAATTGCCTGCTGGATTAATGAAAAAATCTGCTCATCATCCTCGCTGTCATTAATCAAATAACTAATTTTAAAATATGATTCCAGCTTCTTGGTATCGTCTTCTTCCAACGCATCCTTAATAAAAGCCTTAAAAATCAACCGTAAGTTGCGTGAACGCTTATTGCGTTCCCGATTATTTTCATAATATGGCAAAAACAACGCAACACAGACAGCCGCAATCTCCGCTAATGCTGTAACCCACTCTGATATTGAACCTAATTCCATGATTTCACCTCCGTATTATTATACAAATATATCAAGTAAAAATCACATTTTCTTCAATATTATTCATCAACAACAAAGGTTGCCATTAATGCTTCCAAAGTTAGTTTTGACTTTTGTTCTTGGTTAAGATCAGCGACAATTTGGCCAGCTTGCAACACTAACAGACGATTCCCGTATTTAAGGGCATCTTCCATACTGTGAGTAATCATTAAGCAGGTTAACTTTTGCTCGGTCACAATTTGGCTGGTCTGTGCCATTAACTCACGGCTAGTTTTCGGATCCAGCGCCGCCGTATGCTCATCTAGCAAAAGAATATCTGGACGTTTGATGGTTGCCATTAGGAAACTTAATGTCTGTCTTTGCCCACCTGATAAGTGTTCTGTTGGTGTATCCAGCTTTTCAGCCAGTGAATTACCCATCTGTGCTGCTATCTTTTGTAGTTGCGCTTTATGTGCTCCTAGTTTGCGCAGGTGCAATCCGCGGCGCTCGCCCCGCTTTTTAGCAAGCATAATATTTTCAGCAACAGTCATTCTTGGCGCGGTTCCCATCTTGGGATCCTGGAAAACGCGACTGATAAAACTGGTCCTTTTTTCAACTGACTGGTGGGTAATTTCCTGACCCTGATGCAATATCTTGCCTGTCGTCGGCGTAATCAACCCGCTAATCGTATTAAATAAAGTTGATTTACCAGCTCCATTGGCACCCACAATCGTAATAAAGTCGCCTTGATTAATTGTCAGTGACAGCTCGCGCAAAATTTTTGTAGCCGCCGGAGTGTGTTGATTAACAACTGTTGTCACCTTGTCTAAAGTCAGAACTGCCTGTTTATTTTCCATATTGGCTCACCCCTTTACGTAAAATTCCGTCCAATTTCAACGCGTGCCGCAATGTCGGCAACATTAAACAAATTGCTAAGATAATTGCGGAAATCAGATTCAGGTCATTAGTTGAAAAGCCCAGTTGCAAAACAATTAATAAAACAAACCGGTAAATAATACTACCTAAGATAACCGCGATTAACCGCTGATTAAGGGTCAAATAGCCAAAGACTACTTCACCAATAATAATTGAGGCCAAGGCAATTACGATAATTCCAATTCCCATGTTGGCGTCCGCATAGCCATTGCTCTGTGCTATTAAGGCACCAGCTAGACCAACTAGCCCGTTCGACAAGGATAACCCGAGAATTGTCATGTTATCGGTGTTAATACCCATAGACCGCGCCATCATTTGGTTATCACCAGTTACAATGAACGCCTGACCTAGATCAGTTTCTAAAAACAGGGCAATTAAAATGGTGATTAAGATAATCGTGCCGCCACCAATTAGGACACTATCAAAATACCGCGGCAGCGATTGGAAGATTTTAGCTGAGAAGAAGGTCTTTTGTCCTAACAAAGAGACATTTGAACCACCCATAATCCGCAAGTTAACTGACAAGCAACCGGTCATTACCAAGATTCCTGCTAATAAAATTGGAATTTTGCCCTTAGTATAAAGCAAACCGGTGATTAAGCCGCCAGCAGCACCACCTAAGAAACCCAAAAAAGTAGCCATAAGTGGCGAAACGCCCTTAGTAATCGCCGTTACCGTAATCGCTGCGCCCAACGGGAATGTTCCTTCAACCGTCATATCGGCAAAGTTCAGAATCCGAAATGTTAAAAACAAGGCGATACCTAAAAGAGCCCATAATAGTCCTTGCCCAATGCTTGAAGTTATTAAATTCATTTGATCACCTTCCCATGTTGACTAGCAGCACGCATAATCGCTGCTGGAATTTTAATATGTAATTTACGCATTTCTTTTTTATTAATCATGTAGTAGCCGCTCTTAACCGTCGCAACCGGATACGTTGCCGGATTTTTACCACGCAAGACTTTCGCTGCCATTACGCCGGCAACTCTGCCCATCTCTTTTTGACTGATAACGTAAGAGGCTAACCCGCCATCCGGCACCATTGTTTCCGCACACGGAAAGACCGGAATATTGACATTATTGGCAACGTTTACCAATGTCTTCATCGCCGAAGCCACGCCATTATCTTGTGGGGCATAAACCATATCAACTTGGCTTACCATCTGACTAGCTACTTGCTGGAGATCATTGGTGTTAGAAATTGTATACAGTTTTGGAATAAGACCTGCTTGTTTCACAACACGAGCAAAAGCATGGGCATTAGTTTGACCGCCGTGATCTGATGACGTGTAGATGATGCCGATTTTCTTTGCATGTGGCATAACCGCATGCATTAATTCAAATTGTTTGGTAACTGGGTTAAGACCCGAAGTACCTGTAATGTTGCCACCAGGATGGGCTTCACTCTTGACTAAGCCACTAGTTGCCGGGGTAGAAATACCGGCCAAAATAATTGGTGTAGTTTTTGGCGCACTATTTGCCAGTGCCTGTGCCGCTGGTGTGGCAATCCCTACCAGCAGCGAGTCTTTATTGGCTAACTGCTGGGACATTATTTTCAAGTTACTTTGGTCACCCTGAGCGTTTAGAAAATCAATTTTCAAGTTTTTGCCAGTAGTTAGGCCCTCTTCCTTTAGACCAGCAACGACACCTTGACGAATCTGATCAAGTGCCGGGTGGGTCATCATCTGTAAAATACCGACATGCACAACTTCCGTTTTAGGTGCAGCTTGATTAGTTTGACTAGCTGCCTTGGGAGCTACAACTAAGTCAACCCCAAGAAACAGTAAGATAGCACTTATAAATGCGAGCATTCGTTTCATTTTTCTCTCCTTATTTTTTGTTAAGCCGGGGCATTTTTGATAACAAAAAAAGGCAAACCAGCATTTGCTCTGGTCTGCCCTAAGGACACAAAGCCTGCTGCACGTTTTACCATGCAGACAAACTTCGTCAAGTTAAAAAGTAGTCAGCACGGATACAAACTGTTTGCCAGATCGTACCCGTTCTAGACGATTACGATCAATCCTGCTGGCCTTGCCAACTTTTATTCATGTTTAATGAAGTCGATTGAATCATAATTATTTCCTTTCTTTCGTAAATTATTCTTAGTTTATCTTATTTTGCGTTAATGTCAAGAAAATTTTCTAAATGATTTAACCATTTAACCTTTCAAAGCAACCATTTATCTCCAAGTGATAGCAATTTTAGTCGAAAACGAATATATTTAAAATATTAACAGAAAGGAAGTAATGCCATGCTTGTAAAATTTAACCTAAATCCTAAATTTCAACCAACTTGGATTGCGATCAATACGACTAAGAAAACCGCAAAATCGGAGAGAATGGCTGATGCAATTGCCCACCTTGTCAACGATTGGCAAATTCAAGGATTTGCTGCGGGCAAAATCAAAATGATTTCACTTTATGAAATTACCCGCTTTTACACTCAAAATAAGCACGTTGTCTGTGAAGTTGGCCAGCAGGTTTATCGGATTAAATCCAGAATATATGAACTTAATGAAAAATTGCCACCCGACACTTTTATCCAAATTTCTAGCTCCGAAATTGTCAGCCTCGCAAGCATTGATAGTTTAGCCTTAACTAAAACTGGAAGCTACCAAGTTAATCTGACTAATGGCGAAACCACCTTTACTTCCAGAAGGTACATGCAAAAATTAAGAAAGGAATTTTTAAAATGAAGTTATTTAAAAAGATTTTACGTTATGGTTGTTCAGGAATACTACCAGGAATTGCCATCGGCTTCCTTGTGGCTCTCTCATTTAATCTCGCATACCAAACTACCGATTTCATCCCGTCAAGTACGACTTTTATCAACCATTTTCATTCCGTTACTCTTGCCACGTTAATTTCCGCAATTCTCTGGGCACTGATGGGCTTTCTAGGTGGCGCAGCGTCTCTGGTCTTCATGCAGGAAAAGTGGAACATTACTAAGCAAACAATCATTCATTTCATCGTAATGTTTTGCTTATTCACACCTTTAGCCATTTTAGCAGGCTGGTTCCCATTAAACTTCCTGTGGCTGAGCTTTTATACTATTACTTTTATCATTGTTTATGCGATTATCTGGTATACATCAATGCTCAAAGCTAAAAAACAAGTTGCTAAATTAAATGAAGTAATTAAAGAGAATAAGTAGTCACCGCCCTTAGGACTTTACCACAAGTTCTATATGATTATATCTTAATGATAATTATTAAGACAAGAAAAAATTAATTAATCAGTAATTTTTATTTATAATTGATTATCGTACATTAGCAGTAAAACTAATTTCAATACGTAAATTACGAAGGGCAATGCAACGCAATAGCCTACTAGTATTCTTCTAAGCTGCTGAACATCAAGCGGAATATTTAAGATAACGAAAACCATTGCAATGGAAACTACCAATACCAAATTCAAAGTCAGACTGTTAGCCTTAGACACAATTAACTGCCAGCGCTCATCATTTTTACGTTTTTTAGTAATACATGTAAAGTACACCAAAAGCCAACACCAATTAAAGAAAAAACTCCCCATAAAATATCTTTAAGCATAATATTCATTTTTGTTCCTCCTGATAAAAAACATCAGTAATTGATAATTCAAAAGCATTCGCCAATTTAAACGCTAATTCTAATGAGGGCATGTATTTATAGCGTTCAATCGAAATCACCGCTTGCCGTGAAATACCAACTTTATCTGCCAGTTCTGCTTGGGTCCAATTCTTTTGTGCTCGTAACATTTTAAGATTATTTTTAATCAAAGTAATCTCTCCTTTACAAAATGTAACTAGTTGATTACATTAATAATATAATCATTCAACAATAAATGTCAATAAGCTATTATTTTACAACCACTGCTTGAATTGTCCCCCTAAAGCTTATATAATCTTGGAAATACATCAATTAATTTACGGAGGAAAATCAATGATTGGTTGCAGCAGTTTTACATTAGAAACGAAAGACAAAAAGCACTTTTTGTCACGAACAATGGACTTTATGATGGAAATGGCCGAACAAGTAGTTTACACGCCAATTAACAAAACCTTTGCCGTAGCGTACAGTGCCAAGCAAGAAATTACCAGTAAACGTGCTTTTATTGGCTTAGGTGTAATTCAAGATTTTGACAATGCACCAGTGACTTTTGATGGTGTTAACGATCAAGGCGTGATGGGTGCTACTCTGTACTTCCCCGGTTATGCCAGCTACCATGAACAAGCAGCAGCCAATACCTGGGCAGTATCACCTGATAAAGTCGTTTCAGTGATTTTATCGCAGGCCAGCAGCTTAGCTGATATTGAGCAATTATTCAAAACGCAGATCACAATTGTCAATGATGCTAGTCCTAGTTTGAAGGCAGTTTCGCCATTGCACTTCATCTTTTCAGACACAACTGGTGCAAGCCTGATTATTGAACCCGAAGAAGATGGTGTTCATATCATTAAAGACTCAATTGGTGTTATGACCAACAGCCCTGATTATCATTGGCACGAAACTAATTTACGTAATTACCTGTCTGTAACGCCCATCAACATGACGACGTTAACTTTTTAGGTAAAACCTTAAAGCCATTCAGCCAAGGTTCTGGAACTTTTGGTTTGCCCGGTGACTACACCCCAGTTTCTCGCTTTGTCAGAACTGCCTTTATGAAAAATAATGTGGAGCAGCCAGCCGATGAACTCGCAGCGGTTAGCCTTGCTCATCACATGTTAGAACCCGTTAGCATCCCGCGCGGCATTGTCGTTACACCTAACAAGACTTTTGACTATACCTGTTACAGTGCCTACATTTGTGCTGAATCCAGAAGTTACTATTACTCAACTTATAACAACCAACGGATTAGATGCGTGCGCTTAACACCAGAATTGCTCAAGGAAACTGACTATAAGGAATTCAAGGTCAATCCTAAAGAAGATATTGAATATCAAAATTAATAGCAAAAAACTGCAGTTATTGAAACTACAGTTTTTTGTTGTCAATTAATCATATTAAAATTCAATTTATCATTAATATAATTTTGGTTATTTTCATCGGTGTAATAGTGATATAATATACTATATAAATCTATACGTATTATCAAAAACTACAAATGGAGATTTTAAACACATGAAAAAGCCAAAAATTACTTTTGTATTATTACTAGCCTGCTTTATGCTAACCGAAACTGGTTGTTCTATTAATAATCATCAAAGCATCAGTACTAAAGAAGCTAAACAAACAAGTTTATTAAACACAAAGCGCTCACAGCATATACCAAGTTTCAACAATATTAATATGGATATTACCAATGCCAAAGTAACAGTTGAGGAAGGTAAAAATTTTGCCGTAACTTATTACAGTAGAAAAAATGATAAGCCAACTGTTACTGTTAACAGGAACTGCCTATGGATTTCTCAGAAACCCCAACAAAGAAAATCCTATTATTTAAGAGCTATACTAAAAATTACCGTTCCAGCTAAGACAAAGCTAGAGCAGTTCAAATTCAAAGGCACTTGTACATCTTTAAATCTAAACAAATTATATATCAAGCAATCAAATATAGTCTCTAATGATAATAACAATGATGGTCACGGAGATAATACGTTAATTAAAAATTCAACAATTTTACAAGGAAAATTATATGACAATGTAGGTGTCTTAACTGTAAAAAACAGTAATTTACATTCTTTAAAAATTAACAATTCAATTGATGACGTTGATTTTAAAAATGTACTTCTAGATAATAGTGAACTTACTTGCGCTTGTGGAGATATTTCAATAGTGAATGCTAAAATTACACATGGTTATAAAGTAATTGCAGAAACAGGTGACATCTCAATTAAAAATGCTAAAACATCAGGTTTTTATTCCAAATCAGGTGATGAAAATCAATTGTTTGACCAAGAAAATGATAGTGATGATGGTAGTGTACTGAAAAAAGGTCCTCAGAAAGGTAATGTTTTAAAAGTTTACAGTAATTATGGTACTAATGAAATTAGCTAAATTATTATGAAAAAGCAGCCCAAGAAAATCTCAGGCTGCTTTCAGCGCGACGGGTCCATAAATAGATCGCCTTTTCCTGCAACTTACTTAAATAATTTCAGCAGTTTATCCAAAATGTCATTAATAACATTAAGAATACTTTCTGTCTTAGCAAAAAGTAAGTACAGTAGAATAAGTAATATATTTCGTCATGTACGAAGTAGAGTGTGCATACAAGTTTGACCACTTGTAAGGTACTGGGAGCAGCCTTAATTGACTGCTTTTTTTGTTTCTTTTTAAAAAGTCTTTAAGGTCACGACTAAATAAAAAAGAAATATTATAAATAATTGCTAAGAAGTATCTATCGTATAAGTCAGTTGTCAATTATTAATTTTTAGATATACCACAAAAGTGCTAAACTGTAGTTAAATAACTAAATATTTATTTAAAACTATTAATTAGAAGGAATAGGGTCATGAATAAATTTTACAAAAAGTTACTAGCAGCAATTACTACCTTTTTAACCATCTTTGCACTAAGTAGCGGCGTAGTTAACGCTGGCAATTCTACTCAAGTAAACCAATCTAACAGTGTAACGATTGTTAAAGCAGCCAGCCACCGTACAGCTAAACGAAGCAATCGCAAAACTTATACTGTTTATATTGCTACTATGCATGGCAAAAAATATCATTCTTCACGTAATTGCCGTACTTTGAAAAGGTCTCGCGGACATATTAAAAAGATTTCTCTTAGTCGTGCGAAAAAATTAGGCTACACACCGTGCAAAGTTTGTTATTAAATTTATAACGAAAAAAGCGATAACTCAAAAAGTTATCGTTTTTTGTATATTTAATTCAAAAAAGTAAAAAGCTACGGTCAACTTAACCATAGCTCAATAACTTAATTATTTTACTTGCCGCCTTCGGCTCTTGACTTGTAAATCCCACCATCAGTGTTAATTACTAAGTCCTCGCCTTCGGTGATAAAATCAGGCACTTGAACAACCAAGCCCGTTTCCATTGTAGCTGGTTTACCCGAGCCAGTAACAGTTGCGCCTTTAATTCCCGGCTCAGTCTGCGTAACCTTCATAACAACTGTTGATGGCAATTCTACACCCAACAGCTTACTGCCATTGGCGAACTCTAGCTGAACCTCAATATTAGGAATTAAGTAAAGCTTGTCATCACCCAATTGGTCGCTAGAAACTTCGTATTGCTCGTAAGTTTCAGTATCCATAAAGGTATAAATATCACCTTCATTATACAAATATTGGGCATTTTTCTTCGTAATATCAACTAGGTCAACCTTTTCTGTTGGTCGCATTGTCTTATGGACCACTGCACCACTTTCGACATTACGCAAGTCCATTTGCATAACTGTGTTGCCCTTGCCGGGCTTGTGGTGGTTAGCCTTCAATACGCGAATCAGTTTGCCATCTTGACTAAAAACCATACCTTTTTTCAAATTAATTGCTTGTACCATGTTTATACTCCCTTAAATTTCTAAAATACTTAATGCCTAAATTCAAAGTCATTCACGCTGGAGGCAAAGCGAATTTTTCAATTAATTGTAAATAAATCTTCATATTCTTAGTATAGCAAATTAAAAGTGTCTGAGGTAGATTTGATCGATTAAATGTCCAGTAGTTTTATGCAAAATCAAGCTTGCTCGCTGCTTAGTTGGGGCGATATATTCACGTAAATTGACCAAATTTACCATTTGCCAAGTTTCTTGAGCTAATTGCAAGGCCGATTCACGAGGGCCGTTAGCCATTTCATAATAAAAGTTATTAGGGTTATTTTTATTTAGCTCCAGCACCCTGACAAAGCGCTGCATGAACCACTTTTCAATTAGTTCTTCTGCAGCATCGATATAAATTGAAAAATCAAAAAAATCACTGGTTACAATCTGGCCATTGGTTGGCAATTGCAACGTGTTAATCCCCTCAATAATCAAAATATCCGGCTTTTTAACATGACCATATTGGCCCGGCACAATGTCACTTAATTCCTGTGAGTAGAGTGGATAAACAATATCGTCTTTACCAGCTAGAACGTCCTGCAAAAAGTTAGTTAACAGACTCATGTTGTAGCTTTCGGGGAAGCCCTTACGATCAAAAATATTCCGCCGCTTTAGTTCCTGATTAGAATAAATAAAGCCGTCGGTCGTCATCAAGTGCACCCGCAACTCGGGATAAGTTCGACTTAAGAGCACCTGCAATAACCGTGCCGTCGTTGATTTACCAACGGCTACTGATCCCGAAATCCCAATAATAAATGGAGCTGCTGTTACTTTTTGGTGTAAAAATTCACACTGCCGATCCTGCAGTGCCCGCTTTTCTTGATAAACTAAATACAAATATTTCGTTAAACTGCCATAGATTTCACGCACATCTGTTAAATTAACAACGTCGCCCAACGATTTGATTTTTGCCAGCTCATCCTGGCTAATTTTGACCTGATTACCCGCGGAAAACGACGCCCACTGATCCCGATTAAACTGCAAATAATTTTTCATTTAATTGTCCTTCAATTCGTTTTCTTCTATTATAAAGTAAATAAATATTAACACCAAAATATTTTGGCTTTAATCAAAATGAAAAGAGAAACTATATGAAAAATATCATTTTATTCGGTGATTCCTTATTCAATGGCTACCGCAATGGTCGCGACACTAACTTAATTACTACTGGCTTACAAAAAGCTCTTGGTAGCAACTTCCACGTAACTAATTTTTCCCAGAGTGGAGCAACGACTGCCGATGGCTTAATGCGACTGCCGCTAATTGACGACGATGCCGACCTAGTTGTCTTGGAATTTGGCACTAATGATGCGGCGTCGGATTGGGGTCTATCAAGCAGGCTTTACGAGCACAATTTACAAAAACTGATTACGGCAATTGGTGCCGGTCGCTGCTTGCTCGTCGGACCTTCTTATCCTAACCCTGATAACAAGAACATCATGCAATATTACACTTCAACTAGCCTAGCCTGCTACAACGAGATTGCACAAAAACTGGCACTGCAGCACAACATCCCGTTTATTGATTTAATTGCTAACTTACGCAACTTACCCCAGCTTGCTTCCTATTATCAAACTGATGGGCAACACTTTTCTGACTTAGGTAACGAGGTTCTAATCAATCTGGTAGCTAACGCAATTAAAGAAAAATAAACAAATAAAAACTCACGTCAATCCACGTGAGTTTTTTCTATTATAATTCGTAAGACATCATTACGTGCTTAATGCCAGCCTCAGTAAAGGGCTCGCCCACCACTTGATAACCCAAATAATCATAAAATGGCTTAGCTTGCCACTGGGCATGACAATATAAGCGATCTACGCCATGCTGCTTTAAGTATTTATGTACTTGCGTCATCATTTTACTACCCAGCTTTTGACCGCGTGCTGCCTTAGCAACGGCAACTCGGCCCAACATCCACTTACCATCTTCTAGAAAAATCCGGCAGACAGCTAATGCCATCGTCTTATCCTTATTTAATAAGTAGACTTGGACAGCCGTTAAGTCTTCATCGTCTAATTCTGGTACCGTAATCTCTTGTTCTGTTACGAAAGTATTAATCCGTAAGCGGGCAATACAAAACATTTCGCGCCCCGACATGTCATCAATTCTTTTAAAAGTAAATTTTTCCTTTTCCACGAGCAATCTGCCTCCTATTTTTCTTCATATGTTTGCGGGTTAACCGCTAATAGCGGACTCTTTTCCCCTGTATAAATCAAATCGAGCTTGTACATTGCGCGTGAAGTAATCGTGTAGACCAGTTGAATTTCATCTGCCTGATTGTAACTCGCCTTAGAGGCATCCCACATGACAACGGCATCAAATTCCAGTCCTTTAGCCAAGTATGACGGAATAACCAGCGTGCCATCAACCAACCGCTGGTTAGCAGTCGCAATCAGTGTTGCCTTGACGCCATCTTCTTTCAACTTTTGACTGACAAACTTGGCACTTGCCAAATCCTTAGTGATAACTGCTGTTGTCATTTTGCCAGTCGTATTAGTTTCCAGAACTTGCTCTAAAATCACAATCGCTTCACCATCATCTTTGCGACCCCACAATGCCGGCTTTGGTCCCTGGCGGTTGAACGATTCAATCTTTTCGCCTTGCCGTAAAATCTGCTTGGTAAAGTCGGTTAATTGTTTAGTTGACCGGTATGACTTGGTTAATTGCACCACCGCCGTCTTTTCTGGGTCAAACAAGCCACTAATCTGCTTTAACAGACTGCGACTTTCATCTTTAGTAAAAATCGCCTGGTTCAAATCGCCGAGCATCGTGAATTTTGCCCGCGGGAAATTATACTTCAAATAACACAGTTGAAACGGCGTATAATCCTGAATTTCATCAATAAAGGTGTAACGCATCTCATAATTAACGTGGCGACCGGTAATTAAATCATACAAATACAAGTATGCCGAAACATCATTCATGTGAATGTAATGCTTCATAAAGCTGGCCTTCACATCTTCAACGTGCTTCGCCCAATCAGTAGCACTAATTTGCCACTTATTAAGGTCGGTCATTTTGGGTACCGCGCGCAAAAAACTCAGGTATTGCGCGCGCATATTAATGAAATTATTATGCCGAATTTGCTGGTAAACCTTACCCAAGGCCTTAATTACAATCTTGCGGCCCAAGAATTTTTCTTCTTTTTCTTCGGAATCAAATTCTTGGTCTGGGCGATCATAAAGAGCATTCAATTGCTCCTTACTCAGACTTTCAATTGTTTCGGACACCCAAGCCTTTTTAGTTTCCGTATTAATCTTGCGGTTAAGTGTCTTAATCAGTTCTTCACGCGTTGCGTCAATTCGATTACTTAAATTATAGTTAGAATTGTATGAATAGTAAATCTCATTTATTTTATCTTTAGCAAAAAATGGCCGCTTCTTGTTCCGGAAAAAGATGTCCTTAAAGACAACGCCGCGCTTATTCAAATGCTTGGCATAACGCGTTACCAGTTTAAAGAAAGCTGTCGAATCCTTAAACTTGCCGATTGCCGTATCTGCATTTTGATCCTCAAATTGATCAAATAGGTTTTCCACGTTCATTCCCGGCAATCGCCGAGCCACAAACTGCCAATAAGTCATTTGGACCATATTTTGTTCACCCATTTCTGGAAGGACATTTTTAATATAGTCATTAAATAATTGGTTGGGACTAAACATAATTACATCGCTACTGGTCAAATTACCACGATAGCGATAAAGCAAGTACGCAATCCGCTGTAAAATTGCGGAAGTCTTGCCTGACCCAGCAGCTCCTTGAACAAACAACAAATCAGCACTGGTATTTCTAATAATTTTATTTTGCTCACGCTGAATCGTCGTCACAATTGACTTCATTTGCGTGCTGGACTTTTCTCCCAGCACCTCTAAGAGCATCTGATCGCCGATTGACTCATCGGTATCAAACATGTTTACAATCTGGCCATCTTCAATCATAAACTGGCGCTTTTTTGTCATATCAACGGTAATTTCACCATCTGGTGACAGATACGAAACTTGCCCCAGCTTGCCATCATAATAAATGGAAGAAATCGGCGCCCGCCAATCATAAATTAAAAAGTGATTGTCCTTATCCGCAAATGAGCCTAAGCCAATATAAATTGTCTCTGGCTTTTCACTGCCTTCTTTAAAATCTACTCGGGCAAAGTAAGGCTTTTTTTCCAGTCGTTGAACAGTACCGAGCTGCTTAGCGGAGTGTTGCCAAGCATTCTCACGTTCATCAAGCAGTTGCTGCTGCTGGTGAATAGAAAGGGCCGTTTCCATTGAGGTCGAATAACCATCATAATCTAACCGAACATCATCAAAGAAATGCGAGTTTAAGTTACGCGCTTCACCTTCAGCCGACTTAATCGCCGCAGTTAATTCTGCCCGCCGCTCTTTAATCATCTTCAAGATGACATCGAGATGCTTCTGTTCAAACTGTTTTTCATCCATCGCTTTTACCATAAAGTCACCTATTCCTCAAAACTTGCATACTATTTTAACACGAAATGAACTTAATATATAATTCTTGGGGCTCATTTACTAAGATTATTAAAAAGTAGTGAAAAATGATGAATTTACTTCTATAATCATCTGTATTGGGGATGGTTTTATCATGGAAAAGTTTTTACATTTTTTATGTAAATTATCTTGTGCATTAGTGATTGTTATTTCCCTAGGCAGCCTTTATGTATCGGCTATTAGTCCCGCTAATACGCCAAGTCAAGTGGTGTTAGCTAAACATCCAGCTCAAAAAACCGCCAAAAATTCGGGCAAAAACTGTCATTGGCCAAAAAGGACTGCTAAAGTATACATTAACTTAGGCAATAATCCCGAATTAACGCAGGCTGCTCAAGATGCCATTAGTGCTTGGAACGATACTGGTAGTTTCACTTTTACCAAAACTAATAAAAAGAAACAGGCACAAATTATAATTGGGCCATCGTTTGACCCAGACACTAAAGCCACCGGCCTAACAGGTATCACCTACAATCCCAAGACTAAGCAGCTTTACAAGGCAAAAATAAAATTAAATGTTTATTATCTATTAAATCCTTTGTATGATTATACTTATCAGCGGATTATCAACACTGTCGAACATGAGTTAGGCCACGCGATTGGTCTTAACCACAACAAGGGCAAGTCCGTCATGTATCCTGCTGGCTCCATTTACCCGATTGAGCCGCAAGACGTCGCTAAAGTTAAGCAAATTTATCATCATAGGTAATTAAATTGAAGGAGTAAAAAGCAATGAAGCGAATTTATATCGTCCGTCACGGACAAACTTATATTAACCGTTACAACAAGATGCAGGGCTGGTGTGATACCCCTTTAACTGAAGACGGAATTGCTGGTGCTGATAAGGCAGGTGAAGCACTTAAAAATGTACCGTTTGACATCGCCTTATCCAGTGATTTGAAACGAGCAAGCGACACTTGCGACATTATCATCAAGCACAATGTTAACCGTGACGAAATCCAGCATCTTGCAACGCCACTGTTCCGCGAACACTTTTATGGTTACTTCGAAGGGATGGACAGTGACATGGCTTGGCAAATGATTGGTGGGCCTCACGGTTACAAGAACCACTATGACTTATTCAAGAATGAATCAATTGATACAGCAACCGATTGGATTAAGGAAGCCGATCCATTTCACGATGCCGAAAACGCTAAAGAATATTGGCACCGCGTTGATCAAGGCTTCGACTTAATCAGCCAACTTGATGGTGCCGAAAATATTCTACTAGTAACACATGGCTTTACCATTCGCAGTATCGCCGACCGTTTTGGCGATTTTGACGTTAGTGAGGGCCCGCGTAACGCGTCAATT
Source organism: Lactobacillus sp. ESL0677 (assembly GCF_029392875.1). NCBI lineage: Bacteria > Bacillati > Bacillota > Bacilli > Lactobacillales > Lactobacillaceae > Lactobacillus > Lactobacillus sp. ESL0677. The sequence continues at coordinate 162,306 of NZ_CP113946.1, read as the reverse complement.
ACTATCATGACCATGGGTGACAAGCAAAGAAAAGTTACCTCATATAATAAAATGAAGTTATAATTTACCGCTTTCTTTTATATTGCTGAAAGCGTATAATCAAGATTAATATTTATTAATAAAGTCTATGGGGTGCTTTTAAGCTGAGATTAAACCCATAAACCTGATCTGGACAATACCAGCGCAAGGGATAGGCTACTTAGGCTAAATCCCGTTCGCTGTGGTGCGAATGGGATTTTTTGTATGGCTAGTTGGGAGTTAAAATGACTAACAAAGGGAAACAAACGGAAAAACTTACTATTTTAGCAATAATGATTGCACTGGATGTAGTATTGTCCCCAATCTTTCGCGTGGAAGGGATGGCGCCGATGTCTAGCGTAATTAACGTGATTGGTGCCACAATGCTGGGTCCTATTTATGTAACCATTATGGCCACTTTGTGCGGGATTATCAGAATGTTAATCATGGGTATTCCACCGCTGGCACTAACTGGTGCTATCTTCGGTGCAATATTAGCCGGGATTTTTTACAAAATAACCGACAAAGTCTGGGCAGCCTGCCTCGGCGAAATTATCGGCACTGGAATTATCGGGTCGCTACTTTCTTATCCAGTGATGGTCTTGTTTACCGGCAGCACTAACAATCTCTACTGGTTTGTTTACACGCCGCGCTTTATCGGCGCTGCCATTATCGGTTCAGTTGTTGCCAGCATTGTTTTATTAAAATTAATCAAGGTAAAGCAATTTCAAAAAATTCAGCAATTATTTTTTAGATAAATTAAAACGCCAGCTCTTTAACAAAACTGGCGTTTTTTTGGCCATAAAAATAAGTTGCCGTTTAGCTATTTAACACCTGTCATCATTGATAAGTAAGTAAGTCCTGACCAATTGCCTGGTCTAAAATTAGCTCGTTAGGATAGCCTGCCTTAATTGCGGCATAAACAACTGGCGTTTTTAAAATTCCACTAGCAACTAAAATCGAGTGATCCTTAGATTTCAAGTCATTTAATTCTATGCCGACAGTCCGTTCATCAAGCGCGCGACTAACTATAGCGCCATTAGAATCAATAAAGTGCGAGATAACTTCGCCCACTGCCTTTTCTTGCAACTTCTCTTTCTGTGATTTATTAAAATACCCTAATTGAAACAACAATAAGTCCTTACGCACCGTGCCAACACTATAAACGGCGATATTAGCAGCGCGGCCTAGCTGCAGTGCCTGATTAATAAAGCGATCTTTTTCCACGATTTCCTTAGTAGTTTTATTATCAAAAAACGGCGGCAGTGGTAAAAAGTGAGCAGTTGCACCAAGAGCAGTAGCAAACTCAGACACACTCTCATCTGCGTACGTCTCCTCGTTATTGATATTTATGCCGCCTTGGAGTTGGACAACCTGCACGTCAGAAACAGCTTGCTGTTCCAAGCTACTTGTTACCATATGAATTGTCTTTCCCCAGTCCAAGCAAACAATATCGTGTGGTTTAATTAGCTGTTGTAAATATTGCGCAGTATATACCCCAACACCCTTGAGTGCTGTTAATTCACCATCAAAATTACTAGGAACAACTGAAATTTTACAATTAAATTTTTTCGATAATTGTTCACTTAAACTGTTACTATTAATTAATGGATTAGAAATTTTAATCTCGACAATTCCTGTTTCACGGGCTAATTTCAATAGTCGTGAAACTGTCGGTCTTGAAAGCCCAACCTGGTGTGCGATCTCGGATTGGCCTAAATCTTCTTCATAATAAAGTCTGGCAATGGCCGCACTCTGTGCCAGTTTCTTTTTATTATATTTATCAGCCATATAATTCTCCATTATTATATTTGTTATCATTGTAGTTAATAAATTCAAGTTTATTCAGCTTGATAATTTTACCATAATCCCGCTTAAAATTAACAAATATATTAAAATATAGTGTTATATTACATATAAATAGGCATTCATCATTAAGATTGAATGCCTATTTTCATCTGCTAACTTAACCGCCAAAGTAAACTCGTTGAACATCAGGATTTGCCAATAATTCTGCTCCTGTACCAGATAATTGAACATTTCCAGTTGCCAGCACATATCCGCGATTGGCAATTGCCAATGCTTGTTTGGCATTTTGTTCAATTAATAAAATTGTCGTTCCTTTTTGGTTTAATTCCTTAATAATTGTAAAAATTTCTTGAATAAATAGTGGGGATAATCCCATTGACGGCTCATCTAGCAGCAGCAATTTTGGTCTTGCCATTAATGCTCGCCCCATTGCCAACATCTGCTGCTCACCACCGGAAAGGGTAGCCGCATCTTGATTTTTTCGCTTCTTTAAAATAGGGAAACGAGCAAACACCTCATCGTAACTTTGCTTGGTCTGCGACCTGTCACGGGCTAAAAAAGCACCCATTTGCAAGTTTTCCATGACTGTCATTCCCGCAAAAATATGTCGACCTTCGGCAACTTGCGAAATTCCAGCGGCCACAATCTGTGGTGCCTTCTGGTGTTCAATCGCCGCACCTTGGTAAATAATTTCACCCTCCTTGGGCCTTAATAGACCAGAAATTGTTTTAACAATGGTTGATTTACCAGCACCATTAGCACCAATTAAGGTTACAATTTCACCCTTCTCAATTTTAAAGCTGACACCCTTAACCGCCTGAATGACGCCATAATTAACCACTAAATTTTTCACTTCTAGCATTGCCATTACTCGTCGCCCTCTCCCAAGTAGGCTTCGATTACTTTCGGATTAGCCTTAATTTCTTCTGGTGTCCCAGTTGCCAAAATTTGCCCTTGATCCAAAACATAAATTCGCTGCGCCAAATTCATTACTAACGACATATCATGTTCAATTAGCAAAACCGTAATTTTAAATTCTGTTTGAATATACTTGATTAATTGGGTTAAATCCGCGGTTTCTTCCGGGTTCATCCCCGCAGCCGGCTCATCCAAAAACAAAATTTGTGGTCTCGTAGCTAATGCCCGCACAATTTCTAGCCGTCTTTGGGTTCCGTATGGCAAATTCTTAGCCAGCGTATTAGCATTTGTTGTTAAGTCAAAGATTGCCAGCAACTTCTCTGCTGCTATTCGCATCTCGCGCTCTGTTTGATAAAAACTGGGCAGTCGCAAAATAGCTGTCATGAAGCCTTCATGATACTTGTTAGTCATCGCCGTTAAGACATTGTCCATCACTGTTAAATCCTTAAACAAACGAATATTTTGAAAAGTTCGCGACAAACCCAAGTCCGCAATCTTCGTGGCACTTGTCTTAGTTAAATCATAGCTCTGTGAACTTTTATTCAGCGCGATTTTTCCACTAGTTACGGGAATCATCCCTGTTAAAAGATTAAACAGTGTCGTTTTGCCAGCACCATTCGGCCCAATCAAAGCCACTAATTCTTGGTTATCAAGATGCAATGAAACGTCGTTAACCGCCGTCAAGCCACCAAACTTGCGGACAACATGGTCTACTTGTAATAAGTGCATCATGATCTTGCCTCTTTCTTTTTCGTAAACCGAGCAAACAAGTTTTTAAAGGAAAATTCCCAGTTACCCAGCAACCCTGACGGTTTAAAAATCATAATTAAAATTAGAGCAATCGCATAAATAACCATTCTTAGTGAACCGAAATTCTGTAAGACTGTGTCTAAAACGCCCAGAACAGTCGCTGCTAAGAAGGTGCCTGTCATACTGCCAACACCACCCAAAACAACAATTACTAAAATCGAGATTGATTCCATAATGCCAAAGTCGCTTGGCGCAATAGTTTGTAAATAGGAAGCGTGCAAGCTGCCGGCAATTGCGGCGGTCACACCACCTAAGACAAAAGCAGCCAGCTTCCATTTAGTTGTATTAATCCCCATTGCAGAGGCCGCAATTTCATCCTCACGCACCGCTTTAATAGCTCGGCCATCACGTGAGCGAATAAAGTTCAGTAAAATAGCGGTCGTAATGCAGACCAAAACGTATACTGTCGGCCATGAACATAGCTGAGGAATATTAAACATCCCACTAGAGCCACCCGTGATTTTTAAATTATTAATGACGTTGCGAATAATCTCAGCAGCCCCTAATGTTGCAATCGCCAAGTAGTCGCCTTTTAGCCTAATAAACGTTGCTGTCCCAATAATTGCGGCTATAATCGCGGCTATAGCCATGCCAACAAATAAGGAAATAATGAAGCCCATTTTTGTACTCCAATATTGCGTAATAATTGCGGTAGCGTATGCGCCAATTGCCATAAAGCCTGCATGTCCTAATGAAAATTGCCCACTAAAACCAATAATCAGGTTCAGTCCTGTTGCCAAAATAATGTTAATGCCAATTGTAACCAACATGTTTTCAATAAAAGTATCAATTACGCCGCCTAAAATCAGGACATCAATTAGGGCAAAACCCAAGATCATCACAGCCAGCCACGATAAGATATATTTTAAATTAGCTTTCATACTGCCACCTAAACCTTTTCTTCAGTATTTTTACCAAAAATACCTGCTGGTAAGAAGAGTAAAATTACAATCAGGACAAGGTAAACAACCGCATCTTTGTAAGCTGACAGGCCAATTGACTGGAAGAAGGTTTCCAAAATACCAATCAAAAAGCCTCCTAGACTTGCTCCTGGAACCGACCCAATACCGCCTAAAACAGCAGCAACAAAGGCCTTAATGCCCGGTGTCATCCCCATTAACGGGTCAATCTGGTTGTAATACATGCCAATTAAAATTCCGGCAGCACCTGCTAGAGCCGAACCCAAAGCAAAAGTAAATGAAATCGTATGATTAACATTAACACCAACTAATTCAGCTGCTTCTGGGTCAACTGAGACTGCCCGCATAGCGCGACCCATTTTGGTTTTCTTAATAATTAATTGCAGTAAAACCATCAAAATCAGTGCTGTTACCAAAATCAATATTTGAATATTCGAAATTAATACCCCGCCCAAATTGTAGTTGACCTGCTCAATTACTTGGGGAAAGCTACGCGCATTTGACCCCAACAAATATGACATGCCGTTTTCTAACAAAAACGATACTCCAATTGCCGTAATTAAAACCGCAATTCGCGGCGACTTGCGTAATGGCCGATAAGCAAAGTATTCAATTACGACACCAGATACAGCGCCAACAACCATTGCCGTAAGTAGCGCCGTAATAAAATTAAAATGCCAAAGACTGATTACATAGTAGGCCGCAAAAGCGCCAAGCATGTAGATGTCACCGTGAGCGAAATTGATTAACTTGATAATACCGTAAACCATACTGTAGCCGAGTGCTAACAAAGCATAAATCGACCCGAGTGATAAGGCATTGATAATCTGCTGTAAGACTGTTTGCAAATTGGATCGCCCTTTCTAAAGATAATAAATTATTCGATACTAAATGAATTGCTTACTTTACCATTGGTCATTTGCTCAATTGCAATTGGCATCTCTGGGTCATGAGTCTTGTTAACGGTGATTTTACCGGTAACCCCATCAAAGTCTTTGATCTTAGCAAGACCAGCTGCAATTTTGACAGAATCATCGGACTTTTCGTCCTCAATTGCCTTCTTAACCATATAAACTGAATCATAAGCTAAAGCCGAGAACGTTGGCGCTGTTGTGTGATAGCGTGCCTTGTAAGCATTCATAAATTTAACAGCCGTTGGATTTTTAGCTGCAACATGAACTGAAAACGGCGTGGTGTAGTATACGTTAGTTGCATTCTTGGCACCGGCAATTTGCGCTAGCTTCGGGTCAGCCATACCATCGCTACCGATAATTGGTACTTTAATACCCATCTGCCGTGCTTGCTTAACAATTAGACCAACTTCGGTGTAATAACCGGGAACATAAATCGCGTCAATTTTCTTTCCTTTAAAGGAAGTCAGTACTGCATTAAAGTCTTTGTCACCTTCGGAATAAGTCTGACTATCGACAATTTTACCCTTGAAAGTTTGCTTAAATGCCTTAGCTAATCCTGTACCATAATCACTTGAGTTATCGGCATATACGGCCACGCGTTGAGCCTTTAACTTATTTTCCGCAAAGCGAGCGGCACTGCGTCCTTGAAAATTATTCTGAAAACATGCCCGGAACACAAACGGTTGCACCTTGCCATTCTTTTGGAGCGTATAACCCGGATCGGTTGCTGACGGGCTAACACTTGGTACGCTTGCTTTAGTCAAATTAGGAATTTCTGCTGTTCCAGCATTAGTTGTAGCTGGCCCCACAATTGCTGCCACCTTATCTTTAGTCGTTAATTGTGCTGCTACCGAAGCCGACGTTGCAATCGTTGTCTTATTATCACGAATAATTAGCTTAATCTTTTTCTTATGGCCATTAACATTAATGCCGCCGGCATCATTAATCTGATCGGCTGCCAGCTGAATCCCTTGCTTTTGTGCATTACCATAACCAGCTGCTGTCCCAGACAATTCCATGTTAACCCCAATCTTGACCGTTTTATTGTCTTGGTGTGTACCCTTGCTCGTATTCGTAGCGGCGCCACAACCAGCCATCATTAAGGCAATTGTCCCTGCCGATATAGCACCCATTATTCGTTTAGTAATTCGTTTCATTTTTCTCGCTCCTTTTTCTAAAATTACCAATTAAAAAACCTCATTCAACTTAATGAATGAGGTTTTTCTTGATTAGTTAAGCCCCATTCATTAAGACGCAAACTAGGGCTTAACTTATAGAATTACTGAGAAAGTAATTACTTAAGTTGAGCCCTTCCGTGCAACAACAAGGCAAACAAATTTTGAGCGGCATTTATCTCAATATCTTGCTTAATAAAGCTTTCGATTTTCATTAAAAATACCTCCTTAAAATTCATTTATATTTAATAATTAGTATTATATGAAACATGGTAGCGAGTGTCAAGGTTAATTTAATTAAATAAATTATAGACACAAAAATAGTAATAATTAGTTTCATCTTGAGAAAATTATGATATACTGGCTTTATAAGTATTATAACAGCGAGTATCCATTGTACTCACAACTCAAAAAGCATTATCAAGGTGGAGCTTGATAATGCTTTTTTTACACTCTCAATGAGCGTTTGAGTATCCTATTTTTATCACTACTTTTTGTGATTACGGCTTGAGCGGGATAGTTTTTCAAGCAATCTGTATTATAACAGTGTCCATCGTCCTCACCTCCTTTCTTAGTAAGGAGGAAAAGCAGTGATAAGCAAAATTATATCATATACACTTTAGTAATCGTCTACAATATATATTAATTATTTTTATCTAGATTATAAGCATTACAAAAAGGCAAACCTCTACGCGAGATTTGCCTTTTACATTTATTAAATTAACTAAACATTTAATACCTTATCTAAAAAGTCTTGCAAACGCGGATTTTGTGGATGGTCAAACATTGATTCTGGCGTACCTTGCTCCAAAATTTTCCCGTCAGCGACAAAGACGACGCGATCGGCAACTTCCTTAGCAAAGCCCATTTCGTGAGTAACAACAACCATTGTCATCCCTTCCTTAGCTAGCTTCTTCATTACGGCTAAAACATCGCCAACCATTTCTGGATCAAGTGCAGAAGTCGGTTCATCAAAGAGCATTACATCAGGATTCATTGCCAGTGCCCGCGCAATCGCCACCCGTTGCTGCTGACCACCAGACAATGACTGCACAGTCGCATCAAATTTATCTGCTAAACCAACGGTTTCCAGCAACTTTTTAGCTTGCTTATCAGCAGCATCCTTATCTAACTTCTTTAATTCAACGGGAGCTAGCATAATATTGGCACCAACTGACAGATTATTAAACAGGTTAAAGTGCTGGAACACCATACCGATATTCTCGCGCACCTTGTTCATGTCTGTTTTCGGATCGGCAATATTAATCCCATCAACAATGACAGTGCCCGAAGTCGGCTCCTCAAGCTTGTTAAGCGTTCGCAGCAAAGTACTCTTACCAGAACCAGACGGCCCAATAATAACGACAACTTCATTATCATCAACAGTTAAGTCGATATTTTTTAAAACCTTATTACTACCAAAGTTTTTAACTAAATTCTTTACTTCTATTTTCGCACTCATACATTTGTCCTCTTTTGTACCCAATTCGATAACCAAGTCAGCAATGTAATAATAATTAGGTAGATCACCGCAATAATTGTCCAGACCTTAAAGCCCTCTAAGTTCCGTGCGATAATAATTTTACCCGTTTGCGTCAATTCCAAAATACCGATAATAGATAAAATCGACGTATCCTTCAGGGTAATAATAAACTGGTTGATGAATGACGGCACCATTATCTTAATTCCTTGCGGCAAGATAACTTTCCGCATTGCTTTACCAAACGGTAACCCTAGCGAACGCGCAGCTTCCATCTGCCCAGAGTCAACAGCTTCAATTCCACCCTTAACAAAGGCAGCAATATAAGCACCTTCGTTTAAAGTTAACGTTAAGACCCCAGCAACAAAGGCAGGGATCTTTTGTCCAGTTAAACTTGGAATCCCAGTATAAATGAACAATGCCAAAACTAGTAGCGGCATTCCCCGGAAAAGATAAATCAAAGTGCTAGAAAGACCGTTGCAAAACTTGTTAGGCACAACACCGAGTAGGCCGACCAAAACACCAAAAATCGTTGCAAAGATGATAGCAACAACTGTAAGCCACATTGTTTCCGCAAAGCCAGATACTAATGCATCCTTATTCTGCTTGAGCAGACCAACGAAACTGCGGTCTTCAGTATCCTTACCATTATCAGCTACCTTTTTATTTTCAGTACCCAAGTACTTAGCAGTAATATCATCATAAGTACCACTGGCCTTCAAATCTTTTAGCCCAGCATTAAAGGCTGCCAATAAAGCGGCATTTTGTCCCTTTTTAACGGCAAAAGCATATGGTGCTCTAACTGCCGGCTTAGTCACGATCCGCAATTTTGTACCCTTTTTAATCGCATATTGCATTACTGGTTGGTCTTCAAAACAAGCGGCCGAGTTACCAGTCAGTACATCTTGGTACATATTGTTAGAATCATCAAATGTTGTGGTCTTAAAACCATATTTTTTCTTAATACTATTAGCATATTGCGCACCAGCTGTGCCCGTCTTAATGGCAACCTTTTTACCACGCAATTGCGACAATTTAGTAATTTTGCCCTTAGTCGAGGTCGCCATGACAACTCCCGACATAAAGTACGGATCAGAGAAGTCAATTTTCTTCTCACGCGCCGGAGTAATCGACATTCCTGCAATCATCCCGTCAATCTGACCAGATTCCAGTGCCTGCAGCGAACCATTAAAGCCCATCGGCTTGATATTAACCTTGAAGCCCTGCTCTTGCGCAATATTCTTCAAAATGTCAATATCAATGCCGATGTACTGATTATTCGCGTTAGCAAATTCAAATGGTGGAAAAGTTACATCGGTTCCAATTGTAAAGGTCTTACCCTTCAGTGCCGGATTCAATTTACTGCCAAGGTACTTGCCGACAATCTTATTGTAAGTGCCATTAGCTTTAATTTTGGCAAAGCCAGCATTAAACATCTTAATTAGTTCTTGGTGAGTACCCTTCTTAACGGCAAAACCATACCAACCAGTATTTGCAGCCTTAGTTACAATCTTCAGCTTCATGCCTTGATTAATCGCATATTGCATTACTGGCTGATCTTCAAAGCAGGCAACTGAATTGCCCGTCAGTACATCTTGATACATGTTATCGGAATCATCAAAAGTTACGGTCTTAAAACCATACTTTTTCTTCAAGCTAGTCGCATATTGGGCAGCTGCCGTTCCTGTTTTAATCGCAACTTTTTTACCTTTTAAATCGGCAAAGCTCTTGATCTTACTATTTTTACCAACAGCCATCACCACGCCAGTCTTAAAGTACGGCGTACCAAAGTCAAACTTAGCTTGGCGCTCCTTAGTAATCGTCATTCCGGCAATAATCCCGTCTAGTTGACCAGACTGCACAGATTGCACGGCACCATTGAAACCAACTTGTTTAGTTTCAACTTTGAAGCCCTCTTCTTTTGCCACCGCATTAATAATATCAATATCTATTCCAATATATTTATTATGATCATTGGCAAATTCAAACGGCGGATAAGTTACATCCGTCCCAATTTCATAGGTTTTAGCATCCGCTTTTGTCGTAAAAATGCTAAAACACATCAGCATTATTCCTAGGATAATTATCCCAAAAAAGCTTTTTTGCATTCTTTTATGCATAAACTCAGCTCCTAAAATTAAAACTAAATTATATATTTAATCAAAAATAAATGTATAACTTTGTTATTTATCTTACCATACTTATTAGATCGAATGTTAATCTGCTACCAATCTAATAAGAAAATTAAAAAACGAGCTTCATTAATAAATAAAGCTCGTTTCATTCCTTTAAAATTTACGAAAACGTGCGTGACGCTGGGCCAACAATTGTGGTAATTTAATTTGATCAAAGTCAAGCAGCTGTTCGACAATTAGTTGCTTTAGCGCAGCAGCATGATCAGCTAACACTTTTTCCGGTAAAACACGTTCAACGATGCCTTTTTCCCTGAGCCACTCAGGTTCAATATGCATTAGTTGCGCCGCGTCTTGTGCTCGTTGACCGTCTTTCCACATAATTGAAGCAAAACCTTCTGGCGAAACCACGGTATACATACTATGCTCCAGCATCCACACCTGATCGCTGCAGGCTAATGCCAAAGCACCACCTGATCCAGCCTCACCAATAATAATTGCTAATAATGGTACTTGCAGCTGCAACATTTCACTAATGTTATTTGCCAAAATTTGTCCTTGACCACTGGCTTCGGCATCAGCTCCGGGATAAGCTCCCGGCGTATTAATCAGCGTAATAATCGGGCAGTGCAGACTTTCGGCGGTCTTCATAATTCGCAACGCTTTGCGGTAACCTTGAGGTGTCGGACTACCAAAGTTAGTTGCGAGCCGCTCAGTCATGTCTTTACCCTTATTAGTAGCAACCACACAAACGCTGCGGTGATCAAGATTTGCAAAACCGCCAACAATTGCGGCATCGTCACTCGCAGCCCGATCTCCATGTAGTTCAAAAAAGTCAGGAAACAGCTGCTTGATTAACACCCGCATATCAGTCTTGCTATCCTGCCGCGCACCAGCCATAATTGCTGCTATCTTTTCACTTGCCATTAGGCTTCGCCCCACTTTCGTCCAGCAAAAATTGTCAGTAATTGGGCTAGTTTGTCAACTTGCTGCTCGCGTGGCACAATGGCGTCAACAAAGCCATTATGATAAGCATTTTCAGCGCTCTGAAAACCCTGTGGCAATTTCTTATGAATAGTTTGTTCAATGACGCGTCGTCCAGCAAATGCTAACATTGCCTTGGGTTCTGCCAAGATAATGTCCGCCTGTGAAGCAAAGCTTGCTGTCACGCCACCAGTTGTTGGGTCCATAATAACAACAATATAAAGCAAGCCAGCTGCCTGATGATCATTAACTGCCTGCGAAATTTTCGCCATTTGCATCAGTGACTGAATGCCCTCTTGCATCCGAGCACCACCAGAAGCCGTAAACATAATTACAGGTAAACTTAACTCCGTTGCTTTTTCAAACAATCGTGTTATTCGCTCACCATTGGCTGTCCCAAGACTGCCCATGATAAAGACAGGGTCCATAATCCCTAAGGCAACTGAATGTCCTTTAATTTCTGCTTGCCCCGTCAAGACAGCATCCCGCAACGTGGTCTGCTCACGTGCCTTAGTCAATTTTTCTTGATAACCAGGAAATGCCAGCGGATCAGTAGTAGTTAGGTCGGCATCCCATTCTGTAAATTGTTTAGTCAGCATCTTTAACCGCTGACGTGCCGTTACTCGAAAGCCATAGCCACAATTAGGACAAACACGATACTTACCGGCACGGGCAAAATAAAACTTCGCGCCACAATTTTTACAATAACGAAAAATACCCTTTGGTACCTTTTGCTCATAATCTTTCAGCGCTTCTTTAGGATGGCGTACAAACTTAACCATTATTTGTCCTCCTTACGCGCTTCTTTGATATATTGTGGCAAAAACGTCTGATCTAAATAAGTAATCAAATAATTGCCATCATTAAAAACGGGGTCTTCTAATAATTTAACCAAAAATGACCGATTAGTAGTTAAACCCGTAACCTGAAATTCATTTAAAGCATCAATTAACCGCCGAATTGCTAATGACCGCGTTTCGGCGTGAGCAATAATTTTAATAATCATCGAATCATAAAATGGCGAAACTATGTCGCCACTATTAACGCCGCTTTCAATCCGAATCCCTAGTCCACCTGGTAAAGCCATCTGCTTAATTGTTCCGGCTTGCGGACGAAAATTCGTCACCGGGTCTTCGGCATTAATGCGAGCTTCAATTGCTGCACCATGAACCTTAATTTGCTCTTGCTTAATCTGCAAGTCCTGCCCCGCCGCAATTTTAATCTGCGCTTTTACCAAGTCAATATGTGCTACTTCTTCAGTAATCGAATGCTCTACCTGAATCCGCGTATTCATTTCCATAAAATAAAAATGATGTTCAGGATCCATTAAAAACTCAATCGTACCCACATTTTCATACTTAATTGCTTTAACAGCTTTAAGCGCAATTTGTTGTAAATAACGACGCTCAGTAGCAGTAATTTGTGCGCACGGCGTTTCTTCAATTACCTTTTGGTGATTACGCTGCATTGAGCAATCACGTTCTGGCAAAGCAACTGCATTGCCATTCTTGTCACCAATAATTTGCACTTCAATATGCTTGGCGGGTGAAATGATTTTTTCTACATACATTCGGCCATCGCCAAAGGATAGCCGTGCTTCTTCTTGGGCTTCAGCAAAAGCATTAGGCAAATCTTCCGGTTTAATCACTTGCCTAATTCCTTTGCCGCCGCCACCAGCAACTGCCTTGAGCATTACAGGAAAGCCAACTGAGCGTGCCACTTCCAAAGCTGCCTTACTATCCTTAACAAAACCTTGACTACCAGGAATTACCGGCACATTATTTTGCCGCATGGCTTCACGGGCATTCGCTTTATTACCCATCAGTGAAATTGTCTCCGACTTTGGGCCAATAAAGGTTAAGTGACATTTTTCACATAGTTGAGCAAACTCTGGGCTTTCTGATAAAAAACCATAACCCGGATGAATCGCGGTTGCGCCAGTTAAAATCGCAGCACTAACAATATTTTCCATCTTTAGATACGAATCTGCCGGTTGTGGGCCGCCGATACACACTGCTTCATCAGCTTCTTTGACATGTTGGGCATTTTTGTCAGCTGTTGAATAAACCGCAACTGACTTAATTCCCATTTCTCGCAAAGCGCGAATAACCCGAATAGCGATTTCACCACGGTTAGCAATCAATACTTTTTTAAACATTCTTCACACCTTATTGAATTGCAAACGTTAATTCACACGTGCAGGCAACTTCACCATCAACTAATGCCTTTGCCTTACCAATACCGGCACTGCCACGCAACTTGTCCAGTTCCACTTCTAGGCGCAGACTATCGCCAGGAATTACCATTTTACGAAAACGGGCCTTTTTGATTCCACCGAAATAAGCAGTCTTGCCCTTAAATTCTGGCAATGTCAATAACGCAATTGCCCCGGTTTGCGCTAAAGCTTCGACAATTAGCACTCCTGGCATTACCGGATTACCCGGAAAATGTCCTTGGAAAAAGGCCTCATTCATTGTTAAATTCTTACACGCAATTGCATACTTACCAGCTTGATAATCCAGCACTCGATCAACTAGCAGCATCGGATAACGGTGCGGAATAATCTTTTGAATTTGAGTAATATCAAGTGTTTGCGGTATTTCTTGTTCTTGCATCTTCATCACACTCTAATCTGGCGTTACCGTAAATAACGGCTGATCGTATTCAACTACTTCTTCATTAGTAACTAAAATTTCACTGATCGTGCCGCTAACGTTACTTTTAACTTCCGTCATCATTTTCATCGCTTCAATTACGCAAACTACATCACCTTTGGCAACGTGATCGCCTACTTTTTTATATTGTGGCTTATCAGGATTAGCTTGCAAATAAACAATCCCCACTAACGGTGCCTTAATCTGCGGCAAACTTATCTTAGCCGGCGTTGAAATTGACTCTGCCGGCTTAGCAGCCACAGCAACAGTACCACTAGAAGCAACTGCCTGCTTTTTATCAATATCAATATGGCCACCGTCAAAGTCTAAGTTCAATTTAGTAATATTGCTCTGATTAACCTGTTTTATTAATTTTTGGATTTCTTCAAAAGTCATCTAATCAACCCACCTTTTCAATGCCAAAACTGCATTATGACCACCAAAGCCAAATGAATTACTAATGGCATAATCAACTTGCTGGTTGCGATTTTCGGTTGTAACCAGATGTACCGGACACTCAGGTGCCTGCTCAATTATGCCAACATTAACTGGTAATTGACCAGAATTCATCGCTGTTACACTAGCAATTGCTTCAATCGCACCAGCAGCCCCTAATAAGTGCCCCGTCATGCTCTTAGTACTAGAAACTAACACAGAACTATCCGTACCAAATACCTGATTAATTGCTTTAGCTTCAGCCGAATCATTACCTTGTGTCGCTGTCCCATGTGCATTAACATAACCAACTTCAGCTGGGGTAATATTTGCTTCGGCAATTGCTAATTGCATTGCTCGTGCTGCCTGTGTTCCTGCCGGATCTGGTGAAGTAATATGGTAGGCATCTGATGAAGTGCCATAACCCACTACTTCGCCTAAAATTTGTGCGCCGCGTTTTTGTGCATGTTCTAATGACTCAAGAACTAGCGACCCTGCACCTTCACCCATTACAAAGCCAGAACGGTGCGCATCAAAGGGTAAACTTGCCTTAGTCGGATCTGTTGCTTTAGATAAAGTCGACAAAGCCGCAAAACCGCCGATTCCATCAGCATTAATTGCAGCTTCTGACCCTCCAGTAATCATAACGTCACAACGGTTCTCTTTAATTTGACGGTAAGCTTCACCAATTGCATTAGTCCCCGATGCACACGCAGTCACAATTGTGGTACTAATTGCTTTAGCCTGATAACGAATTGACAGGTTGCCAGCAGCCATATTAGCAATTGACACCGGAATAAACATTGGCGACAAGCGATCAACGCCTTTATCGTGCATCTTAATGGTCTGCTGCTCAATCGTGGTTAAACCACCTATCCCTGATCCCCAAATAACACCAAAGCGATTACTATCAGTGTTGGTCTCATCAATACCTGCTTGCGCCATTGCTTCTGCAGTCGCATAAACCGCATACTGCGTAAACAAATCCATTCTTTTGGTGTCTTTTTTCTTCAAATGAACTAATGGATCAAAGTCGTCCAATTGACCAGCTAAAGTAACGCCAGTTTTAGCAGCATCAAAATAAGAAATTGGCTCAAAGCCAACTTTTTGTTCATTAATACTTGCTTCAAAGCTAGCAACATCATTACCGATTGGTGTTAATGCACCCATCCCTGTAATTACTACTCTTGTCATTGCTTCTCTCCTTACTGCATTGTCAAGCCACCATCAACGGTGATGACTTGCCCAGTAATATAATCATTTTGTGCTAAAAAGACTGCTGTTTGGGCTACTTCTTCAATCTGACCAAACCGCTTTAAAGGAATCTGCTTTGCAATTTCTGCTTGCCGTTTTTCACTTAAAGCTTGCGTCATCTGCGTTGCAATCATCCCCGGTGCAATCGCATTGCAGCGCAAGTTGCGCAAGGCTGCTTCTTTAGCAACCGATTTAGTCAGACCAATCACGCCAGCTTTACTAGCTGCATAATTAGCTTGACCAATATTACCGGTTAAGCCTACAACACTCGCCATATTAATAAAACAACCCGAGCGCTGTTTATACATTGGGCGCAATGCTTGCCGAATCACATTAAAAGTACCAACTAAATTAGTTTTCAAGACACAATCAAAATCAGCTTCCGACATGCGATTAAGTAAGCCATCTTTATTAATACCAGCATTATTAACCACTACATCTAACTGACCGAAGTGCGCCATAATCTGCGCAATTAGCTCTTTCACCGCAGCAGGCTCAGTAACATCAGCACTAACGTCAATTACTGGTGTTTTAAATTCAGCTAAAACTGCTTGAGCAATTGGTTGACGCGCATTCAAGACGATTTTGGCACCTGCTTGCGCAAAGGCTTTTGCAATCGCTAAACCAATCCCACGCGAACTACCAGTAACCAATACTACTTTATCTTTCAAATCCATTAAAGAGCCTCCAGTGCTGCAAGTGTTTTAGTTAATTCACTGCTACTATCAAGACGATAAGTTGCTAGACTGCGGTCAAGCTTACGGGCAAACGAAATTAGTGTTCTCCCCGGGCCCACCTCAATTACTGCATCCAAATCAGCCTGATGGGCAGCCAAGGTTTTAGCAAAATAAGTCGTTGATACTAACTGCTTAGTTAAGTTGTCAGTCAAAGTCTCAGGCTTAAACTCCGCTTGCGTGGTCGTACTATAAACCGGAAAAGTTCCCTGCTGCCAATTAACAGTCTGTAATTTAGTATTTAATGCGCTTTGAATTGGTGCCATCACTGGCGTATGAAAAGCACCACTAACTTGTAGTGGTATAACACGTTTACCTGCAGCTTTTAAGTCGCTGACAACTTGAGCAACAGCTGCACTTACCCCACCAACTACAATTTGTTGGGGCGTATTCACGTTAGCCACACCAATAGCACCTAAGCCAGCAGCA
Source organism: Lactobacillus sp. ESL0677 (assembly GCF_029392875.1). Classification (NCBI taxonomy): domain Bacteria; kingdom Bacillati; phylum Bacillota; class Bacilli; order Lactobacillales; family Lactobacillaceae; genus Lactobacillus; species Lactobacillus sp. ESL0677. The sequence goes on along the minus strand of NZ_CP113946.1, from coordinate 145,640 downwards.
TCTTTACAAGCAGCCTGAACATCAGCCAAATCTGCCTTCATGATTGCAGCCATCTTACTTGGTGTCCTTTCACTGGCTGCTTGCATCAACTCACCGCGGCGTTTAATTAATCGCAGCGCGGTCGCAAAATCAACATAACCACTAGCAGCTAAAGCACTATATTCGCCTAAGCTCAACCCAATACCAAATTTATCCCGTGGTAATTCCGTTTTAATCAATTGATAAAGGCCATAACTAATTGCCAAAATTGCAGGTTGACAATACTTAGTTGACGCTAAATCTGCTTTTTTAGCCTCATCAAACAATAAACTTGGCAAATCAAACTGCAAAATAGTTGCCGCGTCGTCGATTACCTTCCGATATGTAGGGATTGTTTCATACAAATCTTGGGTTAAGCCTGTTTTTTGGGCACCTTGACCACTAAATAGTAATCCAATCATGATTAATCCTTGCCGCTTAACAATTTATCAGCTTGCTGATATACATCCTGCAAAATTTCGGCAGCTGACTGTTCCTTATGTACCATCCCGGCAATTTCACCAGCCATAAATGAACCGGTAGCTGTATCACCATCAATGACAGCACGACGTAAACTACCACTGCCTAATTCTTCTAATTCTGCAAAATCTGGTTTATCCTTTAAGGCTTCCGCTTTTTCTAGTTTGATGTACTTCTTAGCCATCTTATTCTTTAAAACACGTGATGGATGACCAGCAAAATCACCAGTTACCATTGTGCTAGCATCCTTAGCTTTTAAAACTGCCTTTTTATAATTAGGATGCACCTTAGATTCTGTTGCTACTAGGAAGCGTGTTCCCATTTGGACACCTTGCGCACCAAGCATAAAAGCAGCAGCCATGCCACGGCCATCGCCAATTCCGCCAGCGGCAATTACCGGAATCTTTACCGCATCAACTACCTGTGGCACCAATGCCATCGTTGTCAGTTTACCAATGTGACCGCCAGATTCCATACCTTCAGCAACTACCGCATCAGCACCAACGCGCTCCATCATTCGCGCCAAGGCTACTGAACCGACGACAGGAATCACCTTAATGCCAGCTGCTTTAAAGTCTGCAACATACTTACCAGGATTACCCGCACCAGTTGTAACTACGGCAATGCTATCTTGGTGAGCTAAAATCACTTTCACTACATCTTCAGCATATGGTGACAAGAGCATCACATTAACACCAAATGGGCGGTCAGTTAAACTCTTAGCCGTTTTGATTTCTGCTTCAACCACGTCACCGGGCGCATTACCTGCACCAATAATTCCTAAGCCGCCAGCATTAGAAACAGCAGCAGCTAACTTACCATCAGCAACCCAAGCCATGCCACCTTGAAAGATGGGATACTTCAAGCCGAGACTTTTCATAAATGGCGTTAATTCCATGAATTAACCTTCTTTCGCAGCCAATTGCTTTTTAACAAAGTCAACCAAATCTTGAACGGTTTCAATGCCTTCTTCACTTTCGATTTTAATATCGAATTCGTCTTCCAATTCATTGATTACTTCAAAAATATCCAAACTGTCAGCGTCCAAGTCATCTTTAATGTTAGCTTGTAAAGTAACCGCTGCTTCATCTTCACCAGTTTCATCTACAATAATTTCTTTTACTTTGTTAAAAATTTCTTCGTCTGTCATGTTTATAAACTCCTTTAAATTCATTAAAAAATAATTGCCACAGTAGCAGCAGTCAAGCCACCGCCAAAGCCGCTCAAAATTAATCTCTGCTGTGGTTTAATCTTTCCCACAGTAACTGCTTCATCAAGTAGCAGTGGCACGCTAGCAGCTGAAGTATTGCCATATTTAGCAACATTACACAAGAATTTCTCCTCAGGAACACCTAAGTGATGAGCAATCGAGGTTAAAATTCGACCATTAGCCTGATGTAAAATAAACCAATCAACATCGTTTAACTGCCACTCGGCTTTCGCCAATGTGCGGTCAATTGAAGCTGGCACCTCATGAGTCGCAAAACGATATACCGCGCGACCATCCATTTCAAAATAGTGCTTGTGTAGAGCCACTGGATCCTGATTAAAAGCCGAATCAAGTGGCTGATAACCAGCAGTTAAGGTCTGACCATCTTGCCCATAAGCTGTTAAATCTTCGGCAATTAATGATTGCTGTGGACTTTGTTCAACCAAAACGCCACCAGCACCATCACCAAACAAAACTGCTGTTGACCGTTCTTGCCAATCAACCAATTTTGATAACACTTCGGCACCAATTACGATACCGCGCTGATAAGTTGTCAGCAGCTTATCGGCTAATGCCAACGCATAAATAAAGCCTGAACAGGCGGCGTTAATATCAAATGCTAAAGCATTCTTAGCTCCAATCTTGCCTTGAACAATTGCTGCAGTTGCTGGTGTCAAGTAATCCGGTGACATTGTAGCGACAATAATAAAATCTATCTGTTCAGCTGGACAATTAGCCTGTTCAAGGAGTTGGTTCGCAACTTTTACTGCCAAGTCAGAAGTCTGTTCACCTTGAGCAAGATGTCGTTGCTTAATTCCCGTTCTTGAAGAAATCCACTCATCTGAAGTGTCCATCATGGTTGTTAAATCATCATTAGTTACCACTTTAGGAGGGACATAATGCGCGGTCTGCGTTATTTTAAGACCCATTTAATGCTTCTCCTTTTTGCTGTCTATTTGGGATGGAAATTCAAGGAAAGCGCGCAAGTTTAACAAAGCCCGCTCAATAATTGCAATCTGACTGTCATCAAAACCTTTAAGAAACTTTTTCACCATATAGCGATGAAACGAATCATGTGCCCGGTAAACAAGTCGTCCGCGGTGAGTTAAGCCCAGCCGAACAACGCGCCGGTCATCGTTACCGTGTATTCTGACAACATAACCTTTACGCACCAAGTTATTTACCATTGTCGTTACCGACCCAGCAGTGATCATTAACTCCTTTGCTAGTTGTGAGCTAGTCTTATGGTCATACATCGTCATTGCATCAATCGCATGCACTTCTTTAATCGAAATATCTTTAAATTCACTCTTATGAAGTTCACGTGCCTCAACTTGCATGATGTCGGTATAAACAGTCGTCAGCAAATTATTGATTTCTTTTAAATTAGCTTCCACTTCCAATACCCCTTTTATTAAGACAATAAATTACGTGTTTTGTTAGCTTAAATTTACTTATTTACACTAATTAATATCCCCTCCAAATTACTTTAAACATCAAAGTATTTTATGGCAGTATGATATTGCAAATTAACAAAATTGTCAAATTTATATCCCAAAATGTCACAGCTTTGCTAAAATTAAACTAAAATCAATAGCATTTACTTTGATTATTAAAGCTTTTAAGAGATAAACTAATATGTACATTCATGAAGCACAGCCAAAAATTAACATTATTAAAGAACAAAAAATTAAGCATTTATTAGCAGGTTCACCACTAAAGGTCCATTGGTACCAACAAGTTGCTTCAACTAGTAGCCTCGCCAAACAATACCAGCACCAAAAGTCAATTACCCAAACTGTTTTAATTGGCAGCGATAAACAAACAGCTGGTTATGGTAAGCAAAAGCGCCATTTTATTTCTAATGCTGGTGGTGTTTACTTATCACTACTTACCCATATACCCCAATTATTACCACCTAATCAAGGTCTACTTACAACGGGCATTGCTTGGCAATTGCACGAAACCATCCGTCAGCAATTTGGTATTAACACTGAAATCAAATGGGTTAATGATTTATTACTGCATAGCAAAAAGATTGCTGGTATTCTAACTGAGCAGGTCGCGCCACAAACTGTCGTCATCGGTATCGGCTGCAATCTTTACCAACCTAACCTAGAGCAAGAACTAGAGTCCAGCACGAACTTATTAGTCCGTCCATTATCTACCGAGCAATTTTGCATTTTTGTAGCTGAACTAATTAAAAATATCTTTTCCTTTCTGCCCAATTTTACTCAAGGACAATTCTTATCTGATTATCAAAAGCATCTGCCCATGCTTGGCCAACAAGTAACTGTTAGACTGGGTAAGCAAACAATTATTGGTACTGCCCTCAAGCTTGATGAACATGCTAATCTAGTCCTTGACTGCAATAACCACTGCATGACTATTAATAGCGGCGAAGTTATCAAAATTCGGTCAAATTAAAAAGACTGCAACCCCTTGCAGTCTTTTTTTATAATTCTTTTGTTAATACAATTCGTTCATACAATTTAACCGTTAAGCCGTAATACAAGAAGTACAAAACGATAAAAATCAAGAATGGTACCCAGATATTAGCGTACGGATTAGGTAATAGTACCTTAAATAGTTTCAAGCCAAACAAAACATCAATTACACCCATAATTCCCGGCACTAAAAATAAAGTTCCAATTTCGCGACTAATTGAACGACGTAATATTCTTCTACGAACACCGATCTTAAAGAGCATCTTGTAACGAATCTTGTCACTAGCTGCGCCACTTAACACCTTGAACATTAATGTTGAAGCTAGCATTGTCAAAAAGGCAATCCCCAAGAAAAAGCCCATAAATTCAAACCCACTAGCCATTCCCAGCATTAGTTGGTAGCCATACGCCTTACTTGTCTGGAATATATCACCATAACTGGACTTTTCTTTAGCTTGCAATTGACCTAATTTCAAAAGTGTCGGATAATCTTTATCAAAATCTTTTACCCTAATAAATTGTACAAATTCTTGCTTACCAGCCGTTTTTTGCCATGCTTGCGGCGACACTAGTTGAATAACCTTTGGCGTTCCATTCGGTACCATACCACCAAAAACTTCATTGGCGTTTGTTCCCGGCTTAGACAACTCATTTGTTGGCAATTGCTGCAAATGATAAGTTGCTTGTCCATTTTGTTGCTCAAAATGCATGGTTTTAACCGGATGATGACTAAACTCTGCTTGATTAAAGTATAAATACTTAGGCGTTTCTTTATAATAATATGTTTGCTCATCCTTGATTGCTAGCTTAGCCTTCAACTGATTAACTTGTGGTGAATTGCTGACAATCGTACCATCGTAATAACTACTAATCTTAGCTTGATCTTTAATCGTATTAAAATTCAAACCAACCGTAATTGCCCCTAATGCCAAGGCAAACAGTAACGAAATCACCGTTAAAATTTTGGTATAGTCATGCAGGCGAAACTTCAGTTGACCCAAAGTAAACAGCCGAATGCCGCGATAAGAAAAATTCTTTTTCTTTAGCAAGAGATTGATGACGGATATCAACAATGCATTGAAAACAAAGTATGACCCGACAACAATTGTCACCAAAGCAACCGGAACAATTACAAAAATCATTGCTGCCGACAAATTCAATACGTAATAGCCAATTGCCAGCAATAAGACACCTAAAATGGCTTGAATTGCAGTCCAAATAGTATGTTTACCTAAGTTTACTGGTTTTTGATCTTCGTGAAGTAAGTCAATTACCTTACTGTGTGTAAGCTTTCGAGCATTATGAATTGCCCCAATGATAAAAATTATCACAAAAAAGATTAGCGTCCATAAAATTGCACTCGGCAAAATTACTTTAAAATGAGTAATATGCAAGCCTAAATTGCCAATAATTAAGTTTGCAACTAATCCAGTCAGACCAAAGCTAATAACGATTCCCACAATTGCCGCCATGATCCCAGTAATTAAGGTTTCACAAAAAATGAGTAAGCCAATCCGTGAACTTCTTGCCCCGAGCATCATAAACATCCCGTAGTCATGTTGGCGCATATTTAGCAAAAAGGAATTAGCATACATCAAGTAGACTAGCGTAATCATCACAAGTAAGACTATCCCAACTCCAAAAATAAAGCTAAGATAATTAGTTGGTGCATTCACATCATTGGCCATAAAAGACGGATTAATCGCAATTGTCAAGAACATATAAAAGATCATGCTGGCAACAACTAATCCAGAAAACAACACCAGATAATCCTTTAACCTACTCTTAATCCCCGTAAGCGATAATTTCCAAATCATAATTTCTTTATCCTCTCCCTAATTTTTTGCCAGAACGATTTTTTCGTAAAGATGTACCGTCAAAACATAATAGAAGAAATACAAAACAATAAAAATAGTAAACGGCAACCAAATTCCAGTATATGGCCGTAACAAAATTGTTCTAAATAGCTGCAAGCCAAACAGAACGTCGATAATTCCCAGAACACCAGGTATTAAGAACAGCGTGCCAATTTCTTCAGCAACTGATTGTTTCAAGACTTGCCATCTAGTGCCTATCTTAAAGAGCATCTGATAACGTAATTTGTCACTAGCAGCACTACTCAAAACCTTAAACATCAGAGTTGATGCCAGCATCGTTAAGAACGCCAAACCTAAGAAAAAGCCCATAAATTCAAACCCACTAATTATTCCCAGTATTCCCTGATAGGAATATGGTTTACTACTCGTGTAGACAGTGTTAAATGCTGGTGTTTCTTTATTTTGCAGTTGCTCAATTTTAAGTAAAACTGGAAAATCTTTATCAAAGTCATTGACTCTAATTAATGAAATGAACTTTTGTTGCCCCTTAACTTTGGCTAATCTAGCAGCAGATACTAAGTGAATCTTCTTCGCTATACCGTTAGGAAGCAGATTGCCAAATTCATTGTTAGTCTCGGTCTTTGCGCGGTCAAGCTGACTTGTTGGCAGTGTCTTTTCAGTCCAAGTAAGATTATCCCCTTGTCCCCTAGACTCAACTGCTTTAATTGGTTGATTCTTAAATTCTGCTTGGTTGAAATACAAGTCACGTTTAGTTTCGATGTAATGATAAGTTTGCTTAGACTTGATTGATACCTTGGCTAATTCTTTCTGAACATCTGAAGACTTGCTAATTATTGTTGCATCATAGTAGATGCTCGACTTTGCCATTTCTTTTTCAGAATTAAAGTTAAGTCCAACGGTAATTGCACCTAGGGCTAAAGCAAATAGCAGCGAAATTACCGTTAGAATTTTAGTGTAATCATGCAAGCGAAACTTAAGCTGTCCCAGAGTAAACATGCGCAAGCCATGATAAGAAAAACTGTGCCGCTTAATCAGTGAACTAATAATTGCTGTAAACAGGGAATTTAAAACAAAATACGATCCCGCAACAATCGTCACTAAGGCAACAGGAATTACGTTAAACGGATCTAAGCCATGTTTCTGCATAATCCAATAGCCGGCAGCTAATAAGACTATGCCCAAGACTGCCTCAAGCGAATGCAAAACTGGCCGCTGCTTAAATTTTACCGGTTCTTGATCCTCATGCAATAAATCAATTACTTTAGTATGTGTCAATTTATATACATTTCGCAGTGCTCCTAAAAGAAAAACGATGGCAAAGAAAACTAGTGTCCCCAAAATCGCACTGGGCAAAAGCACTTGAAAATGAGCAATTACTAAGCCTAACCTGCTGATCAACAAGTGACCAACTATTGCAGTTAAGCCAAAGCCAAGGATTATCCCTAGCGCAGCTGCTAGCATCCCAGTAATAATCGTTTCACAAAAAATGAGCAGGCCAATGCGGGAACTTTTAGCTCCTAAAGTTAGAAACATGCCGTAATCATGCTTACGCATACTAAGCAAAAACGTGTTTGCATAAACTAGATACACAACAGTAATAATCAGTAGTAGAACAATGCCAAAGCCAAAAATATAAGTAAGTAAATTATTTTCTAATATCCCAGCATTATTTTTTAAAAAAGCAGGATTAATTGCTAGAGTCAAGAACATGTAAAAGATCATGCTAGCGACAATTAATCCAGAAAATAATACCAGGTAATCTTTAAACCGGCTCTTAATCCCCGTAAGCGATAATTTCCAGATCATACTTTGCTCCCTATTCTTCGGTGCCCAAATGATCAATTAACATATGATAAAAGTCCTGCCGTGACATCTCACCCTTCAAGATTTGCTCGCCGATTTTACCGTCTTTAATAAATAAAATCCGGTTAGCAAAACTAGCAGAAAACGGGTCGTGAGTCACCATCAACGTGGTTACACCGTCTTTTTGGTTCAAGTCTGCCATCGTATCGAGCAATTCACGCGCACTACTTGAATCCAAGGCCCCAGTTGGTTCATCAGCTAGCAAGATTGCTGGCTCGTGAACTAAGGCTCGCGCTGAAGCTACTCTCTGCTTTTGACCACCAGATAATTGCGCCGGATATTTGGCTAAAATTTCTTTAATACCCAATCTTGCAGCAATCTTATCAACTAGCGGGTCGATTTTATGTGCTGACATCCCTTGTAAAGTTAACGGCAATGCAATATTTTCGCGGTTGGTCAAGTTCTCCAATAAGTTAAAATCTTGAAAAATAAACCCAATCTGCTTACTCCTAAAGTCTGCCATCTGATTTGCATTTAAGGTGCTGATATCTTCGTGGTTAATAAACACATGACCCGTTGTTGGCTTGTCCAAGGTCGACAAAATATTCAGCAACGTCGTCTTACCAGAACCTGACGCACCCATGATTGCTACAAACTCACCGGCATCAACACCAAAGTTAATCCCTTTTAGCGCTTGATATTGCTTTTCACCACGTTTACCGTAGGTTTTAGTAGCCTGATCTACTCGTAAAATTTCAGTCATAATTCATCCTCTTTAAAAATCAATCTGTACTATCTAACTAATACAATATTATGTCAACCAACAAAATGTCAAATAATAATCAAAAAAAAGACAAATCCCCTAATTTCTTTAGAAAGACTTATCTTTTTTAGTAATTATTTAATCATCATCTTCGCCAGACTTGTCAGTTTTATCACTGATCACTGTCCCGCCACCGATTGACTTAATCTTTTGTTGGTCGCCGTCTTCTTGCAAGATTGCACCCTTGTAGAGCATTACTTGGGTGTGCTCATCGCCGTTATCTTTTTCAAAAGTGTAGGTAATCTTGTAAACAACGCTGCTTGAATTATTAGGAGCTGGATTAATCGAAACAATGTCACAATCCATATCATAAGAAATTGTGGAATCATTGCGGTCAAAGCCCTTTAACATCTTGTGCAGTTCTTGATAGCTGCTATTGTCGCTGCCACCAATAAAGTCCTCACTTTCAGGGTCGTTAAAAGCACCCTTTAACAGGTCCTCCGCGTCACTCTTACTGATTAGCCCCTTCCACTGCGGCTTCAAGATTACATTATTATTGTCATCAAAGTCAACATCATCACTAGTATTGTCATCGCTAGCGCCATTATCGACGGCCTGCGCTAAGTCAGTAATCAGCTGCGACTTAATTGTCTGACTACCAAAAGTGGTCGTAACATAGACTTCCATATTATCGGTAATTGGATAATTTTTGAAAACCTTAGTACCATTGCCACTCAAAACGCCAACTTTTTTATCATTGATATAGATAGTCCCACCGGGAACACTAGCAATTGAAAATGTCGCCGTCTTAATATTCATATTGATTGTCTTGTTCGACCAGACATTAACAGTCGAGTCAGCCTTGAGTTCACGACCAGAAACAACGGTGTCGATTTCAAGATGATACTTACCTGGAAACAGCGGCTGCAATTTCTTATAATAACCATCCGCATTGCCCTTTACCTGACCATTAGACTTGCCATTGACTACCACCTGAGTATCACGGTGATTAGTCTCTATCTGCGGTGTATACGTATTGATGTGCAACGTATACTTAGGAAACAGCAACATATAGCGGCCCGACTGCGTTAAGCTGATCTGACTTGTGCTGCCGCCAGCTTTTAAATTCATACTTAAGTTATTAGCGGTTGTTTGGTGCGCTTGATAATACTTCTGTAACGGCTTCAGGGCATCATTAGTTACCTTAATATTATGGTCGTCGGTTGTTACATATTGTGCCATGCCCATCTGCGGGTTCTTCAAACTAACAATTATTTGGTCAATTTGATTATTACGGCTGTAATGGTTGCTGCCCCAAGCATAAAAGCCACCAAACAAAACAATTATAATTACTGCTAGCCATAAAGTAATCTTGGTTTTTTTCTTTAAAGGTTGCTTTTTGGGTACTGCTACCTGACTAACCTGCTGGCGTGATTTAGGTTCAGCGCGCTTTTCATTAACAACTGGTTTTACTGATTTTTCCTTTACCTGTGGCTGACTAACTGCCACATTGGTTAGATCAGCGCCACAGTGCGGACAAAATTTAACTGTCGCATCTACCTGACTGCCACATTGTGGACAAAACTTCTTTTCTCCCATAATTAGTTCTCCCTAATTTATAACCTACTGAAATACGAAATAAACTGCAAAATAACAGTATTATAAACTACCACAGACCAAATCAGCCCCACAATAAAGCTAGCAAATAACGCAATCAGAAAGCCATACATCTTATCACGCACTGGATCAGGGTCACCCAATAAAGCAACTTGAAAGGCATCAGCAAAGATAGCAAAGCAAATCGAGCACAGCATCACAGCAAAAATCTTGCCGCCCATGCCCAACATCATAAAAATAAAGGCTGCCACAATCAAGATAATATTCAGGTTAGATGCCTGAACAGCATGATTACAAAATGAAATAAAGCTGCGTCTTTGACCATAGATAAACAGATATGCCAGATACATCGCACCAGCATAAGCTACTTCCAACAGCATCACGAAAAATAATACTTCAAGTGCCGTGCCAAAAGAAATTCCCGTAAAGACCGGTAATTGTTGCCCGTTAACATATTGACTGGAAATTCCACTCATGCCAATATACAGGCCTAAAACAAATATTAAGTCCTCAATTAGCAGCGTTACTGCACCATACCAGTTAACACTCTCCTGCTCACTAAACGGATGCTGCCACGATTTGACAAACCAATGCCAATACTTTTGTAGTTGGTCATCAGAATTATGCTGCGTTGTTCTCCCAGCAGTACCTTGACTGCGATTGATTTCCGCTTGAATATCAGCACGATTAATTTGCTTCTGCGCAACTTGCCGGATATCTGCACCACAATTAGTGCAAAAGTTAACATCGGCATTCATTAATGCACCACAATTTGGACACTTTTTCATTTAATTTTCTCCCACTAATTAACTGAATTTTCTAACATATTTATTTTAGTATAATTTTAACTATAAAAAAAGAGCATGAAGCCTACTCTTGAATCTATTAAAGTCGCCGGTGTTATCACCGCAATTTTTTCATAACCGTCTTCATTGGCGTGACAATAATCGGTGTGACAATTGCGGTGAAGATTGCTTCAATTAAGCCGTTCATCCCCAATGCCAAAATTAAAATCATAATCAATGGCGTCCCCGGCGCAAAGTGCCCCATACTAGCTGCAAGCTTGCCATTACCCATAAAAATAATACTTGTTAATAAGATTACTACGATAGTATTGGTCAAAGACGTGATTGCCCCAGCTAAAATGTATCCCAGTTCGCGCACCTTACCTGACTTATGTTCAAACAAGCGGCCGACTAATCCTGGAAATAATCCTGCTAGAATACTTGGTACTAGAGAAATAAAAATGTTCTGAAACAACATTAAGCTGACAATATCTCCTGGCTGTGTGTATGCCTGAAATAATCGTAATAATCCCCAGAAAAGGCCAAAAAGTGTGCCTGCCTTAGGTCCCATTAATAAGGAATAAACTGCTACTGTCAGTGGAACTGTCGTAATTGCCGGTAATGTTGGCAAAATCCGGATATAACCAATATTAGGAACAAAGGTTTGTAATAAAAAAATTGCAACAAATACGGCGGTAATCGCTAAATTGCGAGTTTCTTTTCTGTGCATATGTTTCTCCTTAATAAACAGTTTAAAGCATATTATACAATAATTATTTATCAGCACAAATTGCTTTTTTTAACTAAATTGACGACCTTAGCTATAGCCTGACGCGCTTCTGGTATTGGAAACAAAATAAAATCATGATCCATTTGTGCATATGTAACAACTGCAATATTTGAATTTGTCTCAGTAGCCCTTTTTTGTAGTTTTTGCGCATCGACATTTAAAATATCGTGTGTCCCTGTAAAAGCCACAATCGGAGGTAAATTACTTAAATCCCCTAAAAGTGGTCTAGTCAACACACTATTATCCAGCTTTTCGGCGTATAACCGCCCGCGCAACTGCAAGTCAGCTATTTTTAAAAGATGATCATTGGGTTGAATTAATTTCATCTGTGGATCATCAGTACGTACGTCGAGCCAAGGCGAAAATAAAAATGCTTGTCGCGGTTGCGGCAAATTCAATTTAGTCAGTTGCTCGAGCATCGCCAAGGCCAAGCCGCCACCTGCTGAATCACCCATCATGATAATTTGCGTATCTTTAGAATACTTTTGACACAACCTTCGGTATACATCTAAGACCATTTGATTAATGTCTTGTGCTGTAAACACTGGGATTTTGGGATAAATTGGCATGACAACTTGCGCTTGCAATTTATCGGCGAGTTTTGCCAAAAAATGATAATGAAATAGAGTTGGCTGCTGCCAAAAGCCACCGCCATGCAAGTAAAAAATAACCCTATCATGTGCTCGCGCATCTTTAGTTAGACTAACAACATCTGGATAGCTCAGCCAAGGCTCGAAACCCATTTTGGTAGCATAAGTTGGTATTTCGTACGGCAGATTGCCCGCCTTCACCGCAACTTGATAGCTCTCAGCGGTTACTTCAGGAAACGGCTTTACTAACCGCAGCGCCTGTTCTACTAATAAACTACTTAGACTGCGACCATAAACTAACCGCGTTGCTTCCTTTATAACTAAACTTGAACCAACTATTTTAATTATTTTATTTTTCATAATTTGTGTTTGAGCCATTAGCAAAAAAGCGCCGGAACTGCTTGGCCTCCTGCTGCAGCGTCTGCTCATCATCAACCTGCGATAATTTATAACCAACAAAATACGCCGGTGCTTCAAAACGCGAAATCAATTTAGCACAAATACCGCCATCTTCACGCGGATAAAAAAATAAGTTGTACGATGTACAGCGGCCGGCAAACATGACGTTAAGCATGTATTTAACCCCACTCTGGATCCAATCCGCCCACAGGTCAAGCCCTGACGAGCTAAGCAAGTTAATGTTCAACTCGTCATAGCCTTGGACAGGATGCGTGGCAATATTGACCTCAACTTCTTGATTATTGAATACAGAAATCCCAGCAAAATTATCTGGATGAAGATACTTGTAACCATCCAGATGCTTTAATCCAACTAGCTGCATGTGCGGATGCTCAAGAGAACCACCGGAACGTGGACCGTAATTTTTGTACCACAAGACAGATTGATACTTACCGCTATCATTCATTTGCTTAAAACACGCAAGAGCAAAGCGCATGAGCTTACGGTTATCATCTGGGGCATAGTTAGCAATATCGCCATTATGGTAGCTCGACTCAATCAAAACCGTCTGGACCGTATCGCGTAAAGTCGGAAATTTATTATGCAGCCAGATCATTTCTCCCTGCTTTTCATAAATATCGGTTAATTGGTCAACAGCACAAAATGGACAAACCGGCTTATGCGGTGTTTTGCGGTATGAATGAGGCTTACCCTTGGCAACTCCTAATTCAAAAACCAACGGTTCATTTTCCATTTTCTTCCTCCTCTAATCATAATTTACGGCCTAATGTTATGTATTATAAGTTAATCTTCCCCAACTAACAAAAATTATTCTATAATTAATTAAAAAAATATCGAATTATTACCACAGATAACTCGCTTTTTTGATGAATTTTACTATGCTTGTAATAGATGATAAACTGTAACAGCAATCTTCTTACAAGTATTTTATTTATAGTAGGTAAATTTATGCAATCACGAAAAAACTTAAAAAGATACAATCACCGCAATAATCTCTACCTGATTATTGTCGGCATTATTTTGATTTTAGGTGTTATTTTTGGTGTCGTTTTATATAACAACCATGTTGCCTCGCAAAAGCGGGCACGAGAGTTTGCCGTTAACCACTTTAACCCTAACGTTACCATTTATGGTGTAAAGGTTGGCAACTTAACCGTCAATAAAGCAACCACGAAAATTAATGCCCGCGCCAATAACATGGTGTTACTTGAAAACGGCAAGGTAACTATCGAACGTGATCCTAGCATCAGTACAATTAACACGGACACAGTAAGTGGTTATTTCAAGAAGCAACATACAGAAATGCCCGACAAGCAAACTCGCACTTATGACTTCAAGCAGCTGTCAGCTGCTGCCAAAAAGTTCAAGACAATCAACAAGACAACCATTAATTATCAAGTCGCTGGCAAAAATTACAAATTACCAGCTAAAAAGATGATTAATCAGTTAGCTTTCAAAAATAATAAGTATTCCTTTACTAATGTTGAGAATTTAACTGCCAAACTTAACCAAATCGACAGTAAGGTTTCCACTCTTCACAAGAGCTACAAGTTCGCCGTACCAAGTAAGAATAAGCTTAATCAGACCAAGATTACGGTCAAAAACCAAAGCTACGGCTGGGGCATTTACGTTAAAAAGGCCCAAACAGCAGTTGAGCAGGCCTACCTCAATCAGACTAAGACAGTTGCCGGTCAAAATTATATTTATGGCCTTGGTTACAGCACTTACGGTCTTGGTTATGGCAAGAAAAATTCCGGTATTGGTGACAATTATATTGTCGTTTCTCTTAAAAGCCAGGAAGTCTGGATTGTTCGCAAAGGTAAGCTAGCCGTCCACCTGAATGACGTTGTCACGGGAACTAAGGACGGTGGCAAGGGCAACAGAACCCCGCAGGGCGTTTGGTACATCCAGTATAAGCAATCGCCAGCAACACTGCGCGGCCGCAATGATGATGGCTCTAAGTATGCTTCCAAAGTTAGGTACTGGATGCCATTTACACTAAGTGGCTGCGGCTTGCATGACGCCAGCTGGCGCACCGACTGGAGCAAGAAGGCATATCTACGTGGCGGCTCACACGGCTGCGTCAATATTAAACCAAGTGAGATCAAGCAAGTTTGGCATAACGTGGTTAAACACGAAGCCGTTATTGTTTATAATTAAAAAATACCCGTTAGCTATTTAAACTAACGGGTATTTACTTGCGATTAATTCTAGTGAACACCGGCCATTAAGCTGTCGATTTTCTTAACTAAAAAGAACATCAACAAGCCTAACAGGATACTTACACCACCAACAATCAAGAAATATTGAATTTCTGTACCAGCAGAAAAGTACTTAACTATTTGCGAGTTAACTGCCTGTCCTGCGGCATCAGCTAAGAACCACATACTCATCATTTGTGAGCTGTAAGCAGCTGGCGCCAACTTGGTCGTAACTGACAGACCAATTGGTGAAATCAGCATTTCCCCAATTTCAACGATAAACCATGAACCTACAAGCCAAAACGGACTAACGCGGCCGGCGGTACCATAGAGCATCCCCGGAAACGCCATTACAATATAAGATAACCCAGCAAAAATCAAGCCCCATGAAAATTTACCAGCAGCACTCGGTTGCTTCTTCCACTTACTCCAAAGCCAAACAAAGAATGGCGTCAGAATCATGATAAAGAGTGGGTTAAGTGTCTGGAAGTTAGCTGCGGCAAAATGCCAATTGCCAATATGAAGAACTGTCCTTTCTTGCGCAAACAAGGCCAAGACAACGAAGCCAGATTCTTCAATTCCCCAAAAGACTGCAGCAGCAATAAATAGCGGAATATAAGCTAACACACGTGAATGTTCAACTTTAGTTATCTTTTTACTGCGTAACATAACTACAAATAAATAAATTGGCAGTAAAATTGCCACAATTGTAATCAATAAGATGATATTGGTAATATTTAATTGACCACACGCTGCCATGATGCCTAACAGCGCAGCAATAGCAACAACAGCCAGCGCTGATTTTTGCAAAATTTTAACTAAACTAGCATGGTCAATCGGATTACTCGGTAATAAGCTATCGTTTGACAGATATTTCTTCCCGCCAAAATAATATTGCATTAAACCAAAGAACATCCCAATTGCAGCCAATGAAAAGCCGGCATGGAAGTTCATCTCATTGCCAAATAGGTGCATGCCAAAGCCATTAGCAGCCCATGGTACCAAAATTGGTGAAATCGCAGAACCTAGGTTAATCCCAAAGACAAACATGCTAAAACCGGCATCGCGGCGACGGTCACTTTCAGAATATAGTCCACCAACCATGTCAGAAACATTCGGCTTTAACAATCCTGTCCCTGCTACGATCAACGCAATTGAAACATAAAGTGCTACTAAACCCATGGGCAAGGATAACACAATATGACCAAACATAATTAAAACACCACCGATAAAGACGGTCTTGCGCGGACCCCAGACCCGGTCAGACAACCAACCGCCGACAATATTAGACAGGTAAACTAACGAGCCATAAATTGACATCACCGAAGCAGCGGTGGTTTGGTTCATGCCCAACCCGCCCTGACTTACTGCATAATACAGGTAGAACAATAAAATTGCTCGCATGCCGTAATAACTAAATCTTTCCCACATTTCCGTGAAAAACAGTGTCGATAGCCCTTTAGGTTGGCCAAAGAACGCTGTATCGATATTTTTTTCCTTCATTAATGAAAATTAAACCCCTTTAATTTAAGCTGTACCTTACAATTATACAGCTAATGTTAATAAAAATTAAATCTTATACTCACAATGAGCAAAAAAAAGAGCATTACTCCTTAAAAAAGTAATGCCCTTTAGTTTTAATCAAATCTATGCTTCTTTAATTGCCTGATTGACAGCAGCTTTTTCTGCTTCAACTAAGTCTGCCTTAGTGGCAATTACTCTAGTGTCCATGTTGATTTCACGGCCCAAGCCCGGTTGGTCAACCTTAGGCTCAAAGAAGGCTTTAAACTCTGCAAGTCGTTCTGGTGTATGGAACACTCTTGAGGTAACGGTGATGTAAGTGGTAAATTCCATGTCGCCGCCAACTGTCTTTTCAAGCCATGACCACTGATCACGCAGCCAATCCCAAGCAGCTTGCTCACCTAATGGGTTAGCCAAGATATTATAATACCACGTCCGCAAATCTTGCGGCTTGATTACATCAGCATCTTCAAAGTCAGTAACAATTTGCTTGATTTCGTCAATATTCTTGGTGCTGGTAACTGCTGAAAGCAGGTCTGCCTTGTAATAAGGATCAACTACTGTCTGGTATTCCTTAATTAAGCGAGCAACTAAGCCAGCCTCATTGTAATTCTTGACTTCATTAATCAAAACGTATGGCCGCACAGATGCTTCAATAGTCGACAGATCATCTTGGTATTTTACAAAAATTTCGTGTCCCGCGGCAATTGCGGCTGCATTATCTGCATACAAAGCAGCAGAAAGTTCAATTGGGCGCATTTGCAAGTCAGCACTACTATCGTCTGCCTTAACTTCCCAGCCCAAACGCTCAACTTGCTTAGCCGATAATTGATTGAAGAAGGACTTCAAGTTCTTTTCTTCAGCTGAATTTGGTGTAACAAACTTGCGCAACTGTCTAGCAGAGCTGAACAAAGAGTTAATGACAATATTTGACTTAGAACCTGCAAATTTTGGTAATAATGGCACAATTTCAGCGTAAGAAATTTGCTTGCCTTCTGCCAATAACCCTAGGTCTTGCAATAATTGTAATTCATCAACCGGCTTAAGACTGCTCAAGTCATTCATAATGTCGGCCATCAGAGTTCCATCGTAGTTAACGATAAAGTGTGAACTGTTGCCAACATTTAAGCGTAAAGCATGACCAGCTTCAGCGCGCAATGTCTTGTAGTCACCCAAGTCAACTTCTTGCTCCGTCATAATTTGTGGTGCCTTAAAGTTAGCATTTAGTGGAATTGCCCAAGTGCGGCCAACTTCCTTACCTTCACCAACAAAGAATTGCTTTTGGCTCAACAATAAGTGACCGTTATCAGCAACGCGGGCGCTAACAACTGGGTAACCCGGTTGATCAAGCCAAGTATGCATAATTTTACCAATATCAAGATCGGTTACTGTTGACAAGGCATTCCACAAGTCATCACCTGTGGCATTGCCAAACTTGTGGTTGTCAAAGTAGTACTTGAGGCCCTTACGCAAAGCGTCGTCACCCAATAACTTACGCACCATGACTAACATTCTTGAACCCTTGGCATACACAATTGCCCCATCAAACAATGAGTCAATATCCGCTGGGTGTTCTACATTAACGTGAACTGATTGGACACCATCGGTTGCATCCCGATTCAACGCCGATGGAACTTCACTAATTTGGTACATGTTATTCCAAACATCCCAACTAGGCTCCATTGCATCAACTGACAGGTACATCATCATGTTGGCAAAACTTTCGTTTAACCATAGATCGTCCCACCATTTCATCGTTACGAGGTCGCCGAACCATTGGTGAGCTAACTCGTGCGTGATGACACTGGCAACATAACCCTTTTGTTCAACTGTGGCATTGTCTGGGTCAAGTAAAATTGCGGCTTCACGATAAGTAACCAAGCCCCAGTTTTCCATCGCACCTGCAGAAAAGTCAGGCAAAGCCAACTGCCATGAATGGGCCAACGGATATTTAGTTTGGTAAAATTCTTCGTAAAATTCAATTGCACGTTTAGCAATATCCAAGGCAAAGTCTAATTCCTTAGCCTTGTGGGCCTTAGTAGCAAATACCCCAACCTTAACGCCATCTTTAGTTTCCGTTAATTTGGATTGCAATTCACCAAAGGCGAAGGCAACCAAGTAACTGGGCATTCTAACTGACTTTTCAAAGTAGTGCACGCCATTTTCAACTTTGATTTCTGGCATGTTGGCAATGGTTGTCTCGCCTTCATGTTCATCATACTTAATCGCTAAGCTAAATGTGGCTTTTGCTTCTGGCTCATCAACACATGGAAATGCCTGTCTTGCGGCAGTTGTTTCAAACTGGGTACCAATAATCTGCTTTTTAACACCATCAAGCATGTAATATGATGGATAAATCCCCATCATAGTATCAGTTAATGGTGCACTATAAGCAATCGCAACTGTAACAGTTCCTGTCTTACCTAAGTCAATCTTAATTGCTTCTTTATCGTCATCAACAGTAAATGGTACGTCCTTGCCGTCTTCTTTAACTGACGCAATCTTCATGTACTTTTGGTTGACTAAAATTGTATCTTCAAGTGCCTCACCAGTAATGGTTGAAGTACCAGTTATCGTCTTTTTTTCACGGTCAACATCAATGAATAAATCATAATGTTCTGGGTGAAAAGTTTCATAAAAATGTTTTACTGACATAATTGCCTCCTGAATTAATCATTATTATAAATTCTACCAAAAATGTACAAAAATAACATTAAAACTTGATTGTAAGGGCCATGTGTCATTTCTGTAACAGCAATGAAATATTGCTAGTGTACTATAGCTAATAGTAAAAAGACTAACGAATTACGGGGAATGAATAAATATAATGGAAAAGACAAAAAGTTTTATCTACAAATTAATTGCGGCTTTAGCGCTGGCATGCAGCTTTACTGCCGTTATCCAAACAACAACTGGCAATACTTCGCAAACTGTTCAAGCTGCTCGTAAGTTATCCAAAACTGAAAAGGCAGCTAAGAATTGGATTGCAATGCAAGAGTCCGGTGGTAACTACTCCGCAAGAAATGGTTCTTGTTACGGTAAGTACCAATTAAACATTAGCTACTTACACGGCAATTATTCGAAAAAGAACCAAGATAAGACTGCTGACAACTATGTTTACGGTCGCTACGGTTCATGGGTTAACGCTAAAAGATTTTGGTTAGCTCACAGCTGGTATTAAATAGAATTTTTATTAATTCCCTCAAAAAAAGCAACTTAGCAATTAACTAAGTTGCTTTTTTATAATCAAGTATTCATATTTAATTATTTTTACTAAACAAAAAGCTGCACTTCCCTACTTGGAAATGCAGCTTTTTTTGCTTAATCATTTTACGCTCTGTGCGTTCTGTGCCGTAATAAGTGAGCCTCAACTTTTCTCGTTTTAATCCAACTAGCGAAGAAGGCAAACCCAAAAATCATCATGGCGATTACCGCCATACAGATGATTAAATTAGCATTATTGGCGATTGTTTGCTCGTCTGCTAAAAAGTTGCTTGACTCATTAACTTGATTGCATAACCCAAAGAACAACATGATTAAACTGCTCACTGTCAGTAAGCCATTAATTGCTGTCAATAGTTTTATCTTTAATAACTTCAAAAAATCATGTCCTTTCTTTCGATATAAATATTTGCATTATATACCCTCTGGCAAAAATTGCAAGTCCTTAGCTTCAACAATTCCAGAAATTTGTGATTAATAAGTGATAATGTCTTAGGTATTATTAAGCGATAATGTCCCAAATATCTATGTCATAATCTTCTTTATTGGAGGTTATGGTTAAAGTGAAAAGGATTGTATTATCTATGAAAGCTGAAAGAAAATATCAAATCATTAAAGAACTACTTGATCACCACGGTAATAAGAAAAGGGCCGCACTTGCTTTAGGCATTACTGTGAGACAAGTTAACCGCCTGCTCAAAATGTATCAGGCACAAGGAAAAGCGGCCTTCATTCATGGGAACAAAGACCGCTTACCTGTTAACCATCTTACCACGGAGATTAACAAGCAAATTGTAACCCTTTATCAAACCAAATATCAAGGTGCTAACTTCAAACATTATACTGAATTATTAGCGAGCCGCGAACAGATCCAGGCTTCTTATACTAGTGTTTATCAACGCTGTCAATAATAAGGGAAAATATATTATGGCTACTTTTTACACAAATTAAAGGACACTTTTTAACTGACGAAATATTTGCCACTGACACATAGGATTCCAATCAAGCACTTAATATCATCAAATTTGATGATATTATGATACAATAATGCTGAAAAGAATTAGAAAATTTTAATAAAGTTCGCAGGTGTTAATTCATGAAAACATTAGTAAAAAAGAAAGTGCAAGTACAAGTAGATAGCAATTTAGCTAATGAAGCCAGTCAGATTTTTAGTGAGTTAGGAATGACTCCAACCACAGCAATTAATATGTTTTACAAGCGTGTTGTTGCCGAGGGTGGTTTACCTTTTGATGCCAAATTAACCCAGCATGAGAAGGCATCTCTATCATTAGCTAATGCTGTTAAATTACTTCCTGTACAGAAGGTGAGAAGTAAAGATGAGTATAACAGATGGGTCGAAGAAGACGATTAGTTTTAATCAGAATGATATTGTAAATGCCTATGTCACTTATTTTGAAAGTGATGGTGATAAACACAGACCTGCTTTAATAGTTGGAGTAGATAATGAACGTACCATAGATGTGCTTAAAATAACTTCTAAATATAAGGGAAAGTCGCCTGCAATTAAAGCGCACCGTTATCCTTTAAAGGATTGGCAAATTGAGGGCTTAGATAAAGAATCCTATGTTGATATTTTAGCTATGCAAAAAATTTATCTTCCAGACCAGTACCACATAGTTAAACGTGGTATTATCACAGATAATGACATGGAAGGATTAGCTAAATTTATCATAAACTATTCTAAATCACACTAACAAAAAGCCAAGTAAAGATATATATCAAAAATCCGCTAGAACATGAAAGTTTTAGCGGATTTCTTGTTGTTTAATGTCAAGTCTTTCCCAGACACTTTTTCTTTAAATTATTAGCAGATTGCTCTTTTAAAATTACCATTCACTTGTCAGCCACTCTTGTGCTAAGTCAAACCAATGTCCCGCGTGTGGATTTTCCTGCCATTCACGACCCTTGGTTACCATGTCGCCTCGGGCTAGTGAAAAACCGTGACCACCCCGATTGAAAAGATGAACTTCACATGGCACACTTTGAGCATGCAGTGCTGCCGCATATTCCAAGGTATTAGTGACTAGTACAACGGGATCATCCCACGCATGAAAGATAAAAGTGGCCGGCGTTTCACGTGTAACACTCAGCGCACTATCCTGAAGATATTTATCCTCTGGCACCATGCTTTCCTCATCATCAGGGACATCAAAGCCAATCTTATTAACATCAATCAGCGGATAACCCAAGATTGTTTTATTGGGAACAACGTCCTGACAAGCAAAGTTATACCTTGCTTGATACTTACTTGAAGTTGCAAAATCATTGGCAATGCTGGCAACGTGACCACCAGCAGAAAAGCCAATTGTGACTATTTTTTCTGGATCAATCTGATAGTCCGCCGCATGCTCGCGATAATATTTAATCGTCGCTAAAACATCTAGCCCAGCGTCGGGATAGATATCGCCATCATCTTGGACCAAGTTATAATCCATGACAACACTATTGAAGCCGCGATTATTGAAGGCCAGCGCAACTGGCTCACCTTCGCGTTTAGACAAATGGTCAAAACTACCACCAGGAATTACTACAGCCAGCGGTCGCTTCGCTGTGACTAAATCACCAATATCACCCAGAGTATAAGTATGAATTTTAAATTCACGGCCATTAAAGTTAGTTAACGTTTTATCTTCTATCTTCATTTTTTCACCTCACGTTTTGCCATTCCTCGTGCCAAAAAGGCAGTTGACAGCGGAACGGTTAATAAGACACCAATTAGCGAATACATAATAATTAATGCTTCATTGACAAATAATTTTTCATTTAGAACTTCACCCAACGTGTAATGCAAACGGAAGTACCACAAGAATAATGAAAGGAAGCTGCCGAACATCCCAAACAAAATGGTGTTCATTGCTGTCCCCAACACATCTCTGCCAATTTTGCCGCCGCTAGTTAATAGCTCATGTTGGCTAATATCGGGATTATGCTTTTTGATTTCTAATAGACCTGAACTCATTGCCACCGCGGCTTCCGCGACCGCACCTAATGTCGAAAAGATGGCCACCGCAACTGCAATCAGCGGGTAACTCAATCCCGGCATTTGCGAAAGACCAACTAGCACCTCTCCAGCTTCAGGTCCCAGCCCGGCAGCTTGCGCCAACCATTCAAAGCCTAAAATCAGACAACCATCAATTAGACAAACAATTAACGCTGAATAAAATGAGTTCTTAGCAACTTGATAATCATGAGTGCCTAAATAGATAATTGTTACTAATTTTAACGGAATAAATATCAAAATCAAGACAGGAATACTGATCCCCCACGAAATAAAAATCGCTAGTAAAATCAGCAGCAGTGTATTAATTAATACACTAAAGAAGCTGCGAATACCCGTTTCACCCCCAATTAGCGTCATTAAAACTGCCAACACAATAATCAGTGCCATTAATGTACTCATTTGTCAGTCCCCGCCTTCCATTTTTCATCTTTTAAAAATAGTAGGCTGCAGCCGGTCGCAAAGACGACCGTTAATACAATTCCGATTGCGGAAATGACGCTTTGCGTTACCCCTAACGATAAAGTAAAACCGAAAGCCGAATTTAGACTATTATTGTCACGCAAATAGATAATTGTCATGGGCAGTGCTTCTGACATAAAAATCAATACTAAAACATTAATCAATGGTCCCATGATTTCCTGGCCCATTGTTCGACCACTCATTATCATTTGTTTAGCTGTTAAATCCTTCTTGGTTTGAACCAACTCATACAAACTAGAGATAATGTCCGTGGCTTCATCCATCACCGCACCCAAGATGCCAAGTAAGGTTTGTGCTAAGAAAATCCCGCGCGGATCTTGCGTTGCATAGTCACCGGTTTCGTACTTAATTTCCGATTCTCCCGTCACATGCATAATTAAATAACAGAGTGCAAAGGAAACAAACACTCCAAGTAAAGTTGCCAGCCATGTTGCCAGCATTTTACGATTAAGTCCTTGAACGATTAACAGACTGAAAAAGGAAAAGACAACATCTGCTAAGCCAAACAGCAAAATAATATAGGAACCATTTAGCTTCACATCACAGATAATCACGAGGTAAAAAAGTACCCAACTCAAGGCCATAGAAACAACTAAGCCCAGTGATTCTCTCCCCGCAACGATAACCATCAAGACAACTGTTACCGTTAGTGCTAAGACTAAGACCCAATCACGTTTGGGATTCTTGATTGCAGGATCACCACTCCTAACACTGACTAAAACTCGCTGCCCTGCGCGGTATTTTTGCGTCACCATCTGTGATGGATAATAAATATTAGGTGTTGTAAACGTGCGACCGCGATATTTTCCAGATAAAATCTTGAGGTGCAAAACTTGTTTTCTAGTCTCATCGTGATTGTTGTACACGTCACGATTTTTCTGCACTAATGTATCCTTAATCGTGTGATCCGTAATCACTGCCACGTCATCTTTACTATAAATTGTAGTTGCAAAATAGGTGCAAGCTGTTAAGACTAACCCAATAATTGCTATAATTAACGCTACCCAGTAGCGCCGCTTGATTTTTTTCAACTTAATCATCCTATCTATTCGTCTACTGTAACGCAAAGTTGCCACTTACGGCGCAGATTTTAGTTAATTTTAACAAGAAAAAACGACTTTTAACTAAAAGCCGTTTTTTGTGTTACATATTAATAAATCGCTGCCACCAATGTGCTTTTTCTGGTTCTACCTGCATATCCTGCAATGTCCGATGGCTGTTAGAATCGGTGTGCTTTTGCGCATTTTCCTTAGCTTTGGACAAAATTTCTTCATGAAGCTGCTGACTAGACTTCGCCTCATCACGTTCAACTTGTGCCCGTTTTTCCGCTACTGTCAGTGGCTTCTCTTCTTGCAATATGGGCGATTTCTGCATGTTGTCATCTGGCACAATTCCAGAAATATCTGGCAGAGTACTAAAATCTTGTTCATCTTTAGCAGCTGGCTGCTTCATCTGGTCTTGCTTAGCTAACAATTCCTTATTCTGCTGTTCAATCCGATTAAGTTGCGCTTGTAAATCCTTAATCGCCGTATTCTGCTGACTAATTGTCTGCTGCAGCGCGTTTAGCAGTTTGACTGCTTGCGGCGTTGTCATCACTTCTCGTTTAGCAGAGGCAGCACCAATTTGCTCATCATCCTTATCACTAACGGCGTAAACTTGTCTAGCCGCTTCCTGCAGGGTCAAGCCATTATTTTGCGCTAATTTATGAAAATCATCCAAGTCCTGTACGTCTTGCTTACTATAAAGCCGTGCTTTCTGCTTAGTTCTGGCATAATAATCTGGCTTACCCGTAATCCGCTCGACAATCAGCGAATACTTGCGCAAAGTTGCCACACTAACATGCAACTGACGCGCCGTAGCAGCTGGCGCCGTTAGTTCTTCAAAGTTATGCTTATCACTCGTCATCTTGTGTTCTCCCTAGCACTAAGTGATTAACCAATTTTATGTAATAATGTCTTCTTATGATTGTAACGTTCAATCCCTTTATCAATCAAACGTGTAATCAGCTCGGTGTAAGGAATACCTGCTTCTTCAAATAGCTTAGGATACATACTAATGTTAGTAAAGCCCGGCAAAGCATTAATTTCAGTCAAAATTATCTTGTTGTCACTGGCGCGTAAGGTGGAGTCAACCCGAGCCATACCACTACATTCGGTTGCTTGGTAAACCTTGACGGCATTATCACGCACTTTGGCAACAATCTCCTCAGGCAAGGCAGCCGGAATTTGTAATTTTGAAGTTGAATTGTCATCATACTTGTTATCGTAACTGTAGAAAGTCCCAGCAGCGTTGATAATCTGACCAACACCAGACACAATTGGGTGATCATTACCTAAAACTGCGGTTTCAACTTCGGTACCATGAATCGTTTCCTCAATTAAGACCTTATCATCATACTTAAAGGCATCAGCTAAAGCATCATTGAACTCAGCTTCATTAGTGACATGGTGTACACCAACAGATGAACCTTGATTAGATGGCTTAACAAATAAATCGCCACCAAGTTTAGCACTAACCTTGGCATAATCACGCTTAGGATTAGCCGCATCGTCATATTCAAACCGTTTAATAGCAATCCAATCAGCCACTGGTACACCAGCACGTTGTGCTAAAATCTTGGTAAATTCCTTATCCATTGTGACTGCAGCAGCCAAAACATCATCACCAACAAACGGCTTATCCAAAATCCGAAACAAGCCTTGCAAACTGCCATCTTCGCCCAAATTACCATGGACAATTGGGAAGAAAACATCAATTTCCGGTAAGTTAGCTAATTCACTCAAGTTAGACAGATTAGCTACCTTGTGTGGATTGGCTACCGTATATTTAGGGTCATCAAGAACCTTAAACGAGTCCTCCTCGCTTGCAATAAATCCATCATTAGTAATCCAAATTGGATGTACTTCAAACTTTTCCTTATCAATTGCCTTGTAAATGTTATGGCCTGATACGATTGAAACTTCATACTCCGATGAATTACCGCCAAAAATTAAACCAACTTGTGTTTTCTTAGTCATTATTTTTACCTCTTAATTATCGTTATCAACTGTTAATTATACGGCATTAACTAGTAGAAATAACTTAAATTAGAGTAATTTTAGAAATATTTTTATGGATTAAAAAAGGCAAACTAGTTTTTCCTAATTTACCTGCTATTTCAATATCTAACCTGTCTGCAATATTTTGTCATTAAATTATATATTGATAATAAACAATTATATTTGTATAATTACTTCAAAGATGAATAAAGCTAAAGGGCGGTGGCTGTTTAATTCCAAGGAGATGATTACTTATGGAGACATGGAGCAAATTATTGAAAGGTATAACAGCTAGTGAGTGTTTACGAAGCATTAATGCTGATGTTAACGTTCGGTATGTTTATTCTGGCATTGCTGTCGTATATCGACAACAACCACAAAAAATAAGTGTACTAAAAAAGCCGTCCTATACTTTTGGCGAGTTATTCGACGACTTCTTTAGTCAAACATAATTATGCCGCCGCCTTTTAAGCGGAAACATCTTTTAAGAACCAAGCTAGAACTTGGTTCTTTTTCTTTATACAGATATTTTAGCATATTCATACTTGAAAATAAAATGTTAAATATGCTAAAAAGCCGTCCGATACTTTTGGCGAAGTTGCGACGACTCTTTTAGTCTAATATAACTGTGCCACCGTCTTTTAAGCGGTACACAATTATTATAACAGATAAAATTCCAAATTAAATTAAAAAATCAGTTTAACGTGATTAAGTTAATACGCAATAATTGATATAATGATATTATTCAATCTAATTACTTTTACAAAGGAGAAAACAAAGATGAATATTTATCAAATCCTAACGTTTGTCCTACTTATCGCAAACTTAATTTTAGAAATTTTGAACTATCGCGACAGCCGTAAAAAATAACTTGTTCTAAAGACAACGAAAATAATTATTCGTTGTCTTTTATTTTCGCAATTTGCAATAATTTTCATACAAAAAATTATCTTTACTAATAATATCTATCGTAGTTATCCTTGAAATTTCTAGCGCCTGATTGCTAACATTACTATCTGGATCCCAATCTCGATAATAGCTAGCTTGATCAAGTATCACATAATCCTCACTAACAGCAATTACTTTGCCGGTATTTGATAAATCGTGCCCCGCAATATTCAAGCTAACGACGTTGCCATTGTTACAATGATAATTAAGCAAGTCATTGATATTGTCTTGTGGTACTTTTGCATATTTTGTTTGCAAGTTAAAGGGATCAAACAAGCCCCGTTGCTTTTGCAAAGCAATATATGAATTAAAAATATCAATATATTTTGACTTCGTGATTACATCTTCGATGTCAGATTTTTGATATAAAACATAGGCGTCAAGTGCACCATATTCATCAATGGCTTCAAACACACAGTAATCAACAGTCTCAGATACTAAATATCCCAACAAAAAGTCTTCTGCATTTCTACTTTTTGAATAAACTTGTAACAAAACATTTTTATTCTGATATTTGTCGAAAAGAACCTGTTTCATTTTTGCCTCTTTAAATCATATTTATTATCAAAATAATTCTACAAAAAATTGATATACCTGCTACCTTATAGCAAATATATCAATCTAACTATAATAACTATCAGTCTTGTATCATATTGCCTGAAGCCCAAATAACATAAACGAATAAAATAACGCAAATTACTATAGACAATAGGTTTCCTAGCAATAAACTGACAAGAAAAGTAACATGATGGCGTTGAAAAAAGGTTGTAAACAAATCCTCTTCAGTTAGTAAACACATAAATAAACAGCCAATATCTAAATTCAAGTGCTTAAAAAGTGGTAGGATCAAAACTATTAGTAACTCGCCTAGTGCTATAAATTTATCTACTTTATAAGCATGGTCTGTCAGCATCTGGTCTCCAATCGTGGATTTGTCCTTTGTTTTCATTATTGATAACTCCAACCTTTATAATTCCAAATTTGTTCTGATTATTAAACTTTACATATACAGAATTTTAATTAGAATACTTTTTAGTTAAAAAATGGTTAACGTCAGTACGCGTACGATCCATAATTACAAATTTTTTATTATTTTTAATTTTCATTAGTGTAGGCACACCTGTTACTTTAAACTTTTTTCGTGCCTTTTTTAAAGCGGAATTGCTGTCAGTCTTTGTTGTATCAATATAATAAATTTTAATATGCCGTTGATGACCGATTTTTGCCAGTTTAGGTACAAAAGCTCGACAGAATGGACAACTTTTCTTACCCCAGAAAACAGTAATTTTCTTTTTACCAACTAGTTTATTTAATTTTTGAACAGAGATTTTCTTAAAATGCTTAATTGCATTGGTATAAATTTGCTCTTGGTATTTCAGCAGATTGCTATTATTAGTTTGTAAGGTCGGATTATCATTAGTCGCACTTGCAGATACATTATTCATCGGCAAGACAAACAATGATAATGTAAGTTGAATTGCGGCAATAAGTTTAATTAATTTATGCTTCATATCTAGTTTCTCCTTTAATATTCCTCTTGCATAACAGCATAAAGTAATCTCATAATAAAAGATGATAAATGACATATATGCTAGTTTGAGTAGAGGAAAACACAATGAAAATAGGAGAGTTGTTAAAAGAATATCGTATTAGCCAATCAAAGACTAAAAAAGAATGGGCAGGTAATATAATTAGCCCATCATTTTATGCTCGCGTAGAAAAAGGTGCAAACAAAATCTCTGCAGATACTTTATTAAGCTTACTTCAATATAATGATGTCTCAATAGTTGAATTTTTCAGCAGATTAAAACGAAATTATCGATTATTGGATAAAAAGGATCGAGAAATAAATAGATTAATTGATCAGGCGTATTATGATGGATCGAAAATTGATTTACAAAAAATTAATTATTTAATTGAAAAAAGTGATTTACCAAAAACTGATAAAGAAAATAAGTTAATGTTAGTGGCAGCTTATGAAGCATTATTAACTAATGACTTAACTAGTCTAAGTGAAAAGACTAAAAGAGTGATCAAAGAAAGAATTATTAATATTGATAAATTTAGTGTTGATGACATGAATTTATATTTAAATTTTATGGCATTCTATAATTTTTCTGCTAATTGCATGATTTCGAGAGGCATAATTAAACATTTTAATATTGAAGATAATATTAAAGTGCAAAAAAACGTTCTAAGCATAAGTATCAACATGATTATATTGTGCATAGATAATAAGCAGTATGAAAAAGCTGATTTTTATATTATAGCAATGGAAAAGATTAAAACATTACCAGAAATATATTTTTTTAAAATGATCTTAGCCTTTTTAGTCAATTTAATTAAATATTATAAAAGCCAAAAACAGCAATACTTTGATAAATGTAAAAATATAGTTGATAATGTGGCAATTACTGGTATGAAAAAATATAGCGAAGAACTTGAAAAATACTTAGAAAGAAACGAATAACATAAGATTTGAATAATTAAATAAAAAAGTGACTTATACGTCACTTTTTTTATTATGTAATCGTTTACTTGGTAAAATATTTATAAATCGAAAAAGGAGGTAATAATAATGTTTGAATTATTACGTACAATTTTTATAGTACTTACTAATAATAAATAGTTTGTTATTTACTGATTATTTCTATATCGAAGGAAAGGACATTATCATGAAAAAATTAGTAACATTAGTATCATCAGCTGCAATGGCAGTATCTATGTTTGCAGTACCAGTTAGTCAAGTATCAGCAGCAACTACAACTCAACAACCTGTTAAGGTTACACAAACAAGTAACCAACCTTCAAAAGCTGAGGTTAATAAAGTTGCAGCAGCAATGCAGGGTTCACTTATCGTTGTTAAGGATGCCAAAGGATTACCACAAGTAAAAATTGTAGATACAGATTATTTAGCTACTTCATTAAAAGAAGCAAAAACCGGTTTGAGTATTAACGAAGTAAAGAATGTTGTAAATAAAATAAATAACTTTATTAAAGCTCATCCATCCGAGTTTAAAAACATTGACGATAATCCTTTGTTAAGAAAGAAGCATAAGGGAACCTGTGCAAAAGCTTTACAATTTATTGGGTATGTTCATTCCGGAATGTACGCAGCAGCAGCAGCTTTGCTAGGTGTTTCTGGACCAGCAGCTGTTATTGTTCCACTCGTAATAGGACTGTTATACCAAGCAGGTTCTCTGTTATGCTAATAAGAACTTACTCTTAGACAAAAAGCTGAGATTTTCAACAATCGCAGCTTTTTGCAATCTTAATAAACAAGAGGTGCATTATGAAAAAAATAATTTCAAATTATCAAATAACCATGACCTTTGCTTTAATTGCATTAGTTACAAGCCTAAACCCAATTTTTTTGACCTCTAATAAAACTAAGCTAGTAGGAAGTTTCTTCTTTATCTTTGTAATGCTGATTTCATTTTTACATGAATATTTGGCTAATCATACAACGGTAAAATTCTCTCAAAACAAATTAAAAGCAATTGTAGCTTTAGCAAACACTATAATCGGAGCTGCAATGTATTTGTTGATTTGTTTCTACATTATCTAGATGACTTTTTAAACAGTTATCCAAATAAAATTTAAGATACAGTACAATATCAAACATATTTAATTGTTCACAATATTTGAAGACGATCCTGAAAGGATCGTTTTTTTATTATTTTACTTTTAATTAATTAAAAATTATAAAATATGGGCTATAATAATTGCATGATTAAAAAAATAAATTTAAAAACATTCCACAAATCATTAATTATATTTGCTACTGTGCTACTAATCCTTTCTACTAGCAGCATGACAATTGCAGCAGCCGCTTTTACTCCCAGCGAAACTGCCAAAGTTGCGCAATTTCAAAAGCAGTATGCCGCGCTAGATAAGATGCCGTTTAGTCTAAATAATCTGTATGCAACTAAGCCCTCTTTTACTCGCCAATTTAAAGAAGGCGTGCTGGTGCCTAACTACTTGAGCACTCAGCTTAATTATATTAATTATTATCGCAGTCTTTTTAACTTACAACCTGTCATTGAAAATCCTACTGATAATCTTAAATCGCAAAAGACAGCCGCTGTCTTAGCCACATTAAATGCTAATCCGCTGGTTAACCAACATGGCTTGCTTTACGAAAAACGCCCAAAGGATATTACGCGAGCTACTTGGAAAATTGCTAAGTCCACTTCAAGAACTGCCAACCTTAACTTTAATGCGACTAACCAATCGGCTGGTGACGTCATCACTGACCTATTAACCGACCGCTACAATCTATCCGGCTTAGATACTGGGCACCGAGCATGGCTGCTATCAACGCGCCTGTCTTCTGTGGGTACTGGTGCAGCCTATGGCACCAATGGTTATCGTTATTCTGTTCAAAAGATTCTCAATGCTAGTGATATATTTCGTTCAGCCAGTCAAGAGCTAGTAACTTATCCTAGCAAGGGACTTTTTCCCTTAGAACTAGTCAACGAGCCACAAATTGCGTGGTCACTCTATTTTTCTGATCAAACAATTACAACCACACCAGACATTACGATTACCGACAACACTACTACCCAAACTTATCAGGCAACTAACGTAACCAATTATCAAGATGCTGGTTACGGCAATTTTCAAACAATTATCAGCTATTTGCCAGGGGCAACGCCATTAATTGCAGGACATGAATATGAGGTTAAAGTTCAGGGCATTTGCCAGTATAAGTTCAAATTGTTTAAACAAGAATAATATCTTACCTCGCCAGCCTGTTAAAATATTGGTATAATTAAAAAGAAGTTCTATTAGCATAGAACTTCTTTAAACAGCACCGCTTTTAAAAGCGGTGGCTAAGTGTAGTTTTTTAGACTATCCCATAACCGGTTAAGTTATAGTTGGGACGATCTTTTTATTACAATCATTTATCATGATGGTTGCTGTTGATGTAAGATAGCAGTATCCTACCAAAACACTTTTGTAATAATTGCATATTATTATGCTACCTGTTACAATACAAGTGTAATTAAAAAAGAAGCCCTACTCTAATAGGACTTCTTTGAACAAGCAACTCCGCTTTTAAGAGCGGTGGCTAGTTATAGTTTTTTAGACTATCCCATAACCCTTGAAGTTATAAGTGGGACGGTCTTTTTCCTACGATTAGTCAAGTAATAAATAAAAAAATATGATAGTTGCTCGCAACTATCATATTTTTAATTCTCACTTCTGTATGCCAAAAACCACCTTAACTTAACATTTTTTTGATTAAGGTGGTATGGTAATTATAGTTAGTTTAAATAGTCTTGTAGTGTTACTTTGATAAAGTTGGATAATATGTATACTGCTGTCTATTCTTTACTAAACTAAAGATAGTTCGAATTAGACGAGCTATTGAAGCAATGGCAATCTTCTTGGTCATTTTGACTGGGTAAGATTGCTTTTTTCGTTGGTAATAGTCTGCTATATGATTTTTACCAGAATCATGTGTCGCTGCAGATACCATATTAATCACTGCCTGATAGAGTATCTTTCTGGCCACAGCGTTTCCACGCTTACTAATGTGACGTGCTGCTTTATATTCTCCTGATTCATACTGCTTTAGATCAATGCCAATATAAGCATTGATCTGATTAGGGCGCTTAAATCGTTTGATATCACCTAATTCGGCAATAATTTCATTGGCTGTAGTAGCCGCTACTCCTGGTAAACTAAGTAGTTCTTCATATTCTGGCAATTCTTTAGACAAGGCGCTCATTTCTTTGATGACTACAGCTTTTTCTTGCTCAAGCTGCATTAATTGATTTACAAAATAAGTTACTTGCATTACAACACCGGATTGTTCATCTACACTAGGATAACTTTCATTGGCTAACTTAGATAGCTTTTCAGCGATTTTAAGTGCCCGCTTATCAGAAATACATTTGTCAGTGGCATGCATCACTATTTCTTTTAACTCCGCAATTGAATACTCAAATACTATGGTGCTTATTGGAAATTTCTTAACCAGATTCCAATAAAGTTTACTATCGGTTTTACTAAGCAGAGTTTCAATTTCAGGAAATGTTAGCTGTAAAGCACTATGAAGCCGATCTTTAGTACGAACAACATCATTATTGAGTTCTTGATAAAAATGATTGTAATCCTTTAAATCTTGGTAAACAGGCTTTGCTTGATAGGTGTTTTTCCTTTTAAACTGAAACTGTGATAAAGCTAGATTTCTAGCATCAATAATGTCGGTCTTACGGTGTCTAAAATTATCCATTTGTTTCTTAGCATCTAACGGATTAAGACGAATATAGCCATAATCATAGTCTTGAAGAAACATTTCTAAACGCCGAGAATAAGTTCCAGTCGCCTCAAAGACAACTTCTGGTTGCTCAAACTGTTTAAGATCAACTAATAGCTCTTTAAATCCCAAACGATTGTTAGTCGTCTTATATTCCTTAACGATAGAATTATCAATGCCAATAGCGACGTTAAAGGTTTTACTGCTAATATCAATTCCAAAAACAATTTCCATTTGATACCATCCTTTACATAAAATTGTGTTAAGTGCTTTATTAATCTACTTTCCTAGTACACGACAATTAATGTCCTTAACATTCTTTGAACAGATCTAATAAAGTATCATGAAGCTGCCAGTTTTTGTACGACGACTAAGCGCCAAAAAAACCTCCGACTTATCAGCTTCATGCCCACTTTTATTATAAATAAAAAGTGGTGAAGACAAGATTGATCAGATCTTATCTCCACCACTAAGCTTAGAATGTTTTATTGCAATCATTTATCATGATGGTTACTGCTGATATAAGACAACAGTGCCAACAACACTAAATTTGACTGCAAAATCAAAGAAATCACATCGAACGTGCTCATTAACTGCTAACCCTTTCAATAATTTGTTCCATGTTTCCATAGACAATCATCTCCTCGGAATTAAACAGCCACCGCCCTTTAAAACTTTTATTACATTGTTCAACAATGATTATAGCAAAAATAATAGCTACTTGTTATCGTTAAATTAATTTTAACAGTAATAATTTAATATTAATTGAATTTTTTGCCCAAAATATCTAAATCAATTAGTCGACCAGCCATATCTGCAACCTTAGGCAAGTGACCATAAACTTGATAACCAGCAGCCTTAAATAATGCTTGACTTGCCTTATTAGCACCAAACACATAAGCCAAGATAGTATTAATACCCAAGAGCTTAGTTTGCTTAGCTGCATATGCAAGTGCCTTGGTACCTAAGCCTTGATGTTGAAACTTAGCATCAAGGTATATACTAATTTCAACTGTTGCATGATAAGCTGCTCGACCATAAAAGGACTCTAAACTCAGCCACCCTGCAAGCTGGCCATCGACCTTAATCATCCACAAGGGCCGATATTCATTATGCTCATTAAACCATTCTTGCCGCTGACTGACATCAACAGGTTCTAAATCCGCCGTTACACTTTTACTAGCTATATTTTGATTATAAATTGCAACTATTGCGAATAAATCTGTTTGCCTCGCTAACGTAAACTCAACTGCCATTATTCCTCCTAATCTATACTTCTTAATTAGTATGCAACCGCTTATCAATATAATCATTTATTTTTTGAGAACAATTCTTTTGTTTACATAGGCAGCTCTTTAGATGCGTAATCTTGTTCTCTTCTATTATTGCAACTACATCAAAAGTGGTCAGAGTATGAGTATCACTTACTGATAAATTCAATAAAGAAAGCGGAAAATGATCACCATTAGCATCAGTATCAATAGCTATTCCTACAATATCAGCCTTAGTTCTTACCAAATTATCATAATGAATTTTTACCAGCTTATTACCAATAGATATTTTGGTTTCTAAACTATCCAATAGCCCAACTTTATCAATAACTTGTAGCTTTTGAAAAGTTGTTCCATCTTCTTTAACATACAAATTCTCTAGTTTGAGATGGTTCGATCTCAAATCCTTAATAAAACCTTTAGCTCCATGATAATATTTTACTCCACACAGATGCATAAAGTGACTATTCTTAAAAGTGACCACTAAAGAACGTATTTCCCTATTATTTACTACATAAATATATTCTTTTGTTTTACCAATAAACTGGCTTTTTATTTGTAGATACGCTTGTCGAATTTTAGGCAGATATTTCTTAAAGGATTTTAATTCCGAAGGC
Source organism: Lactobacillus sp. ESL0677 (assembly GCF_029392875.1). Classification (NCBI taxonomy): domain Bacteria; kingdom Bacillati; phylum Bacillota; class Bacilli; order Lactobacillales; family Lactobacillaceae; genus Lactobacillus; species Lactobacillus sp. ESL0677. The sequence goes on along the minus strand of NZ_CP113946.1, from coordinate 110,291 downwards.
GTTATTCTATGATATTTATAATCATCATCAAGTCGTTTTTGGTTCATTATTTCTCCAAAATTTCTCCTCAAAAAAAGTCGGTAACTTTTACGCTACCGACTTTAAACAAGTTTTTCTGTTGCCAGCCAACTATCTGGGACATGCCCAGCTTTATATATCTGGTTTTTCTGTTGCCAGCCAACTATCTGGGATATGCCCAGCTTTATATATCTGGTTTTCTGTTGCTTGATCAACTAAAAGAGTTTTCCTCTTCACCATCATGTTAACACAAAATATTTAAATCTCCAAATAACAATACTAACTTTTTGTTAAAATAATTATTAATTATTCGGTGAAGTAATCTCCCAAGGGATAGTACTTAAAATATAAACAATGACGCCAGCAATTACAAAGTCTAAAAAGATACTACTACTTATCTCAAACAAATAACCTAAAACCGCAAAGTTTGCCACATTGAATACTACTGGAACTAGAGCAAGCAATCCAGCAAGCAAAATCAGCCAAAAGCCAGCCCACATCCCCGCAGCAGTAACATCATGAATGAGCATCTTAGTAGGCATCATCGTCATCATTTCTCCAATTAACGACTTCAGACTAATAAGAGTTACCACAATGATAATAATATTTACAATGAGTAGCAGCAGTGTAATATTAGCACCAACTTTAATCGTATTTAAGCTAAAAGCATCGACAACCTCGTATGGTGCATTATCTCCTTGCTTCTTTAATTTTTCCTGTACCAATTGCGCATCACTAGATGAGCCCTGATCGATATTTAAATTAATATCATGCAGAATTTGCTCGGCTAACTTGAGATTATCAAACTTAAACAAGTGAATGCCAAGTGTGTAATCAATAATGTGATCAGCAATCGGTTGGGTTTGCTTGCTGGTTAACAAATTCGAGCTGCCATCTTGATTAGCGCCAATTATTTCTGCCAGCGTATCAAAATGACGATTAACTTGCCTAACCACAACGGCATCATTATTGCTAGTTCTAATTTGCCCCTTCATAAACAAAGGATTTAAAAAAGTCCCAGTAACCATTATCAGCGTCACAGTTAGAAAGATAATAAAGGACAGCACCTTCTTATACTGGGTGTTCTGCTCTTGATTTACTCTGCGCAAACCAGTTCGCGCGCCATTTGTCATATTATTCCCTTCTAACACACAATTTCTTTGCCTTCAGCAAACATGGTATCAATTGCATGATGAACCTTTTTAATATCAATTGACGCAATAATCTTATGACCATCACTAAGTGCCTTTTTGATTTGCTTAGTCGAGCAATGTAAGAAAGTGTACATCAATGCACTAGTTGCATAATCCGCCATCTGCTCAGCCGACAGACCATGTAAATCACGGTCGCGATATAGTCGGCCAACACCGGTAACAACAAAGGCAATACCTGTTTGGACATCATCAAAATTGTATTTGTCTTCAGCAAACAGTCGGTTCTGTGTAATCCAGCCTGTCAACATTCTGCTCCAATTGTCCAGCGTTTCATTACTGGCAAAAGCTTCGGAAATGATCCGGTCAAGGCCGCGATCAGAAATTCCCAATTTTGCAATTGTATAAATGAAAGCATCAGTCCGAGCACAAATGTCACTGTCTTTAGTTTCATTAAACTTTTCAACTTGTCTGTCCAAGGTGTTGAGCAAATTGCGAACGACATCATCGGTCAGTTTAGCCTTATGTGAATAATACGATTGCAGCAGTGATTTAGAAATTCCAGATCTCTCCGCAATCATTTGAAAAGAAACATTGTCCATTCCATTTTCTCTGATTAAGTGAAATGTGTTACTTAAAATGATTCTTCTTCTTTTATAATTCTTTCGTCTTGCCATAATTTTCTCTCTCCGTTTTCCTATACATCTTGTTTTATTATAACAATGATGTGGAATAAATAAACAAAAAGGTATTGAACTTAACTAAAAGTCACATATTAAAGCTATACTCATCCTTTGCCAGAGTAGAATTTTAGCATATCAAAACACAGGACTGTTATTTACTAATTACTTCAAATCACTTTCACTAATTAGGTGCATTGAACGGTCATTATAAACACAATTTATTCCTCGCGCTAAAAGCAAATCAACCGAAATTCGCACCATTCTGTCTGGATAATGCTTGTGTCTAATCGTATCAGTAACAACAATTTGCTCAATAGGTAACTCATTCAACACTTCTGTTGCATCTTGAGATAATAACGCATGAGTAGCCGCAACATAAACCTTTTTAGCACCTGCAGCCATTACTGATTTAGTTGAAGAAGAAATCCGTGAACCGGTATCAATCAAGTCATCAACGACAATACACTTTTTGTCTTTAACATCGCCAATCATGTCATGAACATCTGCATCATAACGAGCACGGCGCTGGTCAACGATTGCAATTGGTGCATTAAAGATTTGGCCAAAGTTCCGAGCCAGCTTAGCACCAGAATGATCAGGCGATACGATTACCAAGTCGTCATCATCCTTAGTTGCAATCCCATTGTCCAAGAAGTATTGGCCTAACAGCGGCAGTGCGTGTAAATGGTCAACTGGCACATTATAAAAGCCCTGAATTTGTGAAGCATGAAGGTCAAGTGCGATTAAGTGATCCATCCCTGTTAATTGCAACAAGTTAGCAACTAATTTAGCAGTAATTGGTTCCCGTGACCGCGTTTTAGTGTCTGAACGTGAGTATGCTAAGTATGGCACCACAACGTTAACCCGGTGAGCTGAAGCCCGGTGCAAAGCGTCTAGCGTAATTTCCAGCTCCATAAAGTTTTCGTTAACTGGGTCTTGAATTGACTGGATAACAAAGACATCACAGCCCCTGACACTTTCGCCAATATTTACTTGAATTTCGCCATCACTAAAGTGTTGGACTGCTGTTTCAATCAACGGTTTTTTCAAAATTGCCGCGATTTTTTCGTTTAAAGCTGGATTTCCGCCTAATCCAATCAGCTTCATTGGATGCATTAATTCCAAGATTTCTTCCTTGTTCATAACTACCTCTTCATCAAAAAATACTATCTTTTCATCTATTATAACCAAAAAACACTCTTCCTGACTAGGAAAGGGGTAATTTCTAACAAAAAAAGCCGAGTTTTATCTCAGCTTTACTTGAAAAAGTCTTCCATTAAATTTAACAATTTAAAACTATTTATTGCGTAGCTATTGTGCTTTTGCCGCGGCATGATGAGTAATTGTCCTTGCGGAATTATCTGGCTGTACCAGCGCACATGCTCAACCTTGACCCAATCCTTTTCACCGACAACGCAGTAAGTTGGGATTTTTATTGCCTTCAGACTGTCAACAGACATAAAACTTTCGGTCAATTCCACCTGACTATCACGGTCAAAATGCAAATACCGTAAAACACCTTCTGTTAAATAGTGGTAAGGACGAATGCCATTGCCATTGACAAAAACACTGGCAACCATCAACTTTTTGAAAATATGCTGGTCTTGACTAGCTAGCATCATGGCAACAAGACCACCGGCATCAAAGCCAAAGCAATAACAGCCGCGAATATTAACCTGCTTAATAAAGGCCGCCACATCTTCAACTTCTGTTTGGTAATGCTCGGCAATCTCGCCCTTGCTTAGACCATGACCGCGCATATCCAGCACATAAACCGTGTAATAAAGCGACAGTGGTGCCACCACTTGGTCAAACATTCCACCGTCTAAGTGGTGACCATGAAGTAACAAGAGCGGTGCTCCTTGACCTAATTTATTATAGTAAAGTTCGTTGCCATTAACCTTTTCTCTCATTGTTGATCCCTCTCACTCGCTTCAATTAAGCGCTGACTTTGCTGCTTTTGATGATGTTCATGCCACAGACTGCGGACCACAATTTTAGCCACAATGTAATTGGCCTTAAAGTCATCCGGGATCATTTTTAGGTTAAAATTGTGCACCATACTATCCTTGCGCTGCCAATAATGATAGAGCGGCTGACTATCGCAATAAAAGCCCTCGGTCAATGCCAAGTACTGCACATTGAAAATCTGGTCTTCCATAAACGCCAAGTCTTCCACAAACCGTAAATGGTGCTGGCGCACAACTGCGATGCGATAGCCTTTATTCCACGTATAGCCCTTAACTGGCGTTGCTAAAATACGATTGTTAAATAACGAGCCAAGCGGGTTACTAACAAGTTGATACGTTCTGAACTTTTTCTTCATCCCGTGGACAACCTTTTTAGTTGCCGCAATTGACCCCGGCTTGTTTTCATAATCCAGCCAAAAGCCACACGAAACCATCGCCGCATCTGGATGAGCATGAAAAGCATGCACAAAAAATGCTGTATATCCGGGATCAACCCAATCATCACCATCATGAAAAGTAAAATACGGCGTATCGACATTCTTTAAGCCGACATTACGAGCATCAGACAGACCACCGTTGGGTTTATTAATGATTTTAAAATAACGAAACTTATCTTGGTAACTCTCCGCTATTTTACGTGTATTATCTGTTGAGCCATCATTGACAACCAGCAGCTTAAAGTTCATGTCATTTTGCATGGCTAGGTGATCTAGCGCCCGCGCTAGATACTTAGCAACGTTATACACTGGCATGATGATAGTTAATTCAGGTTGCTCGAGCATAGGTCCTCCTCAATATTATTGTTTATTATACCATCTAACTAAGAAATTAAAAAAAACGTAAAATAAACGACACGAAATCGTAACTTGACCTTTTCCTATGAGCGCCTATTATAATTAAGACATCAAAAAGGAGTTAATATTCTTATGAAAAAAATGTTTTCGATAATAACAATATTGCTAGTAGCGCTTGCCGCGACCTGTGGACTTACCAAGCAGCCACAGGTCCTAAAGGCCGATAGTTTACCAATTGTTTGTTTAGGAACATCGTTAACCGACCCGCAACGTGATGGGACACTGAAGACCTTAACCGCGCCGCTTAATGGTTCTAGTTACCAAACAATTACGATTAACGGTGAAGATCTCGTCAAGTACCTTAATCCTTCTGGCGATAACTTCACGACTGGCTCAGGCGTTTGGTCCAGTGCCATGATCCAGAAGACAGCCAGTGGCAGTGGTATTAACGTACAGATTTTAAATTATAAAGGCAGTAACAACATTACAACTATTACCGCCAACCAATACAAGAACGCCGCTTTAACCGCAGGGATTGCCGATGCCAACATTTATGTTACTAGCGCCACCCCAATTGATGGTTCCGGAGCTCTAGCTGGTGTTTATGCCGCTTATGCTAAGACCGGCGACCATTTAAACCAAAGCCAAGTAAATGCCGCTCAAGATGAGATGGGCACTTTAAGCAAAATTACTAAGGAAAATAAAGGCAAAGATGGCTACACTGATGCCCAATTAAACAATGCGATTGCTGGTGCCAAACAAGAAATGGGCAAAATCGGCAACAACATTTCTGATAGTCAAATCCATGATATTGTTAATAACCAAATTAATATTAATCATCTTGGCAACACAATTAATAACAACCAAAAGCAGCAAATTATTAACGTGCTAATCGAGGTACGTGATTCGGGTGCTCTGAAGAACCATAATTTTAAAGAACAGGCAGCAACCCTTTCTAAAGGAATCGAAAAAAATGCCAAAAATATCTTTAATAAACTCAACACGCAAGAAAACCGCAACTGGTTTGAACAGCTTTGGGACAATATCGCCGGCTTTTTCGGTCATTTGTTTGGCGGCACCATCGTTACCTATTAAATAGTTACATCTGATCCATAAACTTGTTTAAGGTATGGTCAACAAACTCATTACCACGATTATTGGCGTGGCCTTTGGTCCACTCAAATTGAGGATTACTAAACTGGGCAAGCAAACTATCTAGCTCTTGCCAGCCAGCTAAGTTAGCAATTTCCCCCTTGGAACTTTTCTTCCAGCCCCGCTTTTTCCAACTTTTAAGCCAGCCTTTTGTAATTGGATTCAGCACGTATCGTGAATCAAGCACAAATAGCAGTGGCTTGGTATTAAAATTAAGTTCCAGCAGTTTTTTGAGAGCCTGAATTAATGCGGTCAATTCCATCTTATTATTGGTAGCGCCAAACTCACCGTTTGTGCCATAAGTTGACTTAGGTTCCCCGGCTTCCTGCCATTCAATCAGGTAAGCCCACGCAGCCTTATCCGTTGGCCTAACGTGGCCGCCCTTATAATTACCAGTATTGCGGGTCCCGCCATCAGTATAGATTGTCGCAAAATAAGTTTGATCTCTATGCACCTGAGTTTTTTTCTTGGGTGCTTTTTTAATTGGTTGCTTAACCCGCGATTTAGGCTTTGGTGACTGCACCCTAACTTCTTCACTAAAGCGTTGAATTTTAGCAATCGCATTTTGCAAGGTGTCCTCACTCTTGGGGAGTACACTTTTAGTAGTAATTGAGGCGACAGCAGGCTGCTTTACACTAGTTACATGCTTAACCGCTTTGCGTTTAGGCTTAGGCTTAACCTTATGGTTTTTACCTTGCCGATAGATTGTTTTAGGATCTCCACCCATAAATTCAATTGCATCAGCTTCTTGTTTGAAAGACTTGTATATAGCCCCAGAAAACCCGTCAACTTGCTTTTTGGTTGCATCCCACGTACGATAAATTCCGGGAACACGGCCTTTTTTTACTGCATAAAATTTCATATGTACCTCATTATTTACTAAAAAGTTGTTAGCAATGTTAGAATATAATTAATTATTATTTTAAAGGTGAGCGTAATGTTCTTCAATACCAAAAAATATAAGGAAGAAGCGGAAAAAAACCGCAAACATAATCTATCTGAAGAACCCAGTAGGTTTAATATGCTCGCTTTGGCGATTTTGGCCAGCATTGCACCGACTAGACCTCTGCTACATTTGCACAAAAAGCACATCGATGATAAGGCTGTGATTGAAGAAAAGGCTGGCGACTTTGAGCAAGTACCTGTGCTTTACTTTCATGGCTTTCGCGGCGGTGACTACACAACTAACGTCATGATTAAGCAGGCTCTAAAAGATAAGGATAACCCTAAGTATCTCAAGGTGACAATTGATTTACTAGGTAATTTTAAACTCGAGGGCACCTGGACTGGCGACTTAAACCCAATTGTTCAAGTGGTCTTTCGGCAGCGGCTAATCGGCGTGTACGCGATTGACTATTATCTGCGAATGCTACTGCCCTTTTTAGCACAAAAATTTCACTTTAAAAATTACATGGCTGTCGCGCATTCACTCGCCTGCCCATGTGTTGTCCGCACCGAGATGCGCACCTGCCGCAAGAAGAATTTCCCGCGGCTGACCAAGTGCGCCTTTATTGCCGGGCCTTTCGACGGTGTAACTTACATGGGGGACATCCCGAACGTTAACGGTCTTAATGCCAACGGCCGCCCCAATGTAATTAACCCACATTACATTTACCTGCTGCTCAGACGCAAGCGGTTCAACCCCGACATTTCCGTTTTAAACATTTATGGTAACGTCCTTGACAACACTAACAGCGACAAGTTTATTTCCGTTATTTCTGCTAAAAGCATTCGCTACATTCTGGCACCCGGTGCCCATTCATACCACGAAGTTGAAATCCGTGGGCAAAAATACGCCGAGCACAGCTGGATGCATGATAATCCGTTCGTTATCAAAATTGTCGATAAATTTATCGGCCTAACACAGTAACTTTTTATTATTCTGGAGGATTTCCGTGAGTCTACTTCGTGACATTGCGCGTATCATCATTATTGCCAACACTATTCTTGCCTTCTACATCGTCTTTCACAGACGACGGTCGGTTTCTACAACCTGGGCATGGCTAATTATCCTGCTTGTTTTCCCCGTAATCGGGATGACTCTGTATGGCTTTTTTGGTCGTGGAATTTCACAAGAAAATATTTTTGCCATTAATAAACAGCACCACATCGGACTGCGCAACGTGCAAAAGTCAATTACTAAAGCTCCTAAAAAGATTAGCTCATCTGATACTTCTAACAAGGCTAAGATGGTCGTTCACTTCTTCAACCGCCAAGGCGAGTCACCACTAAGTAAGAACAATCAGGTCAAGCTCTATAATGATGGACAGCCAATGTTTGCCGACATGATTCAGGATATTAAAAATGCCCGCGAAACCATTAACGTGGAATTTTATACTTTTTATAACGACGATATTGGCAATGAAATTTTAAATTTATTAATTAAAAAGGCTCGCGAGGGCGTCCGCGTTCGCGTCCTTTATGATGCTTGGGGGTCAATGGGGGCAACCAAGTCATGGTTTAACCAATTGTGCCAAGTCGGCGGGCAAGTATTGCCCTTCGTCACATCGCGCAACATGATTACACGGTACCGAATTAATTATCACCTGCACCGCAAGATTGTAGTTATCGATGGTAAAATTTCGTGGACCGGCGGATTTAACATCGGCGACCAATATTTAGGTCGGAAAAAGAAATTCGGCTACTGGCGCGATAGTCAGGTTCGCATTGTCGGTTCGGCCTCACTCTTACTTCAGGAACGTTTTGTTATGGATTGGAATGCTTCAATCCAAAAAGATAGTCAGTTAATTACCTTTAACCACCTACTCTTTCCCGACTTAGATGAGAACGAAATCCACCCTGGCGACGTTGCCACGCAGATTGTCTCCGATGGCCCAGACCATTACAACGCCAACATGCGTAACGGCGTCATGAAGTTAATGTCGCAAGCTAAAACACGGCTTTGGCTGCAAACGCCTTACCTTATCCCCGATGATGCCATGTTCGCAACCTTGCAGACAATCGCCATGTCAGGCGTTGACTTGCGAATTATGATTCCGTGCAAGCCAGACCACCCCTTCATTTATCGGGCAACGCAGTGGTACGCCAACGAATTATCGCGTTACGGCGTCAAAATTTACATCTACAATCACGGCTTTATTCACGCCAAGACAATTGTGGTTGATGACGACGTTTCAACTGTCGGCTCAATGAACCAAGATTACCGTTCTTATGACCTTAATTTTGAGGACATTGCGATTTTTTATGATAAAAACTTTACTAGCAAAATTGCCCATGCCTTTGAAGAAGACATGAAACAGTCAACTCTGCTTTCACCAGAGATGATCGCTAAACAAGGCCGCTGGCTGCGGACCCTGCAGAGCTTTTCGCGGATGTTATCCCCAATTTTATAATTAAAAAAATAAACTTTTACATTTATCTGTAAAAGCTTAACTCTAAAAGTCATGCCTTAGTGCGTGGCTTTTTTTATAAAATATCTTGCACTTCAATCTGAACATTGTGGCCAATGCGCTTTTTCAAAACAGTAATAATTTGCGTCACTTCTTTAGAAAAGCGCAGGTAATATTGTTGGTGCTTCTTCGTCGTCAAAATACAAATTACCATTTTCTTCTTGAGTTTCGGCACCTTAATCAAAGTTACCATGACAATATCTTTATAGGCAATTGTCCGCCTAAAATAACCCGACACCACTGCCCTTTTCGGTGCTAAACCGGAAAAGCCATCAATAATTCCCATTAATAAAAAGATGGCGAGAAACATGCTCAAGCCCGGATCGCTCTTTTCCAAAAATTCCCACGCAAAACCAGCCCAAATAATTAGCACAGTCCAAACAATTGATGAAGTCCGATAATGTCCCTTCAGGTCAATACTAGCTTGCCAAAACCAACTGTAGCAGCTGTAACCAAGCAGTATTGCATCCAAAAGAAAATATAAAAATGTCGAATTTGCCATAAAAATTCTCCTCGCTATTATTCTTTATTATTATAACAGAGTCGCTTAATTTCGATAGTCATCGTGAATATAATTAATTTTTGCTTGCAATTTTATTAAAAAGAGTGTTAAATATCATTTAACATAAATGCAATGACAAAGACGAGTAAATAATTTATCTCTACTCAGTGAGGTGCAGCTAGTGCAAATGCGCCAGACCCTGAATTATCGAAAAACCCTTTTAGCAGCGCACTGAAATTTTAGAAGAGTAAGTTGCGTCGTCCCCAGTACGTTACCACGCTGGTGAAGCATGTTAGTGCTTCATGAGTTGGCTCAAGTTTTGAGCAATTTAGGTGGCACCGCGGAAAAAGCCTTTCGTCCTATTGAATTATCAATCGGACAAAGGGCTTTTTTCTTTGACCCAATTTTGGAGGTAACTAACCATGACTTTGATTTTACCAGAAAAATATCAGCCAACTTTAACAATTAGAGATACCGAAGCAGCAATCGTGTTTATTCGGGAGCGATTCCAAGACATTTTAGCGCAAAAACTCAACTTGCAACGGATGTCGGCACCAATGTTTGTCGAAAAAGACACGGGACTAAACGACAACTTAAACGGTGTGGAACGTCCCGTCGCCTTTGATGCCAAAGACATGCCTAAGGACGATACAATTGAGATTGTCCACTCACTTGCCAAATGGAAACGCATGGCGCTTAAGAAGTATGGCTTCCGGATGCACGAAGGACTCTACACAAATATGAACGCCATCCGCCGCGACGAGGAGATGGATAATTTCCATTCCATCTATGTTGACCAGTGGGACTGGGAAAGGGTCATTAGCAAAGAAGACCGTACTAGCGAAAACCTGGAAATCACCGTCAACAAGATTTTCGCAGCGATTAAACAGATTGAAGCTGAGTGCGCCTCGCGTTACCCGGCTTCTACTTATCGCCTGCCCGACGAGGTCCACTTTATTACCACGCAAGAATTGGAAGACCGCTGGCCAGATATCAGCCCAGAGGAACGTGAAAACAAGATTGCCAAGGAAGAAAAGGCCGTCTTTTTAATGAAGATTGGTGATAAATTAAATCGTAGTGGTAAGCCACACGACGGTCGTGCACCAGACTACGATGACTGGCAATTAAACGGCGACCTGATCTTCTGGTATGAGCCACTCAAGCAAAAGTTGGAAATTTCTTCAATGGGGATCCGTGTTAGTCCCGAAAGTTTACACGAGCAACTAACAAAGGCCGGCTGCCTTGACCGTGAACAATTACCGTTCCACCAATTACTGCTGAAGGGTGAATTGCCTTACTCAATCGGCGGCGGCATTGGTCAATCGCGCCTGTGCATGTTACTACTAGGCAAGGCCCATATTGGTGAAGTACAAGCCAGTATTTGGCCTAAAGAAATGGTTACGACATGCGCCAAGCATGGCATTCCGCTATTATAAAATGTAAAAAGTTCAACTTAGAAAATCTAAGCTGCTGAATACACTACTTAAATAGTTTGACTAATTCAGCTAACACACCTTGCAATGCAGTTAATAAATTGGTTGCTTGTCTAAGAAAAATGTAAGCTATAAAGAGTTTACACGTTTTCAGTGTAGAAAGACGTACCTGTAAGCTGACTACTTACAACGCGCGGTAGCGGGCCTAAAGCCCGCTTTATCAGCTTTCCTTCTGCTACCAAAGATTTCTTTGACACATAGTTTTAAATTATGTGCCATTTTTTGTGTCAAAATTACTTTTACTAACAAAAAATAGCCTTGAATTACCTGTGCTAAACGTTGATAAATCAAGGTTATTTATAAAAATACTGACTAAAAGACGAAAGATTATCGACTTCAATACTTATACAACCTCAAGTCGCTTAGTTGATTCCATTTTGGTTCTAGCTAATTAATTAAAATAATTCACTATGAGAACTAAATACACTATCATTTTAGACTGCGAATAAATTAATAAATGATCGCCTGCTTGGCCATTAAGATGAATATCAATTATCTTAATGATTATTCCTGCCGGATTGCCTAAACCCATTTTAATTTGTTTAATCAATTTTCGTTTAGCATGAATTGGGTGAGGCTTAAAGTGACTAGAAAAGCCAATTTCTTTTTTATTCATTTAGCAATTCCATTAATTCTTCATAACTATGTGCTTTCGGCAATTTCTTAGTACCATTCATATCTGCTTTTATCTCTGCCAGTGATGCTTGAACAGTTGCACTAAGCTTGGGAATAACATACTGCTTCGGCAAGCCCTCAGTCGCAACTTCAGTTAAACTCATTCTAACAAAATCAGAAATACTCAAACCATGTTTTTCTAATTCTTTACTAGCCTTGGCTTTAATACTCGGATCTATTCTTGCTTCAATTCTTGCTGTTTGTGCCACTACAATCACCTCCCCAATTAAATTGTACCATTATTGTCGTACAAAGCTACAACAAAAATCTACACTATTCAAAGTTTTCCTCCTTATTAAATACTCAAGCACTATTTACGTACCCGCATCTTTATTAAAAAATAGTTTCTTAAATTGACAGCGTAAACTCGCAAGAGCTGCTTTTTATTAACCCCTTAAATTGCAAAACCCCTAGCCTGTTACACTAAACTCATTCATCGCAGCCGCAACTTGTAGTAAACTACAGATAGTAAATTAATTTTAAGAAAGGTGCATAACTGATGATTGACCCAAAACAAATAACTGAATTAAAACATGACATTGACCAAGCCCAGCACATTACATTTCTAACTGGTGCCGGTGTTTCTACTCATTCCGGCATCCCTGATTACCGTTCCAAAAACGGGATTTACGATGGTGTCTCTGAAAGTCCCGAAACTATTTTAAGTAAAGAAACGCTTTATAATCGGCCCGACTTTTTCTACAAATTTGTCATGGATAACATGTACTTCCCCGATGCCAAGCCGAATGCAATCCACCAAAAAATTGCCGAGCTTTGTAACGACAAGGGCGATTTAATTACCCAAAACGTTGACCACCTTGATACAAAGGCTGGCAATCAGCACGTGACCGAATTTCACGGTAGCTTGTATAATATCTACTGCACCAAGTGCCACCAACCTGTTTCCTATACGGAATACGCCAAAAGCTACCGGCATGAGAATTGCGGCGGCATCATTCGTCCCGGTATCGTGCTTTATGGCGAAGCTATCAACGGCGATAATCTATCTAAGTCCGTTAATGCCATGCAAAATTCTGATTTAGTAATTATTTCTGGTACCAGCTTTGTCGTTTATCCGTTTGCCCAGTTGTTGTCTTACCGCCAAAATGGCGCCAAAATCTGGGCAATTAACAAGACTGAAATCCCTGCTGCCGGAATTTCTTCAATTATTGCTGACGCGCTGGACGTTTTTGACCAAATTTAATGCTTTATTATACAAATTTAGCCATTGACCATGTGACTTTTCAATTAGTCGCAGATGAAAGCGGCCTTACTTATGTTGGGCAAACAAACGCAGCAACTTTGCCACTAAGTCACTTTTATCCAGGCGAAAAGTTACTGGCTGACCGGGCGAGACTCACACCTTATGTCCAAGAATTACAGGAATTTTTAACTGGAACTAGGAAAGAGTTCGATGTGCCGCTAAGTATTAGCCAGATAGTCACGCCTTGGCAGCGAAAAGTCCTTGAGCAAGTAAGACAAATCCCTTATGGTCAGACAATCAGTTATCGAGAATTGGCTCAGGCGATTAAGCAGCCGCAAGCTGTTCGAGCAGTGGCTCACGCGGTTGCTCTGAATCCTGTTTTGTTTTTCATCCCGTGCCATCGCGTAATTCATGCCGATGGTACTTATGGTCAGTATCGTCTTGGCAATGATTACAAGAAACACCTCATCAATTTAGAAAAGAGTTTTTAGATGTCAATTATTAAAATGTATGCCCCCTTTTTCAGCGCTAGCAATTGGCTGCACGTCTTAACTAGCGGCAAGGATTGGATGATTATTCTTACCCTGATTTTGATGGAGTGCCTGTTGTCTGTTGACAATGCAGTCGTTTTAGCCGCGCAGACAAAGGTCTTACCTGATAAAAAGCAGCAAGAAAAGTCCTTGTTTTACGGTCTTTGGGGCGCATATATTTTCCGCTTTATCGTTATTGGGATCGGAACTTACCTGATTAATTTTTGGGAGATTAAATTAGCCGGTAGCTTCTACCTGTTTTACCTCGCCATCAAATTTTTCTATGACCAACGCCACCCGCAAAAAGCGGCCACAAAAGAAAAAGCCGAAAAAGAAAAGATTTTGACTCATCAAAAAAAGAAGGGCAAGCATGTCTTGTCCCTCTTTTGGCGCACAGTTATTTCAATTGAAGCAATGGATATTGTCTTTTCAATTGACTCAGTTTTAGCAGCACTGGCCGTTTCCAGCAATCCAGTAGTTGTTCTAATCGGCGGAATGATTGGGATTTTGTGCATGCGGGGCGTAGCCGAAGTCATCATCAGACTGATGGATATTATTCCGGAATTACAACCAATGGCCTACATCTTAATTGGGATTATTGCACTTAAACTGCTACTATCACTGCCGCCATTTAATTACGAACTCCCCAACACACTGTTCGCAATGATTGTCTTTGGCATTCTTTTACTGACGATTGCCTTTCACTTCTGGCGGATTAAACGCCACGGCCATAAACTATAAGGACTGCAGCACATATTCTTTGAGTACAACCGCCTGGTTGTGCTCTTTATTTTTAGCACCATATAAAAACAAGACATCCTGCTTAGTCAGCTGCGTTTTTATTAATTCTAAAAATTGCGGCAGCGCCGGATTTTCCTGTAACTGCGCAAGATATTTTTGCTTAAAAGAGGCAAACTTTGCATCTTCATGATTAAACCATTTGCGCAAGTCGCTACTTGGACCCACTTCTTTTGCCCATTCATCCAAGTTAGCCTTAGCCTTACTCATCCCGCGTGGCCATAACCGATCAACTAAAATTCGGTAACCAGCTGGTTGTTCATGATCATAAATTCGCACTAATTTAATTTCTGTCATTATTATTTCCCTTTTATTTTCAATATTTTACTAGGAAGAAAAATGAATTATTCCACATACTTTACCAACAATTCTACCGCCAAAATCACCGCTGACCTAATCGGACGGCCTTTAACTTACAATGACGGCCAGCATTTAATGGGCGGCTATATCGTTGAAACCGAAGCCTATTTGGGCGCTCGCGATCGCGCCGCGCATTCATATGGCAATCGCCGCAGTCCAGCTAACGAAGGCTTGTACCGCGCTGGCGGCACCATTTATATCTATAGCCAAAGGCAATATTTTTTCTTTGATGTGGCTACACAAGAACTAGATGAACCACAGGGAATTTTAATTAGAGCAATTGAGCCTGCATGGGGCATTGAGCAAATGACTGCCAATCGCGGTGGCAAAAGTGGGGTTTTACTAACCAATGGCCCCGCTAAAATGATGCAGGCCTTTGGTATTCATGATAAACATTGGAACCTACGCTTTTTAGATGATTCACCATTTAGCATCGACCTAGACAATGCTCACAAAAAGCATGCAGCTAAAATCATTGCTGGGCCGCGAGTTGGCATTAATCAATCTGAACCAGAATGGGCACAAAAGCCTTTACGTTATTATGTCGCTGGCAATCCCTATGTTTCAAGAATGAAAAAACGTGATTACACAGAAAATCATGGTTGGAAATAAATTTTTGTTGGTTTCAAAAAGTTCTATCCACATTAAAGCATATTTAACATTATTGAAATTTACTCATATTTAGCTCATAATAATTACATAATATTTTTACAGGAGCTAAATATGAAAAAAGTACGTAACTCTTCCCTTTTACCAATCATGGCATTAATTTCTAATCTGGGTGACCTATCTGTTAGTATTGGCGGTTCAATCTTAATCGCTTCTTTTTCACGGTCGGTAACTGTCAACAGCATCTTTTCTAGCTTAGAATCGTTTGGCATCATCATTCTGACACTTTTTGTTGGTTCCACAATGGATCGCATTAGTAAGAAAAAAGCCCTGCAAATCACCTATCCAATGCTGGGCTTAATCTTACTAATTCCCTTTTTCTTTAATGACGTTTATTTTATTTATGCCTACATTGGCTGCGACATCGTCATGACTTTTATCGCACTTTTTGCTCAGTCTGCATATAATGGTGCCACCAAGCGCTTTATTCCCGATGAACAAGTTGACATGGTAATTGGTAAGAATACAACTTTCGGCAATATTGGCTTAATTTTAAGTTACTTAGCAATTGGCTGTGCCTATGTTCTGGCTAGCAAGCTTAACGATAGCTCAATTATCTACAAATTTTTATTACTTGTTGGTAGTATCGCCTACCTGTTATTTACGATTCCAACTAGTTTACTAGACGAGAGCTACGATCCCAATCTGATTGGTCATGATCTAGCCACTAATTCAACCTTAGCGCAAATCAAAAAGATTTATCACATGATTAAAACTAATACCGGCTTACGCAGCTCAATTATCCTAGCAATTTTTATTAGCTTATTGATGGGTTATTTTAATAGTCTAATGGTCTACCTGTGGAGTAGTATTGATCCCCAGTATACCAACATTGTCTATTTAATTGTCGATTATGCCATTGGCACCATCTTAGGCAACCTCGTTTTGCGGATCAAATTAAATTTCAAGAAAAGCATGGTGCTCATTACTTTACCCGCACTATGTTTAATCGTTTTTGCCGTTAGTCCCAGCGTTTACACTTTAAGCATTTGTATTATTGCTGTCATGCTTAGCTGCATCCCTGTTAGCACGTGGATTTCACGGATTCGAATTAGACGGACTGAAGTTACAATTCAATCTGGTCAAGCTAGCTTTATCACCTTTGGTTCTTCAATTCTTGACGTCTTCTTCGGAACAATTGTTGCTGGCATTTTTGACTTACTTAAAAAGCCACTTTTACTGCCAGCATTTATTGCGATTATTACCGTCTTTGTCTTCCTAATTCTCGGTAAAGACATGACGGCATACGAAAAGACCCCTGTTGTTAAAAATTAAAAATCAGCACAAAAAAACACGCTAGGCAATTCTGTCTAGCGTGTTTAAGATTAGTTATTCAGTTTATTAGTAACCGCGGCGTTCTGGTGCACCTTCAACCAATAAGTCACCAGCTTCTGGAACATGTCCTAATTGATAAATTCTTTCAACATCAATTACAACAATGGCTGTACCATCGCCAAGGCTGCCCTTTTCCTTAGCAGCTTTATATTCTTCTGAGCCAGGTTGGTAAACATGAGCTGTACCTTCAAAGCGGTAGCCAGTTCCAGCTGCCTTGTTTGATACAGCAACGGCTGCCTTACCAGTAGCCTTTAAGTTTTCGTAAGCAGTCTTACTTGTCCATTCAACGTAAGCTAAGTGTTCATCATCGTAAACCTTTAATGAACCCTTAGGACCTACTTGAGGATTACCATCTTTGTCAGCTGTTGCTAAGAAAGGAAATTCGCTTGTTACTAAATCTTGCATTTCTTGTGTTAATTTTGCCATCTATATGACCTCCTGAAAATCTTACATAACCTTGCTTATATATACACTATAAAGTAGTCACTTACAAAATACAAGTAAGATGCTTACTATTTGTTTTTAAGTCTAAAATTAAATATTATTAAATTATTTTTTAATAATATAGTTGACAATCATCAAAATTTAATTTAGTATTTTCATCAAGTTAAATAATTTCCAATGCAATAGAGGTCGCGACAATTACGAACCTAATCTAAGCACGCGTGATGCAAAGATGATTAGTGTCAAGAATTGCCGCCGAAACCAAAATTTTATCCGCCGTAAGATTCTGGTTGGGCTGCAGGAACAGATTCTGCAGACTGTCCCAAGTTAATCTTGGGGAGCGCTATATGATTTGTCTAGATATGATTGATTATACCTCGTTGTCTTGAAAGATAACGAGGTTTTTTATTTACGCTTTTTATTGTATTGGCTTTATTTGAAAAATATTTGGAGGTTTTCAAAATGAAGTCAAGATATAAGTGGTTAACCGCAATTTTTGCAGTCCTAATCAGTTTTACCATCAGTGCATTTTTTAATATTCCCTCAGTCCAAGCTGCTAAAAAAGACGATGGGGTATTGAAGGTCGCAATGGAAGCTAACTACTCGCCCAACAATTGGACCCAAACTACATCGGCTAATGGTGCCGTCCCAATTGACGGCTCACATACCTATGCCAACGGCTATGATGTTAAGATTGCCAAAATTATTGGTAAAAAGTTGCATCGTAAAGTAGTCGTACTTAAGACTGAATGGGATGGACTACTCCCCTCATTAACCAGTGGCAAGGCCGACTTAATTATTGCCGGAATGAGCCCAACACCTGAGAGAGCTAAAGCAATTAACTTTACCAATGCTTATTGGAGCGGTATTTTTGTTGTAATTACTAAGAAGACTAGCAGATTCGCCAATGCCAAGAAGTTGACAGACTTTAAAGGGGCTAAATTAACCTCACAACAAGGTACGTTTCACTATAAATTAATTAACCAATTGCCCGGAGTTAAGAAGGAACCTGCCATGAGTGACTTCTCTGCAATGCGGCAAAGTCTGGTTTCTGGGACAATCGACGGCTATATCGCTGACTCAACCGAAGCCATTTCATTCAAAATGGTTGATCCGGACATTAAGGCGGTAAAACTTAATCCAATGCATGGCTTCCATGTCACCAAGGAACAGATGGTTTCTTCAATCGGTGTTGCTAAGACTAATCCTAAGCTGCTTAAAGACGTTAACCAGATCTTAGCAGGGATTTCTACTAAAAAACGCCAAGAATTAATGACGGCAGCTATTAAAGAACAACCTAAGACAACTTCAAAGAAGGGTAAAAATGGTAAGCCAGAGCCGTGGCTTATCTCCATGCTCAAGCAATACGGCGGCATGATTATGAGCGGGATTGGCATGACCTTATTACTAGCAGCTGTCGGAACAGTTGCTGGCTTCCTAATCGGCTTAGTCGTTGGAATTGTCCGCACAATTCCTGAACCTACTACTCGCGGTAAGCGTTGGAGCTTGAAATTTATTAATTGGCTCCTATCAGTTTATATTGAAGTCTTTCGGGGTACGCCAATGATGGTTCAAGCGGCCGTAATTTACTATGGTATTGCGCAATTCTGGCATCTTAATATTGACAGAACTGCCGCTGCTTTAATCATTGTTTCGATTAATACTGGCGCATATTTGGCCGAAATTATCCGCGGCGGGATTATTTCCACTCCTGATGGTCAATTCGAGGCGGCCAGTGCGCTGGGAATGACTCACAGCCAAAGAATGTGGCACATTATTCTGCCGCAAGCAATCAGAAATTGCCTTCCTTCAATTACCAACGAGTTCATTGTAAACATCAAGGATACTTCAGTTTTGAGCATTATTTCTGTTTCCGAATTATTCTTCGTTGGTTCCACAATTGCCAGTCAAAGTTTCAAGTTCTTCCCAACCTACCTGACAATTTCCGCAATTTACCTGATTTTAACCTTTACTATCACGCGGATTTTCAACTTAATTGAAAAACACCTCGATGGCAATCAGAATTACAATTTAATGGCCAACCAGATTCAAGTTGGTACACAAGACAAATAATTATTTAATTGATAGGAATTACTATGGATAGACAGAGACAAATTAAGTTATTACAGGATTTAATCCAAATAGAAACCATTGACGACCACGAAAAAAGAGTCGTTGACTATGTTGCGCAGCTATTCGCGCCTTTTGGTGATCGCGTTCGCATGACACGTGTTCCCTACCAAGGTGATCGCGAAAGTGCGGTTATCTCAATTGGCCCCACTGACGGCAATTTCAAGCTCGGCTTTTCCGGTCATATGGACGTGGTTAACCTTGGTAATCGTGCAGCTTGGCGTGATGATCCGTTTTCTGGTAAATTGTACGACCATGACACCAAAATGTACGGCCGGGGCACGACAGATATGAAGAGCGGCTTAGCGGGGATGATTGGCACGCTCATCACTCTACTCGAAGATAACGTGCCTTTAACAGGGGAATTGCGTTTATTAATGTCTGTTGGTGAAGAAACTGGGCAATGGGGCGCTGAAGAATTAACTAGGGAAGGCTTTATTGACGATTTAGACGTTATTGTCATCGGTGAAGACTCCAACCTTGATATTTCTTATTCCAATAATGGCGACATTGATTACACTGTCACCTCTTACGGCAAAGTCGCTCACTCTGCCCAATTAAATGTTCTCAACGCTATTGATAGCATGACCGATTTTATCCAATTAGCCAACAAAAAATTACGTCACTTGCCACTAGTCCATGAAAAGTTAGGTCCTGTACTGCACAACATCACAATGATTTCTGGCGGTGATCAAGTTAACAGTATGCCTGACAAAATTGTTGCTCGCGGCAACATTCGCATTAACCCGTTCTACACGGTTAAAGACATTCAAAAGATTTTAGAAGATGTAATCAATGAAGTTAATCAAATGCCGCAGCACCATTTTGAATTGCAGTATGATTATTTAGGCGAAGCCGTCTCTGGTGATGAAAACAATGAATACGTGCAGGCGGCTCAGGAATTACTTGCTGCCGTTTTAAAGCGACCAGTTAATTTGGTAACCGAATCAGGCACCACCGATGCTTCTAAGTTTGTCAATAGTCCAACAGCACCAACGATGTTTAGCATTGGGCCGGGCAATGACAGCTGCCATCAAATTGACGAGTACGTTGATATTCCCGACTACTTAGCAGCATGCAAGTTTTATCTGAAATTTGCTCAAAAATATTTAACGGAATAATTTTCAACATAAAAAAGCACCGTTCTTAATTAAAAAGAATGGAGCTTTTTTATGTTACTTAATTAAATTTCGGCTCATTTCAATAAAAGGATAAACGAAGTTATTTGTTTCCCATCTGGCGAAATAGTCTTTTTAAAGCGTGTATTACTATCTGCATGAAGAAATTCTTTGTCTTGCTTCAAAACTCGAAAAGCCCATGAATTTCTTGTTTTAAATAAATTTGTTTCTTTAGTTAGATCAGCTGGATTTTGCATAAATCTCTTTTCTTTTATCTTGTAGATACATATTGGCAAATTGTACTTACGCATTCAATTTATCTCATTCTCTATAAATAAATAGTTGACAAAGCAATCTTTTTAGCCTATGCTTTTAGTCAAATTAAATAATTTCCAATGCAATAGAGGTCGCGATAACCACGAATTCAGTCGGAGCTGGCAAAGAGCTAAGATGGCTGATGTAAGGATTACCGCCGAAACGAAAACAATACTTGTCCGATTATTTTTGTTGGGACGCAGAAGCAAATTCTGCGGACTGTCCCGGTTTCCCCGGGGAGCGCTATATGATTTGTCTAAATATGATCAATTATAACCTCGTTGTCTTGAAAGACGATGAGGTTTTTATTTACGCTTTTTATTGTGTTGGCTTTATTTGAAACGTTTTTGGAGGTTTTAAAATGAAGTCAAAAAGTAAATGGTTTACCGCGTTAATTGCGGTCTTGCTTGGTTTAGCAGTGGGATTAAATTTCAAGTCCCAGACTGCTTATGCCAAGGATAATGGCGTCTTGAAAGTGGCCATGGAAGCCAACTATCAGCCCTACAACTGGACCCAAACTAATAACGCTAACGGCGCTGTACCGATCGACGGTTCACACACCTATGCCAATGGTTATGATGTCAAAATTGCCAAGATCATTGGCCAAAAATTACACAAAAAAGTGGTTGTCTTCAAAACCGAATGGGACGGATTGTTGCCAGCCCTAACTAGTGGCAAGGCCGATTTAATCATCGCCGGAATGAGTCCAACTGCTGAACGTGAAAAAGCAATCAACTTTTCTAATCCTTATCGTCGGAGCACATTCGTTGTCATCACTAAGGTTGGCAGCAAATATGCCACTGCCAAAAAGCTGTCTGACTTTAAGGGCGCTAAATTAACTGCTCAACAAGGAACTTTCCACTACCAATTAATTAAGCAATTGACTGGCGCTAAACGTCAACCTGCCATGCGTGACTTCGCTGCCATGCGGCAAAGTTTAATTTCAGGCACAATTGATGGTTACGTAGCCGAAGATACTGAAGCAACTTCATTTAAGTTGGTTGACCCAGATATTAAAGCTATTCCCGTCAGCAAAATGCCTGGTTTCC
This sequence comes from Lactobacillus sp. ESL0677, assembly GCF_029392875.1. Lineage (NCBI taxonomy): Bacteria > Bacillati > Bacillota > Bacilli > Lactobacillales > Lactobacillaceae > Lactobacillus > Lactobacillus sp. ESL0677. Next base: position 88,491 of record NZ_CP113946.1, on the reverse strand, counting down.
ACGCCACTAAAGAAGAATCAGTTACTTCAATTGGGATTGCCAAGCCTAACAAGCAGCTGCTCAAGCAAGTTAACCAAATTTTAGCAACAATTTCTAATGCTCAACGAGTTAAGTTAATGAACACTGCCGTTAAACAGCAACCAAAGACCGACAATTCTAAGAGCAAAACTGGAAAGCCAGAAAACTGGTTCGTTTCCATGTGGAAGCAATACGGCGGCATGATTATTAGTGGTATCGGGATGACGCTATTACTAGCATCAGTTGGTACCATTGCCGGATTCTTCATCGGTTTAGTTGTTGGTATCATCCGGACAATCCCTACCCCAACTACTCGCGGTAAGCGTTGGGGCTTAAAGTTCATCGATTGGCTATTATCCGTTTATATCGAAATCTTCCGGGGCACACCAATGATGGTTCAAGCAGCTGTAATTTACTATGGGATTGCCCAATTCTGGCACCTTAATATCGACAGAACTGCAGCTGCATTAGTCATTGTTTCCATTAATACTGGTGCATATTTAGCCGAAATTATCCGCGGCGGGATTATCTCAACACCAGAAGGACAATTTGAAGCTGCCAGTGCTCTAGGGATGACTCATAATCAGAGAATGTGGCATATTATTCTGCCGCAAGCTATTAGAAACTGTCTGCCATCAATCACTAACGAATTTATCGTTAACATCAAGGATACTTCAGTTTTAAGTATTATTTCTGTTTCGGAATTGTTCTTCGTTGGGACCACGATTGCTAGTCAAACGTTTAAGTTCTTCCCAACTTACCTAACAATTTCTGTAATCTACCTAATTCTGACCTTTACAATTACTAGAATTTTCAACCTAATTGAAAAGCATCTGGAAGGCAGTAAGAACTATAATTTGATGGCCAATCAAGTTCAAGTTGGCCCAACTGAAAAGACGGAGGTTAACAAATAATGACACAAGCAAACAGTACAATTTTAAGTTTAAAGCACATTCAAAAGTCTTTTGGTAATCACCAAGTATTGAAGGATATTTCTTTTGATATTAAAAAAGGCGAAATTGCTACAATTATCGGGCCTTCTGGCGGTGGTAAATCAACTACTTTACGCTGCATTAACATGCTAGAGGAGCCTAGTGCTGGTGAAATTGATTTCCACAGTGAAAATGTACTAGCTCCCGGCTACAACCGGAATATCTACCGGGCCAAAGTCGGCATGGTTTTCCAGCAATTTGACTTATTTGAAAACAAAGACGTCTTAGCCAACTGCATGGTTGGTCAAGAGCTGGTCTTGAAGCGTTCCAAAGAAGAAGCCCGCAAAATTGCTATCAGCAACCTTAAAAAAGTCGGCATGGCAGAATACATTAATGCTCGTCCTAAGCAATTGTCTGGTGGGCAGCAACAACGGGTCGCAATCGCCCGCGCGATTTCAATGGATCCAGAGATTTTATTATTCGATGAGCCAACTAGTGCCCTTGATCCAGAAATGGTCGGCGAAGTACTTAGCGTTATGAAGGACTTAGCCACTACCGGATTAACAATGATTATTGTTACTCATGAAATGGCCTTTGCCCGCGATGTTTCCGATCAAGTCCTCTTTATCAGCGATGGTGTTATTGCCGAACAAGGTAGTCCTGACCAATTACTTAATCATCCACAAAACGAAAAAACTGTTAAGTTCTTACGTAACTTCCAAAATAATTAAAAATAATCATAAAAAGAGCCAACTTACTAACAAGTTGGTTCTTTTTGATTAATTAAATGGCCACCACGGGAAATTTTTATTCACTCTTAATGCAGTAGATGCATGCTCTGGTCCTGTTGATTCTTTAAATGGCGTATAATCATCCGGTATTGTTTCACGCATTTGTAGAGGTATCTCACTCTTTTTAACTAAGCGAGCTGCATATACATATGAGCCCTTATGCATGACATAAGCCCAGCGGTGCTTTAAGTCGTATTCTCCAGTAGAAAACTTTAACCACGAACCATGACTAAAAGCATCGTCAGTAACATACGCATCCACTTTTTGTGGAACTTTAAGCCACACCTTCTTCTCGGTTTTACCATGTTGCTCGATTCCACGTTCTTTTTTCACTTCGACTTTATCCGGCAAAACAGCATAACCATACTTCGTTTCTAAAAATGGGTTAAAGCGGTCAATCCACTCCATTTGATTTGCCCGGCCATAGCCTAAAACGCAGAGCCATATTAAAATCACGGTAAAGATACTGCCAATAATTATCAAATAACGGTGGTATCTCCGTTTATCATTTACATCCGAACTAATTTTCTTAACCATTGCGTTATTGTCTCCTTTCAATAAAGTGTCAAGCGGAACCGCCAATAGGACACTTAGTTCTACCAAAGTGTCCAAATTAGGATAGCTCAATGAATTTTCCCAGCGCGACAACGTTTGGCGCGTCACATGTAACTTATCTGCCAACTGCTGCTGCGTTAAATTCATTTCTTGCCTTTTTTCACGTAAAACATGCGCTAATTCCATTTGCACTTTACTTCCTTTCTAAACAATAACTTAACAATATCTGCCGCAAAAGTAACGCAATTATCATGTTACATCGGCGCCAGAAGCGGCTTAATCAATAATTTTATCTTAAATGATGTTAATTAAAAAGAGCCAACTTACTAACAAGTCGGTTTTAATGGTTGTACACTAAATCCTGTTGATGAATACCTTGTGGTATTATGTTAACAGGATATTTTTGTACAAAAAAGAGGCCCCAGCCACCACTTAAAAAGATTGGAGTTTTGACTATGACCTCTATTGATAACTATTCAACTAAACTTTTGCTTAATATTAAAGACAATAACCTCACTTTTTCTGCTACTTATTTAGCTGCCGATCAAGTTACTAGGGTTTTAGTCGCTTAACTCAAGCTCCCTTTAACTGCTTGTCCCACTTGTCAAACTCCCTTAGTTCACAATGGGCACTATCAGTCATTAATTCATTATCACTCTTATGATGCTTCACAGCCAATCCAGATTGAACTGCACAAACAACGCTGGCTTTGCTGTGCAATAATTTCTGCTAAAGTCGTCTTGCCAACACCTGGCGGGCCCCAAAAAATCATTGAAGATAATTGCTGGCTCTCAATCATCTCACGTAATATTTTCCCATTGCCAAGCAATTGCTCTTGCCCCACAAATTGTGCCCAATTTTTAGGCCGAACACGACTAGCTAAAGGAGTATTATTTTCACTACTTGTAACTAATGAGCCTTGCTTCGTTACTCCATCTTCTTTTATAAATTCTATTTTTCAAAACCTATTATACAAGTTTTTGAAGAATATTTTTAAAGTTATCAGCTAAGTTAACGTAACTTATTGCCGTTTTACAATTACTCTGCCCCAGACAACTGTGATTAAACTGATTACACAAAGAACAGCTAAAATGCCATAATCCAGCTTACTACCTAATGCAGTAGATGCAGCTAAACTACCACCATGTGATTGAGTAGTAGCAATTACAGCTGATAAAACACTAGTACCGAATGAACCCGCATACTGCTGCGTTGTGTTAAATAATGAATTTAAAGCCGCGTTTTCCTGACGAGTAATCTGCAAACTAGCGTCTGATAACGTGTTGCTAAAACCCAAATTAAAACCGCCCCGCATTAAAATATAGATTATGCCAATAGTTAAAGTAGTAATAAAACCCGTAGTTCCGAAAAAGAGTAATGATCCCGTTAGCATAATTAAGCTTGACCACAACATTGAACTAAAGGCTTGTCCATGATCGAATATTTTACCAGCAAGAGGCGAAACAAACGCTCCCACCAATGCACCCGGCAGTAATAATAAGCCAGCAATAAACGAGCTCTGATGCAAACAATCTTCAACAAAAATAGGAATAACAAATGAAATACCAATATTGATAAATGCTAAAATAAAGTAGTTAACCCACCTTAAAGCAACCAATGGTTGTTTCAACAAGCGAAAGTTCAAAATTTTACGTGATGAGCGGTGCAAATGCCAAGCTAAGACAAACGCAATTACGACAGAAACTAATAGCAAACCAATAAAGCTAAAACTAGTAAAACCAAATTTACCAGCATTGGTAAAAGCTGTACTTAAACTGCCAAGCATCATCGTTAATAATAAGACCCCAAGCCAGTCAAACTTTTGTAATGTGCCTTGAGGCGCTAAATGAATATATTTTTCACCCATAATTGCAGTGATGATTAAAATAGCCAGCGCTACAATAAAAATCCCTCGCCAAGACCAAAAAGAAGTTAATGTGCCGCCGTAAGTTGGACCCAAGGCCGGCGCAAAAGAAATCACCATCTCACTAAATCCCATATAACTGCCCCTCTTAGATTGCGGAACTAAAGTCAGTACTAAATTAAACAGTAAGGGTGTTGAGATTCCTGTAGAAACAGCTTGTAATAAGCGACCACTAATCAGCGCAACGAAGTTCTGCGCACTTGCACAAATAATCGTTCCCACTAAATTGAACGTAATCGCAGCCGTAAACAGATTATGAGCATTAAATCTTTGATTAAGATAACCGGTGGTGCTCATAATAACTGCAACCGTTAGTAAGTAGCCAGATGTTACCCACTGGACCGTTCCTAAAGATACATGTAATTCTTTAGCCAAAGTTGGAAAGGTTACATTAAGTGAGGTTTCAACCAAAATCCCTAAGAATGACAACATTGCTGCTGCAATAATTGCCAGCTTAGTCTGTTTATCAACATCTTTATTTACCATATTGTTTGACATCCTTTCTAGTAATTTATAAAATTAAAAGCATATAGTTTCCTAGGAAATTATTTACTTAATAAGTTTACTACTAATCATTTGTGATGCAACTATTTAAATTTATAAAGGAATACTATGACTAAATATCAACAAATTTTAGCTAAATATTATCATCTGCTAGCTTTAGACAACAATGAAGATCAAGAAAAGAAATGGTTAGTTGCTCAAGATTACCTTGCCCAAAATTTAAGCACCGTACACTTTCATATCTTATCGTATTTATTAGCTACGCCTCACGCAACAGCGACCGAAATTCGTGCACACTTAGGCGTACTGCGCGGAACACTCTCTAAACGCTTAACCACTTTAATTAAAAAAGGTTTGGTTGTCGCTAATCAAGATCAAGCAGACGCCCGCAGCAAGCACTATACCTTAACTCCAGCTGGTATCCAGCTAGCACAGTTACATAATCAACTACTGCAAAAAAAGGATCAACAATTAGGACATGTACTTGATCGTTTTACTAACGAAGAATTATCAACCATTGATCATTTCTTATCCGATCTAGTAACTGCTGAAGAAAATATTAATTATCATTAGAAAGGCAAATAAAATGAATATTCCTACATTTACTCTAAGAAATGGACTACAATTACCCGCAATTGGCTTTGGTACTTCTGGCATTAAGGGCAAGGCCGGCATCCAAACATTAACTGCCGCAATTAACAACGGGTATCGCCTAATTGATACTGCCTACAATTATGAAAACGAAGGCACGATTGGCCAAGCCATTCAGCAGAGCAGCATTAACCGTAACGACCTAGTGATTTCATCCAAATTACCGGGACGCTACCAGTCATATCAAGCAGCATTAACTACCATTGAAGAGTCCCTTTATCGCTTGCACTTAGACTACTTCGACCTCTATTTGATTCATTGGCCTAATCCTATGCGCGACGAATATGTTTCTGCATGGCAAGCACTACTAGAAGCTAAAAAGCGTGGGCTAGTTCGGACTTGCGGAGTTTCAAACTTCTTGCCAGAATATCTTGACCGCTTACAAAAAGAAACAGGTGAATTACCAGAAGTTAATCAAGTCGAATTGCACCCCCTTTTTAGTCAAAAAGAGCAGCGCCAATACGATCAAAAGCACCAAATTCTAACTGAAGCGTGGAGTCCATTAGGTGGTATTGGTATGGGGCTTAGTCAACCCATTCGGCAATTGCCTTTAATCAAACAGTTGGGGCAAAAGTACCATAAAGATAGCAGTCAAATAATCTTACGCTGGGAATATCAGTTGGGAGTGTTACCTCTACCATTAGCTCATGGCTCCCAACATCAATTAGCTAACCTTGATATTTTTGACTTTAATTTAACGTCAGCAGAAGTTGCTCAAATTACCACTCTAGATCAAAATAATGCCCGGGTTTCTGGCCAAGATCCGAAAACGCACCTAGAGCTATAATTACTATATTTATTTCTGTTCTATTAAAAAAAAGCAGCTCAATATGAGTTGTCTTTTTATCCTGTCTAATTATTTAAATCTACTATCAAAATTTTTTGCTTTTGTTCTCTTAAATAATAGCATTATCTTTCTGTTCTTCGGCTAGTTTCCAGCCCGTCATAAAATGCTGCTCGCGTAACAACCGCAATTCATCATAATCACTCTTGAGACTATCAATCGCGTCCTGCAATTTCTTATTTTGCTTACGCATCATATTTAATTCTGGATCATTAACGACACCCTTAAGATGCATTGTTGCCGCCAATTTACGTCGCCGTTCATTAAACTCACCTTGCAATGTCGCCAGTGCATTCTCATACTTAACTAATTTCTGGTTAACCGGCTTAATTTCATCATTTAGCTTAATAAACAAAGTATACGGCATATTAGACTTAATTTTATTACACTCTTTACATGACAATATCAAATTATCTAAGTCATTATTATGTGAGAGTGATACCGGATTCTTGTGGTCAACACTGCGCCCGCGCCGACCACAATATTGGCAGCGATAATGATACTTGGCCCGAATCCGCTCGCGGTCAATATAATCAACTTCATTTAATTGAAAATCAACCTTCAAACCCAATTCTTCTAGGTTCTCTGCAAAGGTTACATCCATCCGCGGCACGAAGCTGTTTTCACCAGTTTCACTGGCAATAATGGCGGCATTAAAATCATGACGGGACAATTGTTGCTGGGCCAAGCTATTGCCGTCATAATCCTGAATAAAGGCTTCATAACGCTTGCGATTTTCCTTTTTAGCAACTAGGAAGTCAGCAGCAGTTTCAGTATCTCGCCCCTCAAACGTATAGAGCAGACCTTGAGCAAAAATCTGCACTGCCGAATTAGCAAAGTCACTGGCGTCTTGCCCTCTTTGCAGACAAATATCACAGATGCTCGTTAATTTAGGATTCATCAACCCCTGCTTTTTAAAATGTACCGAATTAATGCGTAAGCCGCAGCTGCTGCACTGAAATTTCACGTTGCCATTCTCCTTTAATTTAATGTTACTACTCCAATTTTACTCAATTTGCAGTAAGAAAAAAAGGTAGATTACAAGTCGTAATCTACCTTTTTATTTTATTATTATCAGACTATTTGTTTTCGTCTGCTTTGGCCTTGTTCAAGAATTGAACAACAGCTGCAACGTGAGCAACACGCTTCTTGCCGTTCTTCTTGTTCTTAGGTCTTTGGTTTGGTTCACAACCAGTGTTGTAATTTTCACCTTTACGCATAGTACTATACTTCCTTTCAGATTTTCGAAAATCTTATTTAGTTTACCATGAAAAGCCCCACGATTCAAGACTAGCAATTGGCTAACGCCACCTTACTCAATTCCTTCTTCTTTAAAGTACCGCATAATTTTAGGTAAAATCGCCAGCATATAAATTAAGGTAACTATTCCCGTGACAATAAAAATCAAATAGCTTTACCGAATATTCTGAAATAGCAATCCAAAAAAGTGCCCCATATTTCAAGGACACTTTACTTAATTATTCAAATTTACTAGCAGGTTTTGCCTTCCTGCAAATCTTTAGCTGTTATGTCTGATGGTTGAAATTCATTAATTGAAACCGCACCATCAATCACGCCGCTATCGTCGGCCAAGCTCAATGTGGCATTCTTTTCAGATACAACTAAATTATTATCCAAATATTGCATTTCTGCAGGACTTGTAAACAAATTTAATCCAACATTATTATTGATAATAATTGAAAATTCAGGGTCTTTTTGATCCAAAATCACAAATTGAAAATTAGCCCCAATAGTACAGGTACCGCCAACTTTAGAATATTGATTAGAACCATCATTTAGCGCCAATAACACAACTTGGCCTTTTCTAATATGGCTCTTAATTCTTGCAGCAGCTTCAGGCTTGATATTCATTTCAATTGTTTCAGCATTATTCATTATAAATCCCCCTTATTTTTCCTACTTACTAAAGTATAGCTTGTATGCATAAAAGAAAGCAAAATTCCCGCCTAGTAAATTGACATTTTTATAGTCAAAAATTTATCATTGCACACAACGGAAAAAAAGCTCAAAATAGAAGTAACAACTATAGATGATTATAACTTGCGAAAGGGGACATTTTATGACCGTCTTAAGAAAAATTTTTAGTGATAAAATCTTGCAGATTACTGCTGTAGTCACCATTGTAAGTCTTTTTTTTGCTAGACCGCGGCTTGGGGATATTAACTTACATACAATATTTTCAGTCGCCGCGATGCTAATTATCATCCAAATCTACGCGTACTTGCATGTTCTCGATGTGCTCGCGTACAAATTAACCAGTATTGCTGACAATACGCGCAAACTGAATATTCTGTTCACGCTTTTAGCAATCATTGCCGGAATGTTTCTTGGTAATGATATAACAGCATTAACACTAATTCCGCTTTATTTAAACATTGCTAAAAAATACGACTTGCCGCAGATTTTGCCAGTTACGTTAATTGGAATGGGCGCCAACATCGGGGCAGCATTCACGCCCTGGGGCAATCCACACAATATTTTTCTTGTTAGCAAATATTCGGTTAACGCTTTGACCTTCTTCTCATGGTCACTGCCATACTTGCTCAGTTCACTAGTGATTACATTTATCATTTTTCACTTTATTCCACGCAAGCAAATTCCAGTTCAAGAAACAAAACAAATCAATATCAGCATTCGACCAACTGTAATTACGACCGTTGTGTTCGCCTTCTTCTTTTTAGGTGTCTTCAAAGTGGTCAACGTTGCGTGGCCAATGCTAGCTGCAATCATTCTTGCCTTTTTAATCAACCCACGAATTTTACTTAAGGTTGATTTCGCATTGCTGCTGACTTTTACCTGCTTTTTTATCTTTATTAGCGATATCCAGCAGATTCCAATCATTGTCATGATTATTCACACAATGATTAATTCAGAAAGCTCAACTTACTTCACATCGATTTTATCCAGCCAAATCATCAGCAACGTGCCGGCCACAATCCTTGTTGGTAAGTTTACGCCATACGCTAAAGCGCTGTTCTTAGGCACAAATATCGGTGGTTTTGGCTCACCTATCGGCTCAATGGCCAATATGTTGGTGCTTAAGACTTTCATTCAAAACGGAACTGTCTCAAGAAACGAATTCTTCAAAAAATGGACAGTTATGCAATTTATCGGTTTACTAATCCTAACAATCATTGGTTGGCTACTATTGCTCGTTTAACATACTTTACTTATCTGAATCAGGATGTTGTGCAGCATCCTTTTTTTGTATCCAAAAAATAAATAATCAGTTATAATTAAACAGTATATATAAGGAGGTTCAACCTATGTCATCATTAACTTGGATAATTTTAATTATCGTTGTCTTATTAATCGGAATTTATATTGCTATTTATAACGGCCTACAAAAAGCCAAGGTATACACTGACGAATCCTGGAGCCAAATCGACGTGCAATTGAAGCGGCGTAACGATTTAATTCCTAACTTAGTTGAAACCACTAAGGGCTACGCTAAGCATGAAAAGGAAACGTTAGAAAACGTTGTGGAATTGCGCAACCAATTAACTAACATCCCTCAAGATGACCGGACCCAAACCTTAAAGGTTTCTAACCAAATTTCTGATGCCTTAAAGTCCATCTTTGCTTTACAAGAAAACTACCCTGACTTAAAGGCCAACCAAAACTTCCTGAAATTGCAAGAAGAATTGACCAACACCGAGAACAAGATTGCTTACTCACGCCAACTTTACAATTCATCAGCAGCCCTTTATGATCAAAAGCTTCTGACTTTCCCATCAAATATTATTGCCAGCATTCATGGCTTTAAGAAGGTTGACTACTTACAAGCTAGTGAAGCCGAAAAAGAAGCACCTAAGGTTAAATTTTAAATATTAGGGCAAAATCATTATGTTATTTCAACAAATTGCTCGCAATAAGCGCAAAACCGGCATCATCATGGTCTTGTTTGCCGTGATTTTAGCCCTTGTTGGGGCTGGCTTAGGCTATATTTTTGGTGATAGTCCATGGGGCGGAATGGTTATTGCGCTAGTTATCAGTGTTCTTTACCTATTTTTGGTCATGCGTGATCCCGCAAATATGGTAATGAGCTTAAATCATGCCAGTGAAATTCACGAACAGGATAACCCCGAATTGTGGCACGTTGTCCAAGACATGGCCATGGCTGGCCGTGTACCAATGCCCCGCGTTTTTATCATTAATGATCCCAGTCCCAATGCCTTTGCAACAGGGCGTGATCCCGACCACAGTGCTGTTGCTGTAACTCAAGGATTACTTGAAATGATGAACCGTGAAGAGCTGGAAGGCGTCTTAGGTCACGAGATTTCTCACATTCGCAATTACGACATTAGGTTATCGACAGTTGCTGCTGTTCTTGTCGGCGTGATTTCTTATTTATCTGGAATCGCTAGTCGGTACATCTGGTGGTTTGACGATGACCGTGGCAGTGATAAGGATGATGATAATAACCTTGTCATCATTTTTAAAATTGTCGCAATTGTTTTCGTGCTTATTCTGGGACCGCTATGTGCTAGTCTTGCACAAATGGCTTTATCACGTAACCGCGAATACTTAGCCGATGCTTCATCAGTTAACCTTACTCGCAATCCACAAGGATTGATTTCTGCTTTAGAAAAAATCGCGGGTAGTAAGCCAATGAAAAAGGCTGATCCTAGTAGTGCAGGGATGTATATTGAAGACCCGCTGCGCAAAAAGCACAGTTTTACGCACCTATTTGATAGTCATCCACCAACAGAAGACCGGATTAAGCGGTTAGAAAAAATGTAATATCACAAAAAGACACCTGTTCAAGAACAGATGTCTTTTTTGATTTCAATTAATTTTTATAAGGCTGCTAAAACTGCTTGTCTTAGCTCTTGTGTTGCCTTAATTGGGTCAGCAGCTTGCATAATTGCCGATACAACGGCAACTCCTGCAACATGAGCTGGCTTAACTGCCGCAACATTATGCGCCTTTAAGCCGCCAATTGCATAAACAGGAATTGAAACATTTTGCCTAATTTGGCTTAATGTTGCCACACTTGTATGCACTGTTTTAACGTGGGTTTGCGTCGGAAAGATTGCGCCTACGCCCAAGTAGTCAGCACCCTCTTTTTCTGCTTCAAGAGCTTGCGGCAGTGTCTTAGTTGTCGCGCCAATAATCTTATCTGCCCCTAAAATTTGACGGGCAGCCTTGACGGGCAAATCACTTTGCCCTAAATGGACTCCCGCGGCATTAATCGCTTGAGCAATATCAAGGCGATCGTCAATAATTAGCGGCAACTGATAACGGTCAGTTATTTGCTTAACTGCTTGCGCTAATTCGTAATATTCACGCCCAGATAGCTGTTTTTCACGTAACTGCACCAGATCAACGCCACTTTTGCAAGCTTGCTCAATCGTAGTTAAAAATTGATTATCAGTTAAATTAGTCCGATCGGTAACTAAGTATAATGGTCGTTTTTGTATTTTCATAATCATTTCTCCCTAATAGACATCCCTATTCAACTGGCTCGTTGATGCCGCCACACCTACCGCCGTAATCGTGTCGCCAACAACATTAGCAACTGCACGAAACATCCCGACAAACCAATCAATCCCAGCAAATAAAGCAATACATGTATTAGGAAAGCCAAGTACAGGAAGCGCAATTGTTAACGCAACAATGCCGCCACCTGGAACCACTACAGTCCCTAAGCATGACAAGACAGCTAGCAGAATTATTCTTAACAGCAATACTGGCGCTAAACTAGCACCGTAAAGCTGCATTAAGGTTATACAAACTAGAGATAGATACAGCGCTAGACCATTACTGTTCAGCGCCATTCCCAGCGGTAAAACAAGCTGAGTAACGGATTTACTGACCCCCAGCTTTTCTTGAGCATCAATCATTTCAATTGGTAAAGTTGCGGCAGATGAAGTTGTGGTAAAAGCAACAACGATGATTCTAGTCAGGCCTTTAACTAGGCCCCAAAAAGATACATGAGCAACTAAACCAACAAAGATAAATAAGGCGAGTAAAAACACGATTACTGCTACTGCATAAAGCACTAGAAAGTACAACAAAGGCAAGAACACTTTACCACCATTTTTCGCAATTGTACTAGCAAACATACAGGCGATACCGAGCGGCGCCAGCTTGATGATTAGCATCACCAACTTAACAATCAACTGATTAAATTGTTTAATCAGCTTCAGCACTAGATGATATTCATTATTTTCATTGGCGCGACTTAAGACAAGACCGAATAAAACAGCAAAAACAATTACTTGGATCACGTTTCCTTTAGTAAGAGATGCAAAAATATTATCAGGAAACAGATGCAGGATTGCTGCACGTAAATTAACGCTAGAATGCAGCACTACTTTTGTTTTTACTAAATTCGGCAGCCTTAGCATTGTTCCCGGCTTAAAGACTATGCCTAAAAGCACGCCTTCAACCGCCGCCAAAATCGTTGTAATGGTAAACCAAAGACAAGTTTTTAGCCCCAATTTACCCAATTCCGCAAACTTTAAGCTACCTAAAGCCTCGATGACTGCACCCAAAATTAGCCAGACAATTACCATTTGCAGCAGCCGTAAAAAGATATCGCCAACAATCGTTAAATTTTCCGCCCACTTAGGTAATAGCCAGCCAACTAGCGCCCCAATTATGACACCAATTGTGATCTGGCCAGTCAAGCTAATTTTATGCATTATTAATATGCCTCCTGATAAAGCGATGCGGTCAAAAATTCAACTCCCCGCTGCAAATCCTCAGGTTTGGTATTTTCTTCTGGTGCGTGACTAATACCATTAATGCTGGGTACAAAAATCATTGTCGTTGGTACGACACGATTCATAATTTCACTATCGTGTCCTGCACCCGAAGCCAATTTCATGATTGAATAACCCATTTTGTGCGCTAATTTTTCATTTTTCGTCAGCATTTCCGAACTTAAAATTACAGGTTGATCATGAACCCAGCGCTTAAATTCAACGTTAATCAGCGGATCAGGAAGATTAGCAATGGTGTTTTTCATCATTTTTTCAAATTCATCTAACAGCTCATTATTTTGATGACGACAATCAATAAAAAACGTCACTTTGCCGGGAATCACGTTAGAAGTATTCGGCCAAACAGCAAGTTCTCCAACTGTAAAAGTCAAAAGTGGATCCACTGCACTCGCAAGCACTTCAAACTGGTTAATTAACTTAATTGTTGCCTGCAAAGCATCATGGCGCTCAGTCATCAAGGTCGTGCCCGCATGATTAGTAATGCCATTAACTGTAACGCGATAACGCCGCTGACCCACAATTGCTGTAACCAAACCAAGTGAAATATTGTTGCGAGTAAGGCGGTTTCCTTGCTCAACGTGCAATTCAGTAAAGTTTTGCGGCAGAGCGGGAAGAGCATACTTGACGCCGCTAATTTGCTTCAATTGGTTAACTGCATTACTGCGAGCATTTTCGATTTTGATGCCATTTTCATCAACTAAGCCATTAATCTCAACTACACGTGCATAGTGCTTCGAACCGCTAAAGGTAGCGTCGAAGCGGCTGCCTTCTTCTTCGCAAAAAGAAATTACTCGAATTGTCTTTTGTGAAGTACCAAACTGCTCGCGCAGGTTCAAAGCAGCCTGTAAGCCACCCAGAACACCATACAAACCATCAAAACGGCCGCCATTTTTCACAGTGTCCATATGCGAACCCGTCGCAATCACTTGTTCTTGGTCATTTCCAAGTAAGTCCAAATAGGCATTACCATAGTCATCAACTGTAACTTGAAAACCCACTTTTAATGCAAACTGAATTAATAATTTTTGTCCCTGAAGCCAATCAGAAGAATAGACCAAGCGGTTCTGTCCTAATCCCGAATTAGGCAGAGTTGTAATCTGCTTAAAAAGCTGATTAACCGTTATTTTCTTACTCTGCTGCATGACGTTACTTACTTACACCAGTTAATGGTGATGAAGCAACTGCACCGTGTTCAATTACACGACCGGGACCAGCCAAATAAGCCTTACGTCCAGCTTCAATTCCCAATTTAAAAGCTTCAGCCATTAACGGAATATTCTCAGCTGTTGCCATTGAAGTATTAGCCATAATCGCATCGGCACCCATTTCCATTGCTTCAGCAGCTTGGCTTGGACGACCAATTCCTGCGTCAACAATCACTGGAACGTCGATTTCATCAATTAAAATCTGAATTAACTCTTTGGTTGCCAAGCCTTTATTGGTACCAATTGGTGCTGCTAGTGGCATGACAGTAGCTGCACCCGCATCAACTAGTTCTCGGGCAGTATTTAAGTCAGGTAAAATATACGGCATGACAATAAAGCCTTCTTTTGCCAGAACCTCTGTTGCCTTAACGGTTGCTGCATTATCTGGTAACAAGTACTTTTTATCAGGCACTACCTCCAACTTGATGAAGTCACTGCCACTTAATTCACGAGCTAAACGCGCAGTTCTAATTGCTTCCTCAGCAGTTGTCGACCCTGACGTATTTGGTAAAATCGTCACACCTTCAGGAATGTAATTAAGAATATTTTCTTGGTCAGACGTTGTCCGGCGTAAAGCCATTGTAATGATTTGTGCCTTAGCATGCTTTACTGCCGCATCAATCAGGTCATAAGAATATTTCCCTGAGCCCAAAATAAACCGTGAAGTAAATGTGTGCCCGCCAATTGTTAATAAATCTGTTTCTTTAGTATTTGTCATTATATTTTCCTCTTTCAATTTAAATCTTCAATTCCTAAAATCAACTGGATAATCATGTTCGCCTCATGACCAGCGCAAATTGTCACGCGTGGAGCCATCAGACCCTCTATCCCTTTAGACTTGCCATCACCTGCTAAATACACGTTAGGCAATATCTTTCGCGTCTTAATTGCATTGGCGCTATGAATTCCTGCCATTCCTGACGCCATGACTAGCGGCTTATCGGGAAAAATTTTCGTAACATTTTCCAGTAGCATTGCTTTAGCCGCTGGGTCATCAAAGGCCTCACAGATAATATCTGCATCTTGAAATAGCCCCGCGATATTTTGCGGTGTTACTCGGTCTTTTACTGCTTTAACCGTTATAAACGGATTAACTTCCTGCAAATTCTCTTTCATCGCAACTACCTTCGCCATTCCAACTTGACTAAATTTAAATTGCTGACGATTAAGATTGCTTAATTCAACCTGGTCAAAGTCAATCAAAGTTATTTGACCGACACCAATGCGAGCTAAAGCAAGAGAAATATTTGTTCCTAAACCGCCACAACCAGCAATAGTTACCTTGGCAGCAGCTAGTTTAGAGCTAGATCCCGAGACATTGCGTTTTTGCATTTCAGCGATAATTGCCGAATTTTGTGACCTATCTAGCATTTATCCACCCCCAACAAATGAAATTATTTCCACCTTGTCATTTTCTTTTAGCAAAACATTAGCAAAATCACTGCGAGGCACAATCTTACCATTCAGTTCAACTGCTAAATTGCTGACTGGCGCATTTCTTTGGGTTAAAAGTGTTGCAATTGATATACCTATAGCTGCCACTTCTTCACCATTAACAATAACCAAAAAATCCCCTCCTTCGGTTATCAAAGGAAAGGACTTTTAATAAAAATGAGCCATTCTTATTTAAGAATGGCTCAAAAATTGATCAACAGGCCGCTCTTCCTTCGGTAGTATAAACTACATCAGGTTCGATGAGTATAATCTCAGTCGCTTACGCGACACCCCAGACGAACTTTTATTATTAAACTATAGTTTAGGTATAACAGCTTTTGGTTGCGCTGTCAATTATTTTTTTATTTCAAATTAATATTAGCCTGACGAAATAGCTCCGCACGCATTTGAACTGGCGTCTGATGATAGTATTCATTAAACTTTTTATAGAAAAATGACTTGCCATTATAACCAACCCTAGCAATAATCTCCTTAACCGAAATATCAGGACGCGCAAGTAAATTGCGGGCTTCCTGCATTCGCCGTTCATCAACATGCTCCACAAAGCTTTTGCCAGTTTTTTGCTTAACTAAACTAGAAAAATAATTTGGATTAAAGCCAAAATATTTAGCAGCTGCATCTAAAGTAATATCGGCAAAATTAGCATCGATATAGCTTTCAAGTGTTGCATTGGCAAAGCCCTGCTTTTTTGCTGGCGCTGCAGCGAAGTTCTGATTACGTACTGCCGCAACTAACAATAAATTTAGTTCTGCTTTAACTACACTCTCGGTAAATAAATTATGGCTTAAATATTCATCAATTATCTTATTCATTAATTGTGCCGATTTAGAAATTGGCGTTGACTTTAAATATAACAGACGATTAACCCGCAAATTGCTAATTACTTGCTTAATTGCCTGCTCTTCACGTGACTCCTGATTGGTAATATTTCCCAGGAAATATTGTAAATTATACTTAGAATTTAAATCTAACTTTACCAAAACGTCAGTTTTAGTTTGCTTTTGGACTTCATAATCACTTTTAGCTGGCAAAAAGACAATATTGCCTACTCCTAACTCAAAGTCTTGTCCGTGAATTTTAATATTTGCTTTGCCACCAGCCTCATAAAAAATCATCGCATTTGTTGTTTGATAACGATGGACACCAGTGTTGTGATTTTCGAGATAAACAGTAAACAAATCAAAGCTGCTACCCACTGCCTTTAATCGTAATTCATTCGTATCGCTATTAGTTGAGCTTAAAATACTAGCTAAATATTGCGCCAATTTGACTGCTGCCATAGTTTCACCTTCTTATTATTAGTTTAATACTTTTATTATATAGCAAAATCAAGATTCACTGGTATTTTATTTTCATTAAGCCATCATGACTAGACAAAAAAGCGGTTTTCATGTAAAATTGGTTTGATAACATTGGGGTGCCGCAAGGCTGAGATAATACCCGTTGAACCTGCTATGGACAATGCCAGCGAAGGGAAAATGAATGAACTTTTACGTCGTTAGTGCAGCTTGTCCTAGCGACTTTTTTAGTTGGTAAAAATAATGATTACAAGCAAAAATTTAACTTTTTCATACGATCAAAATATTAAAATTCTTGATAACCTTAATCTCGAAATTCCCACGGGGCAATTTTCACTGTTAATTGGACCTACTGGTTGTGGTAAGTCAACTTTACTTAAGGTGCTGGCCGGACTATATCCTAAATATGCGGGTAAAGTCAGCGGCAGCCTTAACCTCAACGGCTTAAAGTCGGCCATCATGTTTCAAAATGCCAGCGAGCAATTCACAATGGCAACCCCACGAGAAGAAATTATTTTTGCGCTTGAGAATTTACAAATTAACCAAGAAGATTATCACAAACGGCTGACTGCCGGCGTAAAATTTGCGCAAATTGAAAACTTGTTGGACCAAAAGATCAATACAATGTCCGGTGGTGAGCAACAACGTGTGGCCCTTGCCGTTCTCATTGCAATGGACATTGACTTATTCTTGCTAGATGAGCCCTTCGCTAGTTGTGATCCGCAAGCACGGCAATTTTTAATTACCAAATTAGCGCACTTGCGCGATCAAGGCAAAACGATTATTTTAAGTGACCATATTCTAAATGGCTACCAAAATATCTGTGATTGCCTCTTTCAGTTTGCAGGCCACCATGTCCAACAATTAGACAGCTTAGCTAAAGACAAACTACTCCAGACAAGTACGCACAAGAATAATTATTCGTTTGCTTTGCCTCAAAATGAGACAGCTTGTTTTACCTTAAACAAAACACAATTAACGCAGAACAGACGTTTATTGAATCAGGACCAGCTTAAGATTATTGCGGGTAAGACCACGCTAATTACTGGAGCTAATGGCGTTGGTAAAACTTCATTATTTAACGCATTGACCAAAATGCTGCCTTATAACGGCAGTCTAACCTACCACAATCGTGAAGTGCGCCAACAAGCAACGCGCAAATACTTATTACATGTTGCTCAGATTTTTCAAAATGCAACCGACCAATTTTTGAGTGTTACCGTTCAAGACGAAATTGACTTGAGTAAAAAACAGCGGACTAATGACTTTTTTACTGACGAAAAAATCAACGAAGTTTTAGCTGATCTCGATTTAAACCAGCATTTAGACCAAGTTGTGTATTCTCTTTCCGGCGGTCAACAAAAGAAGCTGCAAATTTTACTAATGTTAATTGCAGATCAAGATGTATTGCTGATTGACGAGCCACTAAGCGGTTTGGATCACGTATCAAGTCAAAAAGTCATGCAACTACTTAGGCAAAGTCAAAAAAAGCGCGAACAAACTTTGTTAATTATTAGTCATGAACTTGACGGTCTAGCTGATTGGTGTGATTACCATCTCGTTTTTGCCGATAAACAACTGCATTACGTGACTAAGTGAGGTATTTCCATGAATCCTAGTTTTAAGTTTATTTTAGCCTTAATTATTTCGCTTGAAATATCATTGAAAATTAGCTTGTCGACTAATTTTGCAATCATTATCTTGGCAATTATCTATTTACTAATTAAACGAATTAAATTAAAGAACTTGTTAATCCTGCTTTTAGTGCCATTCATTGCCGCATTTACAATTTTTGCAACACTTGAATGGTTCACACCAACTCCTAATCTATTTAATGCTCTGGGCTTATCCAGCCGGATTTACGTTTATATTTTAACTATCAGCTGTGTCACGATTAATACCAGTGCCGAAGAATTAGCACGTTCGTTTGAGCAGAACTTTCATTTACCAAGTAAATTTGCTTATGGTGTTTTAGCTGCGCTTAATATTGTTCCCCGCATGAAGCAAGCCGTTAAGCAAATCCGGACGGCTGGCATGATGCGCGGCGTTTATCTCAGCTTTTGGTCGCCAGTATTATATTTTAAAGCTATTTTGGTAGCACTCAATTCTGCCGAGAATTTAGCGCAAGGAATGGAATCCCACGGCTATCAAGAAGACGCCCACCGTTCCGTAATCATTGCCGTACCAGTGCGGGTACAAGATTGGGTTTGGAGTGCTGTTATTCTGCTTGCACTTAACTTAGCATTATTCATCTTGAAATAAAAAAATGTAGTCGTAATTCGACTACATTTTTTTAATTTACATTTGAACTATAAAATTCAAGGCAGCACCATAAAGATTGGCTGAATTATGATACCAACATGTCATCACCTGCGGCATAATCCGTGCTATTCCAAACTCCATCAATTTCTGTTCTCAATTCCGCAAAACTGCCTGCTCAGTAATGTGCTTATCATCATAAATTCCGTCTTAACAGTGGTACCACCAATATTAAAAACAACTAATTTCATTTTATCCCCATTTTACTTATGATATGGACTACCACTGTTAATCATAAAACCACGGTAAATTTGTTCAATGAGAACGACGCGCATCAATTGGTGCGGCATCGTCAGCTTGCCAAAACTAAGTAAATCATCTGCACGCCGATTAACAGCAGGGCTGGTGCCCAAACTACCACCAATGACAAAGGTAATATCTGAATGACCATAGGTTGCCAAATTTTCTAATTCACTGGCAAACTCTTCACTTGTGCGTTCCTTACCCTTAATCGCCGTCACATAAACGTATTCCTTGTCTTTAATTTTACTTAAAATCCGTTGGCCCTCAATTTTCTTAACCTGTTCCTGCTCTGCCTGACTGAATTTTTCCGGCGCCTTTTCATCAGCAACCTGAACAAGCTGAACTTTGACAAATCTACTCAATCGCTTCTGGTATTCAGCAATTGCATCCCTAAAATATTTTTCCTTTAGTTTTCCCACACAGACAATCTTGATATTCATAATTACTAGTTTATCCCCTAACTCCCAATCTTTCCACTTGCTTTTTCCACACCTGTGCAAAATTGAAATCTACATTTTGTGGTCTATTTTATTTATTTTCAGCTAACTTGTGGTTGGCAAACTTTTTTCTCTATTTTACTAAACTTTACCCACACACATACTTTTAATAGCCTAATTTCACAAACTAATCGGTCTAAAATACTATGATAACGGGCTGAACAATTGTTTGTGTAAATCTATTTTCACTAATATTTAAACACAATTAACAGATTATCCACAGGCTTTTAAAAGCATTCTCACATCTTTTATGCACAATCCACAGAGTTTTCCACAATTATCAACAAGAATTATCAGATAATTTTTCTCTTGACAAGCTCAATTACCGAATAAAAAAATGTTTCGCACAATTATTATTAATAAAAAAGCTATACTGCCGGCACAAACCGCTTAGTATAGCCTTTTTTCTTGTTCAATTACAGAATATTATCCTTCTTAATTAGCTTGCAGCTTAACCCGTAAATTGAGTGTTTTACCATTGCGATCAACGGTTAAATTGACGGTATCACCGACTTTATGATCATACAAAATACTGTGTAACGAAGCAACGTCTGTTACCGTTTTACCATCAACTTTAACGATAACATCCCCCGTCTTCATTCCAGCTGCAGCTGCAGATCCATTCTTGGTTACTGAAGCAATATAAATACCACTCTTCAAGTTAGATTTAATATTCAAATGCTTTCGATAACTAGCTGGAATGCCTTGCAGTGCGATGACCTTCACGCCAAGCTGTGGCCGCGTAATTTTGCCCTTCTTTACCAGTTGGTTAACAATTGTAACAACCTCATTAGACGGAATGGCGAAGCCCATACCTTCAACTGACGTTCCATCACTTGATTGAGCCAGCTTCATTGAGTTAATCCCAATAACTTGACCGGCAGAATTGACCAAGGCACCACCTGAATTGCCGGGATTAATTGCTGCATCAGTTTGAACAACTGTTTGCTGGTTAGCAGAAGAAGTTGTAATACTTCTAGCAGGAGCTGAAATAATCCCCTGAGTTACCGTTGACGCGTATTCACTGCCTAAGGGGGAACCAACCGCAATCACTGTCTGACCCGCCTGTAAGGTCTTAGAATCACCAAATTCAGCTGTCTGGGTAACATATCCAGAGTCAATTGCTAAAACCGCCAAGTCAGTAGTTGCATCTGTTCCTACAATCCGTGCATTAACCGTCTTACCGTTTGACAACATGACCTGCACCTTGTCACTACCAGAGACCACGTGGTTATTCGTTACAATATAGCCCTTATTACCGGACTTCATGTAAATAACCCCCGAGCCTTCACTGTAAGTTTGCAGCTTACCCTTTTTACTGCTGCTATCATCGTCGTTATCGCCAAAAATATCAAACAAAGAATTATTGCTGCTATTTGACTGCCGCTTCATATTAATTACGGATACAACAGCACCTTTAACATCATTATATGCCGGAGTCATCGTTCCACTAGTTTTGGCACTATTCTTAGAAGTTTTAGCACTATTAGAGCTAATTGTTGTTTGTGCCTGATTATTGTTCAAATTAGCATTATTAATTTGGTCTAAGGCAACATAAGAAGCACCACCCCCAATAAGTCCTGCAACAACACCAACAACAGCTGTCTTAACAAGAAACTTATTTTTACCATGATTAGTATTTGCGTTTTCCATATCATTATCTCCTTTACATATATTGCCTAATATACTAATAATTTTTGAAAAATTATCGTCTAAATTATTAAATTTGTACTAAATTCGTCGGCTGCTCTGGTGAAGTCAACTGAATTTGAACATCACTAGGTAGATTAGCATCCCCAGCAATCAACATTTTTTCAGCAGCGTTATAAGCTAATTTAGCCGTATTATTATGCTGACTGCGGTGAGCCAAAAAGATGTGCTTCGTCCGCGGCGTCACCACATCTAGCAAGGCTTGACCAGCTTCTTCATTAGACAAGTGACCCTCATCTGATAAGATTCGCTGCTTCAACCCCCAAGAATACGGACCATTACGCAACATCATGTCATCATAATTGAATTCCATTAAATAAGCATCGGCATCGGCAATCACGCTCTCAACTTTCTGCGACACATATCCTGTATCTGTCAAAAATACCATTCGTTTGCCACCACTTGTAAAAACATAATATTGCGGCTCGGCGGCATCATGACTAGTCGCAAATGCGGTCACATCCAAATCGCCAAATGTTTGTGTTTGTCCCGGCTCAATCGTATTGATCTGTTCCACCGGCAGCTTGCCGATTTTATTTGTTTCACATAAATATTGCCACGTGCCACTATTGCTAAACGCCGCAATCCGAGGATAGCGCCGCATCAATACCCCTAGTCCCTTGCTATGATCAGAATGGTCATGACTCAAAAAGGCCATATCAATATCCGCAATATCAACGCCAACCTGACTAAGCAGCTGTTTGGTTTTAACACCCGATAAACCCGCGTCCATCAAAATCTTATGTTGCTCAGTCTCAATCAGACTGGTATTGCCTGTTGAACCACTAGCTAAAATCGAAACCCGCACCTAACTTTTCCTTTCTAATTCTTTTGGACACTATAAGAGTTGCCTGACTGCAAAATTTGGGCAGTAAAGGCATTTACTCGTTTAACCGTAATATTTTTAGTTGTTTTATTTTCGACCCAGATTAACCATGTTGGCAATAAAATTATGCTGCCACGGACCTCTGTCAATTTGGAATAACCTAGCTTAATTTGCATAACACGCGAATTATTAACAATCTCGCGGTCAGTATACATCGCCTTAACTGCATGCCAGGCACTAATAATTAGTTGCGGCTCACGAACCGCGCTAATCGGTCCCATATAAGAAATCGTGTAATTGGTTATTGCATTATTACGCACATTAATCATCAATTGGGCATCACTAGCATAAACTTGGCCATAGTCAGTACTCTGAACGTAGCAGTAGGTATTCGAGCCCGACATGCTGGGCTCATACTTAAACTTAGCACCAAACGGGACGTTTTCCGAATCATTCTTAAAACTATTCAATTGCGCCAAGATTTGATGATGATTGCCGCTTAAGGTCACCTGCGTTTTGGGCGTTCCAGTTAAGATGTTGTCACTTTTTGAAAAATGAGTATTAACTTCAGTCAAGCTAGAAAGTTTACCTGACAAGTAGTTGCGCTTTTTTGCGGCAAGATAGTAACCCGACCGCTGTTTATGTGAAATATGCAGCGGCAAGTCAATACCATCAGCCCGCATTTCAGAGCGAATGCTGGTCGACTGTGCACCGCCAGTATTGCTTAAATTAATGGGCGAGCGCCAGATTTCAATGCCAAGATAAAGGTCAATCAATAAGAAAACAACAAAAAATAGCCATTCAATTCGTTTCCGGTCCATTTTATTGCGCTCCTTCCTTGTTGTCCTTATTTAAAGCCGTCAAGTCTTGCTTTTGCCATTCACTTAAGCTTTGCCAGCGATTATAAGCCTTAACGTAATAAGTTGGAATCAAATTAGCTAGATGGTCGTGGCTGTTATCCTTAACCATCCTAAAGCCAACGATAATTCGCTGAATCTGGTCTCTTTTAAGCCCCTGATTAGTTAATTCCTGCAGCACCGTATCCGTGCTTGGCAGACTACGCGTTTGCCCGTCAAATGGGATTGGTATTTGCAAATCAATATTGTTAAACGCCACCTGCATTGATTCTGGTGTAAAACTCGTCTTAATCTGCGGTGTATGCTGTTCCGCAAAAACAGGCAAACCTTCAATATAATTGGTATAACTGATTGCCATGCCATTGGTATCAAAGAAGCGCAAGTCTTGCTCGCTCAACCCCAGCTTGTGCACATAATCAACACTATCTAATAATCGCTCATGCATCGCTAAATTCTTGCTTTTTTCATATTTGGTATAAAGTAAGTCATGCTTCTTCGTGCCACTCTTAGGGATTCGCAGTTTGGTGTAATAATTAAGCGAATATGTTATCCAGCCCTTTTTACTTGAATGAGCCGTCACATTAGTTGTCCCCAGCAGTCGCGACACAAAGTACGAGTCCGTCTGATTATTAGTTAGGTAGCTGTACACCCGCCAGCGTTCCGCATTAGTATAAAAGACCTCATAATAATCCTTCAATCGCACTAGCTTAACTGGCGTCATGCTGTGTGCATGACTAGCATAACTGCGCAGTTTGGTAAAATTTGCCCGAGCCAAATCAATCCGGTACACAGTAGTTGTCTCATCATTACCTAGATAAAGCCGATTATCACTATTAGAAATAAAAACTCGGCGGAATTTTTTCCCATTTTCAAGCGTATTTTGCTTAGTAAACAGTTTGATACTAACCTCATCGGGAAAAGTTAGCTGAATATAGTCAGGAGCGTTGAGCATGCGCTCATATTTAGAGCGACTGGTGCTCACAACATTCAGATTTTTAAACTTAATTCCTTTTAATTCCTTAGCAAACTCAAGCGGCAAATTTTTCTTGGCATCATACAACCGGTAGAGCTGCCCATTTTTAAAACCATAAGAACAAGTCGGGATATACAGGTCATAAATCGAATTATTGAGCCGATTACGCGACTGCTGTGCTACGCTACTGGTTTGGTTAATATGACTAAAATACTGATCATTGGTCATGATAAAAATCCACAACACAATCGACAAGCTAAAGACAAGCAGTGTACCGACCAGCAAGAAGAAATCACCAAATTTAAACTTAAATTTCATCCCAATCATCCTCCTCGCTCATTGGTTCATACGGCAAGGCAATGTAGAAGGTGGAACCCTTACCCTCGCTGCTGTTAGCCCAAATTTGACCACGGTGGGCTGTTACAATTTCCTTAGCAATTGCTAATCCCAAGCCTGTACCACCTTGAGCCCGCGAGCGCGCCTTATCAACCCGATAAAATCGGTCAAAAATTTTATTAAGGTCTTCGCGCGGAATCCCAAGTCCTTGGTCAGTTATGCTTAAAAGCAAGCGATTTTGTTCCTGCTGCAGTTTAACCGTGATTGTCCCACCATCTGGCGAATACTTAATCGCATTATTCATAATATTATCGATTACCTGCGCCATCTTATCGGTGTCAATCTCAACCCACAAGGCCTGCGTGCCTAATTTACGACTAATGATATACTTCTTCTTGCCTTCTTTAGCATCAGTTTTAACAATTATGTCAAACCTGTCCAAAATATGCGCCACAAAATCATTAAAATTAACCCACTCAACATCAACCTTGGACACACCACGGTCCATTCGTGACAGACTAAGCAACTCGTTAATCATGCGAATCATGCGTTCAGTTTCTTCTTGCGTTACTTGCAAAAATTGCGGGGCCACGTTCGGATCCTTCCATGCACCTTCATTCAGAGTTTCAATATACGCGTGCAGACTTGTCAGCGGTGTCCGCAATTCATGCGACACGTTAGATACAAACTGCTTTTGCGAATTTTCATTCTTCTGCTGCTCGGTAATATCGTGCAGCACGCAAACACTCCCAGACACAAAGCCCGTTACCCGCTTAATCAGTGAAAAGCTGGCATGCAAAATCACTTCATCACGCGTCCCCTCGTTAAGCGTAATGACAATTCCTTTTTGATTCGACATTAAATCTTGTGAGATTTCTTTTAGTCCTAGAACTTCCGCAATCGGCTTGTTGATAATTGCTTCCTTAGTTTTATTTAAAAAGTTGAGTGCCATCTGGTTAACAACACTAACGTTGCCATGCCGATCGGTCGCTAGCACCCCATCACTCATATGTGACAACACGCTATCCAGCCGTCGCTGCTCACTCTCAGACTCTTCCTGCGACCGTTCAATGCGCACGGACAAAGTATTAAAGGCTTGCCCTAATTGTCCTAACTCATCATTAGAATAAATCTTCACTTGGCTGGAATAATCGCCATCGGCAATATTTAATGCCTGCCCCTGCATTTCCTCGATTGGCTTGGTAATCGCATGCGAAACAACTAACGACAATATCGCGCCTATCACCGCGGCAATTAACGATGTCACCAAGAACATAAAGGAAATATTACGCAAATTGTTAAATACGCCCTGCATTGACGCCCGTACATAAATTGCCCCAACTGTGTTGGTCGACCCATTGCCAGCATTTAGCGGCGTCACCTGCACCATGTAATTGTCTTTATCATTGATTACTTTGGTTGCCTGACGGCCTGTTGACGTGACTTGCTTAACCAGCAGATTGTTAACCCGCTGACCGATTCGACTTTTGTCATTCAGATTTGACACTGCCCGAATAATGTCCTTGTTATCAACCACAATAATCTCACTAATCGTGTTAGTACCATTGCTGTAATCATTAACAATCCGGTTCAAGCTGGCGCTTGGCCGTTTATTATCGCGCAGCAATTGCAATGACAGCTGATTAGTAACAATCGGCGGTACTTGAATTGACGACTGGAAACTCTCAATACTGTTTTGTTCCAATTGCCTAGTAAAATACGCCCCAATAACTTCAATCATAGCAATAATCATTGCCATAAAGACAATTGCCAAAGTCGTATTAATCGAAATAAATAGATGTTTTAACTTACTCTTGATTTTTTTCATTATTTTTCATATTAGATAGTAAAAAAGCCGCGCACTAAAAATAGTCCGGCAGGCTTTTTCTTTGTTTAATCTTCATTTGCTTGTTTGACGTAATAGCCAACACCACGCCGTGTCAGCAGAATTTGCGCTTGTACGGGGTTATCCTCGATTTTTTCACGCAGACGGTGAACCGTAACGTCAACGGTCCGCACATCCCCGAAGTAATCATAACCCCAGACGGTTTGTAACAGGTGCTCTCTAGTCATTACTTGTCCCATGTGCTGGGCTAAATAATAGAGCAGCTCAAACTCGCGGTGGGTTAGTTCGATCTTTTTACCGTCTTTTTCAACGATGTAGGCATCTGGCATGATTACCAAGTTGCCAATCGTGATATTCTTAGTTGCACTCTCTTGATTTGCACTCTCAACCTTTTTGACAATATCACGGCGCCGCAAATTAGCCTTAACCCGAGCAACTAATTCTCGATTAGAAAAAGGCTTAGTGACATAGTCATCAGCACCCATTTCTAGGCCCAACACCTTGTCAATCTCGGTATCCTTAGCTGTCACCATGATAATTGGCATGTCGTGCGTTTGTCTGACCTCGCGTGCAACCTCCAAGCCATCCTTCTTAGGCAGCATCAGATCCAAAATCATTAAATCTGGATTGTATTCATCAACTTTCTTGACGGCTTCTTCGCCATCATAAGCGGTGTCGACATCGAACCCTTCCTTAGTTAAATTAAACTTGATAATATCAGAAATCGGTTTTTCGTCATCGACAACGAGAATCTTCTTTGGCATCGAAAGTCCCCCTTTTCTTTTATTATACTGGTTTTTACCCTATTAGCCAAAAAAGTCACCGAAATTTAATAAAAAAACTTGCAATTCACTAAAAATAATAGCATAATAGTTTTTGTCGGTTACATATAATAATGATTTGGGTGGCTAGCTCAGCTGGCAGAGCAACGGACTCTTAATCCGTGGGTCCAGGGTTCGAACCCCTGGCCACCCATAACCTATAAAACAGCGATTATTAACTTAATCGCTGTTTTTTATCTTTTTTGAAAATTTTTTGCTCAAAACTCTTGTCAAAACCAAAAATAATTGCTAATATATTTAATTGTCAACAGATAAATATGACTTGGGTGGCTAGCTCAGCTGGCAGAGCAACGGACTCTTAATCCGTGGGTCCAGGGTTCGAACCCCTGGCCACCCACCATAATAGAATTGGCACTGCAAGTAGGCGGTGCTTTTTTTATACCAAAAACAAGTTTCTCGGAGTAATATCTGAGGAACTTGTTTTGTTTTATCTAATATTTTTACAAATTGACTTCTGCTAATGCAGTTTTCCCGCTGCCTGAATTACCCCTAATTAAAATAAAAATCGGTGTTTCCATGAATATTTCCCTAATACTCTTTTATTTTGCCAACAAATAAGAGTAAATCACCGGCAAGATGACCACCGCAGCTACAACTGGGATAATCAACCACCAAATTTGATAAAACGACAGAGCCATCAGGATTAAGCCACACAAGACAAGAAGCCAACCAGTAAAGCGGTTAGTTTTACGCCAATTTTCACCGTTAGTTAACGTCCGTGGCAGCCGCACACCCATCGCCCTGTTAGGTTGCCCTTTAGGCAAAAAGTTGCCGATTAGCACAAAGACAAATCCCACAAGCAGAGTAACAATCATCCCTACCTTGACGTGATAGCCCAAATTAAAAGTGTACATGCAAAGGCAAACAATAACTGAAATCAGTGGCACTAACCATAAGGCAACATTAGCTAGTTTGGCATTAATATTTTGCTTAGCAGTCCGAAAATAAACAAACCATTGCAGTCCCAGCATTATTAATGGCAGACCAAAAACCGCAACCCACTTAGGCATCCAGCCATTGGGTTCATTATTATTACCAAAATGTGTTGCCATTACATTAGGCAATTTAGACCAAAGTAGTAGCCCGATCAATAGCGAAATCAAGATTACTAAACTAGTAATTAGCCATGTTCTGCGCAAATTATTTTTCATCATTATGACCCCCTTTTAAATCAATTAACCACGTCATAATTTCCTCTAAAATTGTTGTATTTAGTGAATAATAAATAAAATTTTTCTCTCGTTCTTCAAAAACCAAATCCGCCTTTTTCAGAATATTGAGATGATATGAAATCGTTGCCTTGGTCATGTTAAAATGCTGGGCGATTTCTCCGGCTGATAACCGGCCATTCTTTAACAACTGCAAGATTTTGCGGCGAACTGGATCAGAGAGCGCCTTAAAGCTGCCTTCAAAACTCATTGATCATTTTCTCCTAGCTATTTAGATAAATATCTAATTAGATATTTATCTAAATAGTACCACGTTAAAAATTTTAATTAAAGCCGTTTAAACAATTATTTAATAATTAAAAGCATATAATAGATTTAAAAATAATTTAAACTTACTTAATGTGGAAGAATAGTCATGGCTCAAATAATTGATGATTATATTAAAATTTTGGCACGTAAATTACTGGACCTATCTCCTGAACAGCGACAGGCTGTTCTTGCGTTTTACCGTGACTTTTTAATAAGTGGCGACTTTCAAACAAAAGAAGAAATTGAAAAAGAACTTGGTCAGCCGACAGAGTTAGCCCGCGATATCTGCAGTGATTATCATGAAATTACTAAGGTTACTCACCTGGCATCATCCAAGTCTGCTAGTGACAATTACGTGCGGGGGTTTCACGTGGAAAAAAATCCTTCGCGTAAACGAACAATTATTCCCGATAAATTTATCAACATTAAAGTAGCACTTAGTAATGCTGATTTGTATATCCATTCCGGTAATAGCTTCCAAGTTTTAATTACAGATTATAATAGCAGACCAATTGAGGTTAAAACTAAAGGTCAAACCTTAATCGTTGATGAGCAACAGCCACCTAAAAATAAGGGCTTAATTGTTATTAATTGGCGGACAGCTACCAGTCACGTTGAAATTATAGTTCCAAGCAGCTTAGTCCTTACAACTATCAGCGGATATAACACTAATGGCAATGTTATCCTGCAAGACATCAATTTACAGACAATAACCTTGCAGCAAGACAATGGCGATACTTTATTCAATAATGTCACTCTGGCTAATGACTTAACCCTTAATTCCAAAAATGGTGATGTCAGAATGACGCAGGCAAAAGTTGCCACTATTTCATTAAAATCGCGCAACGGCAACATCACCGTCAAGCGCAGCGCGTGCGGACAATTTATCCTGCAAACATTAAACGGTAATTCTGATATTGCCCAATGTAATTTGACTTTAAAGCTTAATTCCCAAAATGGCGATGTCAGAATCGATCGCAGCCAATTAACTAATAACAACATTATTAGTTCAACTACGGGCAACTTATACCTAAAGCAATTAGCTCATGATATGAATTACCATCTTATTTCCAAGCACGGGACAATTATTTATCATAAGTCCAGCATCGGCAACAAGTTTTCCAGTACCATTGCCTCAAATGACACCTTGCAGCTGGCTTCAACTGATGGCGATATTACTATTTATTAAAAACTCAATTCAAAAAAAGGAATATTAGAAAAAAACTAACATTCCTTTTTTTGATACGAACTTTTGTCTAGATTACACTACAAGAAGCTATAAAATTTAAAAATATTTACCCTTAAACGATATTTTTCAAAAGTCTAGTTTTCCCAGATACTTTTATTTGTTAAAAGTATAACTAATTTTACGCAAAATTTCACTTTTTCATATTATTTAATTCATGATAAAATTACATAATAACATTCTTGAAGGAAGGTTTTCATGGTTAAACGCGAATACTATTATCACAATTTAACTGACGATATTATTACTAGTCATCAACAAGATTACCAATTACCTGATAATTACACTATCTTTCCGACAACTCATATTGGCAAAATATGGTCGGTTGGAATTCGACCGTTAGCACATTTAATAAGCTTAATTTACCTACACATCATCAACGCTCATATAATTGGTAAAGATAAATTGGCTACTATTAAAAATAGTGGTTATTTCATTTATGCAAATCATACCCAACCCTTTGGCGATGCGGTAATGCCACTTAATGTTATCCCAGCTAAAAATTACTACGTAATTGCAGCTCAAGCTAATTGGGGTATCCCTATCCTAGGAAAATTTATTCTGCCTTATTTTGGTTTACCTGTAGGACACAATGTAAAGCAATTTGGCAATTTAATTAAAGCAATCAGGCATGTAATTACAGCTAACAAAGTAATTGTTATTTATCCTGAAGCTCACGTTTGGCCGTATTACACTAAAATTCGACCATTTTCTGCAACCAGCATGCGCTTCCCAGTTAAACTAAACGTACCTAGCTTCGTAATGACAACAACATACCATCATCCACGCTTTGGAAAGTATCCTCACATTCTCGTCTATCTCGATGGTCCTTTTTATCCTGATAATAATTTGGACTTTAAGCACGCACAACATAAGTTACATACGCAGATTACTACCACCATGCAAAAACGAGCCACAACCAATGATTACGACTATTGCACTTATCATCAAGCAAATTAAGGAGTTGTTTCAATGAACATTCTTTTTTGTGGTGACCATCATGCTGAAGATGGAATCTTAATTGCCACTTTATCTTTACTAAAAAATGCTAAAGCTGAAGAGCTACATATTTATATTCTGACAATGTACACGCAAAGTTATAAGAAAAAATTTCATCCTTTTTCAAAACATGCCGCTGATTACCTTTTGTCACTATTAACCAAGCAAAATCCTAATAACACCCTAAAATTAATCGACTGTACTGGTCTGTTCGTTAAAGAACCACCACTTGCCAATATGGGTACACATTTTACCCCTTATGCAATGTTACGCTTATTTGCTGATGAAATTCCACAACTTCCAGACAAAATTTTGTACTTAGATGATGATGTAATCGTTCGCCGCAGCTTACAGCACTTTTATCAGCAGGACCTAACTAATATTGAGTTCGTTGGTACTCTAGATTATTGGGGGCGGTTTTTCTTTCATAATTTGCATGAACACAAATTTTTTGATTATATTAATTCTGGTGTTTTATTACTAAACCTATCACTAATCAAACAAACTCGACTCTTTGCCCGTATACGGCACTTATTACAAACTAAAAATGTTTTTATGCCTGATCAATCTACCCTTAATCACTTTGCTCAATTCAAAAGAATTGCACCACGACGATACAATGAGCAATACAAATTAAAATCTGACACAGTCATCCAGCATTTCACAACCAGCTTTCGTTTCTTACCAGTATTTCATACCCAAACGGTTAAACCTTGGGAGGTTGAACGTGTACATCGAATATTAAAATTGCACGAATACGATGATATTCTGGATTATTACCTAAAGTTAAAGGACAACTTAATATAAATTATAGTTTTATTGGAGAGAAATTTATGACCATTCCTGTTTTTTATTCTATCAGCGACGACTACACTAAATATGCAGCAGTTTCACTTAACTCACTAGTCAAACACGCTAGTGTAACTAATGATTATACCGTTTATTTTTTAAATCAAGATTTAACCGCTAAACATAAGCAAGACTTGCACGTTATCGGTACCGATAACGTGCATATTAAGTTTTACAACATTGATGACCACGTTATTGCCCCCATTGAAAACCGTCCTGAAAATTATCTTAAGGCTGATTTTTTTACCATGTCAATTTTTTATCGTTTATACATTCCGGATCTATTTCCCCAATACGACAAGGCAATTTATCTTGACGCAGATACAATTATTAATGATGATGTTGCTAAATTGTATTCGACTAATCTTGGCAACAATTTGTTTGCGGCTTGCGTAGACTCATCTATTCAGTATGTTCCGAAGATGATTACTTATATCAGAGATGTCTTGGCACTTAAGCCTCAAGAATATATTAATTCAGGTGTTTTATTACTTAATTGTCAAGCCTTTCGCAAGGAACACTTCGTGCGCCAATTTAATAATCTAATAACAAAATATCATTTTGACTGTATTGCACCCGACCAGGATTATCTCAACGAAATCTGTGCTGGACGTATCTTTTATCTCGATCCCAAATGGGATGCAACGCCCAACGAAAATACGGAACCATTAGCTAACCCAAGTATTATTCACTATAACCTCTTTTTCAAGCCATGGCATTTTGCTAATGTCCAATATGCGCAATACTTCTGGGATAATGCTCGATCAACCAAATTTTATGCTGAACTTAAGACAGAATTCGAGCATTATACTGATGAGCAACGTGAACAAGATAAAAATAAGCTTGACTTCATGCTTTCTAAAGAAGACAAAACTATCAACGACCCATTGAATTGGGCACAAGTAAAGAAGCAAGGACCGATTACTTTATGATTATTGGAGATAATCGTGAACGCGTAATTGCTAATATCAAACATGCCACTGAAATTGGTGATTTTAATGCCAAAGTTGAAGTTGGTGATCCTATTTTGTCACTGCAAGAGCGGACAAGTTTAGTTAATGATTTTTGGCAAAAACAACAAACCTTTATAGGAAAGTTAAACAATAAAATTGGTCATACCTTATTCGATGCTTTAACATATGCATTGACAGCCTCTACAATCTTGACAGGACTTGACAATCTATCTGGTCTGCCGCGTGGTGGGGCAATCATCACAACTAATCACTTTAATCAGATTGACTCGCTGCCAATCAAACGTCTGGCTAATAAGGCCCAGCACCAATTAACAATTGCTATTGAGGATACAAATTTAAAATTACCTGGGATTTTAAGCTACTTGATGAATTACGTAGGCACTATCCCTCTAGTCAAAAGCACCAGTTATATCAGTAATAATTTTCCCCAACACCTCAATGATGTACTTACACAAAATAATTGGGTACTTATTTATCCAGAGCAAGAAATGTGGTGGAATTACCGTAAACCGCGCCAATTACAACGCGGTGCCTACTACTTTGCAGCTAAGCAAAATGTACCTATTATTTCAACCTTTATTGAGATTCAAACTTTACCTAAATTAGAAAAAGATCACCCACACTTCCAACAAACAAAATATGTTGTCCATGTTTTACCAACAATTTATCCTGACACCAGTGTCGAAGCTAATATTGACTCTAGACGAATGTTAAAGCAAGATTATCAGCAAAAAGTTACTGCTTATGAAACTGCTTATCAATGTAAGCTTGATTACACTTTTACTCCGTGGGACATTGCTGGTTGGCTTGCCAAATAAAAATATGCAAGCATATAAATAGACTTATTTATTTTAGGGGATTATTCTAATAGTAGTTATAAATATAAATATTGTACTTATAGATATGGAAGGAGTGTTCTTCAATGGAGAAGTTCACAAAAGAATCTTTGGCAAAATACGATGGTAAAAACGGCAACCCAGCTTACGTTGCTATTGACGGTAAGGTTTACGATGTATCCGGTAATTCACACTGGACTAACGGTGAACACCACGGCTTTTCAGCTGGTCAAGCTTTAGACGAAGGGATTGCACAATCACCTCACGGCAAGAGCGTTTTGGCTAAGTTAAACCAAGTTGGTACTTACGAAGACTAATTACCTCATCCAAAAAAAGCAGATGTCCCAAAGGACACCTGCTTTTTATTTACTTAAATTTTTAATTAAACGTGCTACATTCTCGGCTGTCACAGCCACATCGTGTGCAGCATTGGCTATTGCTTCAGGCAATGCTTCAGCACCAACTGGAGTAGCAAAAATTGCATCAATTACGCCCTTTTCATATAATGCACTAACATCTTGACCAATATTACCGGCAAGTGCCAGCACAAGTGCATCAGGAGCAACCTCTTTAGCAGCAAGCGCAACACCATACGGCGTTTTACCAAACTGCGTTTGGTAGTCAATTCCACCTTCACCAGTAATTACGATATCTGCCTGTTGCAGCTTTTCTTTTAATCCGCTAAAGCGAATAACGATGTCGCTGCCCTTAGCCATTGTTGAATTGGTAAAAGCAATCAGGCCAGCACCTAATCCACCAGCTGCACCAGCACCAGCTAGGTTCTTAACGTCAACTTTCAATTCCTGGCGAATTACGTCGGCATAGTGAGCAAGATTGTGGTCTAACTTAACCACCATCTCTGCAGTTGCGCCCTTTTGTGGACCAAAAATATAACTGGCACCATCTGGTCCGACCAACGGATTAGTCACATCAGAAGCAATCAAAATTTTCACCTGTTTGAGTCTGGGATCAACATTACTAGTCTCAATCTTAGCTAACTTGGCAAGCTCACCACCACCAAAAGCAAGTTCATGCCCCTTATCATCAAGTAATTGGTAGCCAAGTGCTTGGGCCATCCCCGCACCACCATCATTAGTTGCCGAGCCGCCAATGCCAAGAATAATCTGGCTAACTCCATGATTAAGAGCACTAGTAATTAACTCCCCCGTGCCATAAGTTGTTGCAATCAGGGGATTATGCGTTTGCTGCGTCACATATTGCATCCCACTAGCCGCCGCCATTTCAATTACAGCGGTGTTAGATGTACCTAAAATACCGTAAGTAGCCGTTACCTTGTGTCCTAACGGTCCCGTAACTTCTTCTTGAATGAACTTGCCATTAGTCGCAGCTGTCAGAGCACTAACTGTGCCTTCGCCGCCATCAGCCATTGGTACAACCGCATATTCAGCTTGCGGTAAAATCGGCTGCATCCCCTGCTTAATTGCAAGAGCCGCTTCTTTAGCCGTTAAACTCCCTTTAAATGAGTCTGGTGCAATTACAATTTTCACAATCAGATTCCTTTCTGAAAACTACATTAAGTGAATAAAGCCATACAGAACAGTCGCAACAATCGTTGCACTTAAGCCGACAATCGTCTCATATCCAATTGCCTTTGAGCGCTCCTTAATATCCATGTTCATTGCATTAGCCGTTACATGGAAATAATTACCTTGTGGCAAATGGTCGATGACAATCGCACCAGTATGTACCATTGCAGCACCAGCCAAAGGCGAAATGCCAAAGCCCAAAATTGCCTTGGTAAATGAGCCGGTAGCCAAAATGACACCAGTAGATGTCGAAGCCGACGCAGCTGCCATCAAAATACCCGAAATTGGAGCTAAAAAGACACCTGAAATTCCAGAAGACTTAATTAACATAATGATTAACTTGGGCAAGGTTGAATTAGTTATCGTTGCACCAATTGCGCCCGCCCCAATTAAAATTAACACAACATCGGTCATTCGGCCAATTCCAGCTTGCGCATAATCGCGTAACTTTTTACCCTGCTTCATGGCAAGTGCACCGACGATACTGGCAATTGGCAAAACATACATTGCATCCAGATTTATTTTAGTTAACAAGGTCAAATTGAAAATTGACCCGATTGGATTAATTAATAATAACAAAATAGCCAAAATTGGGGTAACTAGCGCTGAAGCTAGAGATGGTAGAGATTCAGCGTTATCCTCAGCAGCTAAACCTGCCAAATCTTGATTAGTAACAGCTGACCCCTTGCCTTTAATTAAACTGGCAACAATTACCGTCACTAGAAGCGCAACAAGTGCAGGAATAAAATCGGCAATCATCAACTGACTTAATGTCACCTTAAAGCCTTTGGCTGCCGCAATTATATTGGGATTAGGCGAAATAATATTTCCCGCCTTACCTCCACCAGATAACGCAACAAGCAGCGCTAATTTAGAGATATGCATTCTTTGCCCAACCTCTAAAGCAATTGGAGCAACTATCAAAACAGCTACCGGAATAAAAACCCCGACAGCCGTAATCACCATTGTAGCAAGTGCTAATGCAAAAATCGCTAACTTGTCACCAAGCTTATTTACAATTGTTTTGGCAATGATATTGGCCGCGCCAGATTCCATCATGACACCAGCCAGCATCCCTGCAGCTAGGACCCGTAATATCGTTCCCATAACGCTTTGACCGCCAGCAACTAGAATATTAATCGTCTGTGTTAAACTAGCCCCGCCTATCAAACAAGCCAGAATTGCCCCCAAAATTAGCGAATAAACAGGATTTAATTTTTTTAATATTAAAATAATTGCTAATATCAATCCCAGCAGCGCCGACCACCACGTTAAAACCATTTCTTTCTCCTTCTAAACTGACATCAATATTTCTCAACGAGTAAATTCACTTCGTTAAGTTTTGCGACATTTTTAATGATCTCTATCAACTTGAGACGCTTTTTGAATTATGTTATTCTCAAATTACCTTATAATTTATAAAAAATTATAAATAGCATAAAAGACTATGATACTACAGATAGCCGGATTTTAGAACATAATTTAATAAGTAAGATAATAATCTATGATAAATTCAATTACGCAAAATGCGCTGCGGGCGCTATTATATGAGGTTATAACAGAACCTAAACCTGGTCTGGTTGATCCCGGCAGTCCCGGCCCACACTCTGATATGAACATTTATACTTTTATTGACAGCAGTCTTAGCCTGACGCAATACTTTAGTGACGCAGTTAAAATTGGTCAAACTTTTACAGGTTCTGACTTAACGCAGATGTTTTTCGCATTGCGCCGCAAAGGCCTTGCCGCTGAAAAGGCAATGTTTGCAGCGACTCATGGAGTTAACACACACAAAGGAGCAATCTTTGCTTTAGGGGTTTTTACTTGCGCTGAAAGCTACTGTCACACTCGCCACACAGAACTCTTTACTACTATTCAAGCAATGTGCCACGGCCTAGTCGAACACGATTTAGGCCACATCTGTTCACCGCAAACTGCCGGCGAGAAAGAATATGCCGAGTACGGCTATGGTGGTGCTCGGGCAGAAGCCGAACAGGGCTACCCAATTATTGAAGAAATCGCCCTGCCTTTTCTAAAAAACAGTACTGGCACCATTCAAGCAAGATTACTAGATACACTAATGAAAATTGCCACAAGAGCTGTCGATAGCAATCTAATTAAGCGTGCTGGCAATGTCCAAGTAATCGATTGGCTGCACGAAGAAGCAACTACATATTTAGCCTTGGGCGGCTATGCGACTACTGCTGGCAAACAAAAATTAAGGCAGCTTAATCAGGAATGTTTAGAACACAATTACAGTCTAGGCGGCTGCGCTGATTTACTAATTGTGACGATTTTTGTCGGACTAGAGCGCGGCTATTTATAAACAAAAAAATAATAGTTAACCAAAAAAGGTTAGCTATTGTTTTTTTTACTAATTATTAATGTGCTGATGCACCAGTTGCTGTATCAGTTTCTTTTAGTTCACTGCAAGCAGTGTCGGCAGCAATGCGACCAAAAGTAAAGATATCAGCCAAGGAGTTACCACCTAAGCGGTTACCTGCATGTAAGCCACCAGCTACTTCACCGGCAGCATACAGACCGTTAATTACGTGGTCATTTTCATCAAGCACTTGCGCCTTAGGATTAATCTTAACCCCACCCATAGTATGGTGAATTGCCGGCTTACGCGGTGTTGCGTAAAATGGTGCAACTTCACACTTCAAGTGGAAAGCACTCTTACCAAATTCAGGATCTTTACCAGCGTCAACATAAGAATTATATTTCTTAATCGTTGATACTAAAACGGCTGGATCCATGCCTGCTTTTTCAGCTAATTCTTCAAGTGTATCGGCCTTAAGCAACGTGCCAGCCGCAACTTGCGCATCAATTGATTCTTGAGTTGTGTTGTAAGCCGTTGCCTTAATCTTTTCATCAGCAATCAGATAGAACAGACCACCATTGGCAATCGCAGCTTGAGCCAAGGTATCACGTTCCGCAAATTCATTAACAAAACGTTCACCCTTTTGGTTAACCATGATAAAGTTCTCTGGCGGTGTTTGCAAACCGGTAAACAATTCACCAGTTTTTGGATCAGAAACTGGCATTAATTGGATAAAGCCCATGCCAACTAGCTTAGCACCTGCTTCCTGACCAAGTGCAATTCCGTCACCAGTAATTGCTGGTGAGTTAGTTGTTGCAATATCATCATCAATATGTTTCCAGTATGTGTTATACTTTTGCACCATTGGTGTGTTAGCGCCAAAACCACCGGAAGTTAAAATCACTTTTTGCGCATGAATTGTCACCTTGTTGCCGCTGCCGGTTTCAGCAATTACACCTGTAACTTGGCCGTCAGTAATGATCAAATGCTTGGCTCTTGTTTCGGTTAAAATTGTTGCACCATGAGCCTTAGTCCAGTCACCTAAGACGTGAATAAAGGCATAGCCCATTGGTTCAACTGGCTTATGACCTCTGCGCCATAACGCACCAACTGGCATTGTAACATCACTACGATCGAATTTAACACCCAAATTCGTTAGCCACTTAACAGAATCCAAAACATTATTAACTAATTTGGTTATTAAAGCATAATTTCCGTGGATTTCATTACCATTTAAATCTGTCCGCTTACCACCCAAATAAGTTTGAATTTCATGTAATAAGACTGAGTCAAAGAGGTAGTCGGCACCAGATTCTACATAAGCCTTAATTTGCTTCTGCAGTTTTTCAAAATCTGCTTGGAACTCGGGATCAATCTCATCAATTGGAGTTTCTGCTAACTTAATCAAGCTTTCTTTTTCACCCGAAAGCGCCTTAAATTGCTTTTGCCAGTCAGGTTCTGCGGCGTTTAATGGGCCACCAGCACGAGTTGTGTTACCACCAATTTGCGGATACTTTTCCAAAACAATAACCCTTTTACCATTTTGAATTGTTTTTGTAGCTGCGGCAAGTCCAGCACCACCAGCACCAATTACGACAACGTCAGTTGTATATTCAGCATCTTCACTGTCATCAACGCTTGGCTTAGCGCGGTTTTGCCATTCTTGAGCATCACCACCGGCTTTGGTAATTGCTTCAGCAATTCCATCAACTACACCGTTACTTGAAATCGTTGCACCACTGACAGCATCAACATTTAAAGTTTGATTATCAATGACTTGCTTTGGTAAACGCTCGAAAACTTTGTCAGCGACACCCTTAGTTTCGCCACTGGAATCAATTGTAATATCAGTTATCTTGTCTTCAGAAAGGGTCACTTTCATTGGCATGAAGCTAGCGCCGTGACCTTTTGCTTTTACATTATATGTACCTAGTTTCATTGTTTTTGCTTCCCTTCTGCAACATTTAATAAATAAAGTTTACTAATATTTGGCGAACTCGTAAAATACTTTTATGACAAGCAAATCATAACACTTTTGTTATTGGAGGAATTTGATGAAAAATCCAGAAATTTTATTACACTATCTTGATGCTTTGCTCAAAGAAAGTAATTTTACTCGAGCCGCACATGAATTATATATTTCCCAGCCCTATCTAACGCAGTTAATTAAACGAATTGAACAGCAGCTGGGTACTCCCATTATTAACCGCAATAATATTCCCTTTACTCTGACTGAAGCAGGGCTAATTTACTATAAATACTTAGAAACAACAATCCAGAACAAGCAAAACTTAGCTCAAAAGTTAACACCATACATCCATCCAGATAAAGAAATTATTCGCATTGGTATTTTAGAAAGCTTGGGAACATTTTTACTGCCTGAATTACTGCCAAGCTTTCTAACTGACAATACTAATGTCAAAGTACAACTGTTTGAATCATTTCCTAGAAAAAATGAGGCCCAATTATTACATGAGCAAATTGACTGCTACATTGGACAAACACCTGAATCACTCAATCATGAACTAGACTTTTATGTCAACGGTAGTGAAAAGTATTTTGTCATCATTCCACCTTCTTCGCCTTATTTCAAAAAAGGTAAATTTATTTTAAGTCCAACAGAATATCAAATTATTGATCTGCTCAAAGAACCCTTTGTAGTCAGCTCAACAAATTCTGCAATCAGACATCAAGTTGACGGTGCTTTTCAGAAGTTTCACATTAAACCCAACATTATTTTAGAAAGTAACAGCATTATCACTGCTACTAATTTGGCAATCAAGGGTATCGGGCTAACAATTTCGGCTGCCAGTATTATTAAACGAATGGCGCAAACTCCGATTAATCTTTTACCACTAGATCCTCAATTGATTGAAATAAAGTATTTCATTGCTGTAAAACATGGCCAGGTTCTAAGTCCTAGTCTAAATAATTTAATTACTAAGTTTCAAGAATTACGGATTCAACCAATTATTAGATAAAAATAACAAACAAAAAAGAGGACCTCAGGTCCTCTTTCTCTCACTTTGCTCCGGCTGTCAGACTCGAACTGACGACATCTTGATTAACAGTCAAGCGCTCTACCAACTGAGCTAAGCCGGAATATTAAAAAAAGCACGGCAGCGTCCTACCCTCGCAGGCAGTCTCCCACCAACTACTCT
This sequence comes from Lactobacillus sp. ESL0677, assembly GCF_029392875.1. Lineage (NCBI taxonomy): Bacteria > Bacillati > Bacillota > Bacilli > Lactobacillales > Lactobacillaceae > Lactobacillus > Lactobacillus sp. ESL0677. The sequence goes on along the minus strand of NZ_CP113946.1, from coordinate 47,700 downwards.
CGGCGTGAAGAAGCTTAACTGCTGTGTTCGACATGGTTACAGGTGTTTCCTTCTTGCTATTGCCACCGTACTTTTTCTTTTGAGTTCTTACACTCAAAACTAAATATAATCTCTTGAAAAAACTGTTCCGCAATCCCAGACTGCTCAAGCTCTGGTCAAGTCCTCGACTGATTAGTACTAGTCCGCTCCAAGTCTCACGACTCTTCCACTCCTAGCCTATCTACCTCTTAGTCTTAGAGGTGTCTTACTACTTTCGTATGGGAAATCTCATCTTGAGGGGGGCTTCGCACTTAGATGCTTTCAGCGCTTATCCCTGCCATACTTAGCTACCCAGCTATGCCTTTGGCAAGACAACTGGTACACCAGCGGTATGTCCATCCCGGTCCTCTCGTACTAAGGACAGCTCCTCTCAAATTTCCAACGCCCACGACGGATAGGGACCGAACTGTCTCACGACGTTCTGAACCCAGCTCGCGTGCCGCTTTAATGGGCGAACAGCCCAACCCTTGGGACCAACTTCAGCCCCAGGATGCGACGAGCCGACATCGAGGTGCCAAACCTCCCCGTCGATGTGAACTCTTGGGGGAGATAAGCCTGTTATCCCCAGGGTAGCTTTTATCCGTTGAGTGATGGCCCTTCCATGCGGTACCACCAGATCACTAAGCCCGACTTTCGTCCCTGCTCGAGTTGTCTCTCTCGCAGTCAAGCTCCCTTATACCTTTACACTCTGTGAATGATTTCCAACCATTCTGAGGGAACCTTTGGGCGCCTCCGTTACTCTTTAGGAGGCGACCGCCCCAGTCAAACTGCCCATCTGACACTGTCCTATATCTCGCTTAGAGATACTAGTTAGAGTAGCCATCAAACAAGGGTAGTATCCCAACATTGCCTCCAATAAGACTAGCGTCCTATCTTCTCTGGCTCCTACCTATCCTGTACATGTTTAACAGCTACCCAATATCAAATTGCAGTAAAGCTCCATGGGGTCTTTCCGTCCTGTCGCGGGTAACCCGCATCTTCACGGGTATTATAATTTCACCGAGTCTCTCGTTGAGACAGTGCCCAAATCATTACACCTTTCGTGCAGGTCGGAACTTACCCGACAAGGAATTTCGCTACCTTAGGACCGTTATAGTTACGGCCGCCGTTTACTGGGGCTTCAGTTCGAACCTTCGTCTTTCGACTAAGCTCTCTCCTTAACCTTCCAGCACCGGGCAGGTGTCAGCACCTATACGTCGTCTTACGACTTTGCAGATACCTGTGTTTTTGATAAACAGTTGTTTGGGCCTATTCACTGCGGCTGGCTCTTACACCAGCACCCCTTCTTCCGAAGTTACGGGGCGATTTTGCCGAGTTCCTTAACGAGAGTTCTCTCGCTCACCTTAGTGTTCTCCACTCGACTACCTGTGTCGGTTTGCGGTACGGGTACGTTATCTCTCACTAGAAGCTTTTCTTGGCAGTGTGACTACAGAACCTTCGCTACTTTATTTCGCTCCTCTTCACGACTTGTGATTATCGAAAGCAAGCATTTGACTCACTCTCTCACTTATCGCTTGAACATGGCTTCCAGCGCCATGCGTTCCTTGCCTCCTGCGTCCCTCCTTCGCTATTAACGATTTAACGCAGTACAGGAATCTCTACCTGTTGTCCATCGGCTACGCCTTTCGGCCTTACCTTAGGTCCCGACTTACCCTGGGCGGACGAGCCTGCCCCAGGAAACCTTAGTCTTTCGGCGGATAGGATTCTCACCTATCTTTCGCTACTCATACCGGCATTCTCACTTCTAAGCGCTCCAACTATCCTCTCGATTAGCCTTCACCGCACTTAGAACGCTCTCCTACCACGTGTATTACTACACATCCACAGTTTCGGTACTATGCTTAGCCCCGGTAAATTTTCGGCGCAGCGTCACTCGACTAGTGAGCTATTACGCACTCTTTTAATGATGGCTGCTTCTGAGCCAACATCCTAGTTGTCTACGCAACTCCACATCCTTTTCCACTTAGCATAGATTTTGGGACCTTAACTGGTGATCTGGGCTGTTTCCCTTTCGACTACGGATCTTATCACTCGCAGTCTGACTCCAGTGCTTTGATATCTGGAATTCGCAGTTTATCTGAATTCAGTAACCCCTGACGGGCCCTTCGTCCAAACAGAGCTCTACCTCCATTATCATCCTCGCACCAGGCTAGCCCTAAAGCTATTTCGGAGAGAACCAGCTATCTCCAAGTTCGTTTGGAATTTCACCGCTACCCACAGCTCATCCCCGCAATTTTTAACTTACGTGGGTTCGGTCCTCCAGTGCGTTTTACCGCACCTTCAACCTGGCCATGGGTAGGTCACTTGGTTTCGGGTCTACATCAACTAACTATCTCGCCCTCTTCAGACTTGCTTTCGCTGCGGCTCCGTCTTTTCTGACTTAACCTCGCTAGTTAACGTAACTCGCCGGTTCATTCTACAAAAGGCACGCCATCACCCTTTAATGGGCTCTGACTACTTGTAAGCACACGGTTTCAGGTTCTCTTTCACTCCCCTTCCGGGGTTCTTTTCACCTTTCCCTCACGGTACTGGTTCACTATCGGTCACAAATTAGTATTTAGCCTTGCGAGATGGTCCTCGCTGCTTCAACCGGAATTCCTCGTGTTCCGGCCTACTCAGGATCCTGCTCGGCGTGACTTCAATTTCGCTTACGGGGCTCTCACCCTCTCTGGCTTACCTTCCCAGATAATTCTGCTATCTCTGCCACTACCTTCTTGCAGTCCTACAACCCCGATTGATAAATCAACCGGTTTGGGCTCTTTCCTCTTCGCTCGCCGCTACTAGGGAAATCGATTTTTCTTTCTCTTCCTGCAGCTACTTAGATGTTTCAGTTCACTGCGTCTTGCCCTACCTGACTATGTATTCATCAGCTAGTAATATGATTGCTCATACTGGGTTCCCCCATTCGGATACCTCCGGATCTCTGCGTACTTACTGCTCCCCGAAGCATTTCGCCGTTCGTCGCGTCCTTCTTCGCCTTCTTGTGCCTAGGCATTCACCGTGCGCCCTTCTTTACTTGACCTTACTCTTAAGATCTACTCTCTCGGTCGCTCTTGCAATCTGTTTCTTATCTCTTTGATTGTCTCTCGGTTTTTTCTTGGATTATATTCAGTTTTCAATGTACTAACTCTTTTGAGGTACTACCCTCAAAACTAAACAATGTTCTCGCTCCGTGTGCTTCCGTTGCTCCTAGGCTTCCTTTAGTATTCCTACTCTCCACCTATTCGCTCTTCCTTAGAAAGGAGGTGATCCAGCCGCAGGTTCTCCTACGGCTACCTTGTTACGACTTCACCCTAATCATCTGTCCTACCTTAGACGGCTGACTCCCCGAAGGGTTATCCTACCGGCTTTGGGTATTACAGACTCTCATGGTGTGACGGGCGGTGTGTACAAGGCCCGGGAACGTATTCACCGCGGCGTTCTGATCCGCGATTACTAGCGATTCCAGCTTCATGCACTCGAGTTGCAGAGTGCAATCCGAACTGAGATTAGCTTTAAGAGATTCGCTTGCCTTCACAGGTTCGCTCCTCGTTGTACTAACCATTGTAGCACGTGTGTAGCCCAGGTCATAAGGGGCATGATGACTTGACGTCGTCCCCACCTTCCTCCGGTTTGTCACCGGCAGTCTCATTAGAGTGCCCAACTTAATGCTGGCAACTAATAATAAGGGTTGCGCTCGTTGCGGGACTTAACCCAACATCTCACGACACGAGCTGACGACAGCCATGCACCACCTGTCTTAGTGTCTCCGAAGAGAACTTCATATCTCTATGAATTGCACTAGATGTCAAGACCTGGTAAGGTTCTTCGCGTTGCTTCGAATTAAACCACATGCTCCACCGCTTGTGCGGGCCCCCGTCAATTCCTTTGAGTTTTAACCTTGCGGTCGTACTCCCCAGGCGGAGTGCTTAATGCGTTAGCTGCAGCACTGAGAGGCGGAAACCTCCCAACACTTAGCACTCATCGTTTACGGCATGGACTACCAGGGTATCTAATCCTGTTCGCTACCCATGCTTTCGAACCTCAGCGTCAGTTACAGACCAGAGAGCCGCCTTCGCCACTGGTGTTCTTCCATATATCTACGCATTCCACCGCTACACATGGAGTTCCACTCTCCTCTTCTGCACTCAAGAAAGGCAGTTTCAGATGCAATTCCCCGGTTGAGCCGAGGGCTTTCACATCTGACTTGTCTTCCCGCCTGCGTTCGCTTTACGCCCAATAAATCCGGACAACGCTTGCCACCTACGTATTACCGCGGCTGCTGGCACGTAGTTAGCCGTGACTTTCTGGTTGATTACCGTCAAATAATTAGCAGTTACTCTAACTATCCTTCTTCACCAACAACAGAGCTTTACGATCCGAAAACCTTCTTCACTCACGCGGCGTTGCTCCATCAGACTTGCGTCCATTGTGGAAGATTCCCTACTGCTGCCTCCCGTAGGAGTTTGGGCCGTGTCTCAGTCCCAATGTGGCCGTTCAGTCTCTCAACTCGGCTATGCATCATCGCCTTGGTAAGCCGTTACCTTACCAACTAGCTAATGCACCGCGGGTCCATCCTCTAGTGACAGCTCAAAAGCCGCCTTTCATAGCTAGATCATGTGATCTTACTTCTTATTCGGTATTAGCATCTGTTTCCAAATGGTATCCCAATCTAGAGGGCAGGTTACCCACGTGTTACTCACCCATCCGCCGCTCGCGCTTTTAACATCCTACCCGAAAGTATTCAATTAAAATTGCTCGCTCGACTTGCATGTATTAGGCACGCCGCCAGCGTTCGTCCTGAGCCAGGATCAAACTCTCATTTTTAATGTTTGTTTGAATGTTTGCTCATTCGTTCCAAGATTTGCATCTCGGATTTATTTGCTTGCGAAATTGACTTCGCTTTTTTGTTTTGGGTTCTTACACCCGCACACTTTGCGAAAACATTGTTCAGTTTTCAAGGTACTACCCGCTGCTGTAAATAGCTTTACAACCGCGCTTGTTTAATTTTAGCAGATGTTCTTTCTTTTGTCAAGAACTTTTTTCTGCCCCACCACTGAAGAAGTTTTGCTTTCCCTCAGCAGCGTTTATTATCTTACTAAACCTAGCTCTTCTTGTCAAGACTTTGGTTTAGTTTTATTTCGCCGCCCGCTCTGACAAACTTTGACTTGTCTTGCCCGACGACAGTTATTAATATTACCAACTTGTTCCTGCTTTTGCAAGCTTTTTTGCCTACTTTTTTTAAAAATAATAACAAAGCCTGATATATCAATGATTTTTAGTGAAAAAACTTTTCATTAAATCAGGATCCCAGCACAATGATCCACCTCATGTTGAATCGTTTCTGCAATAAAACCTGAAAAACTTTGTTTCTGGAACTTAAAGTTTAAGTTCTGATATTCAACAATAATCGTCTGGTAGCGGACAGTTTTTCTTAAGCCACATAAGGAAAGGCATCCCTCTTGGACCGAATATCGCCCACTTTTAGCAATTATCCGCGGATTAATCAATACAATCGGTAAATCTCCCATATAAAAAGCAATGATCTTTTTATTAATGCCAATCATATTAGCTGCAAGTCCTGCGGCTGACTCCCGCTTAGCAATTAGTGTATCGCGCAGGTCAATTGCAACTTGGTAATCTTCTTTTATAGCATGTTCCGCTTTTTGCTTTAAAAACAGGGTATCGTGAATAATCGTTTTAACTGCCATTTTATTTTCCTTCCATATATTTAAAATTAATTTACTTGTGACTTCTATTAGTAATTAATATTGTCAAACAATTTTAATCAATTTGCATACGTTTATTAATATAATCGTCTTATAATACAGTTATATCTTCGAGAGGAGCAAATTTAAATCTTGAAACATAAAATCATTACATTAGCGGCAGCTCTAACCTTAGGCATTACCGCCCCACTAACAGCAAGTGCTAGCCAAACTGATGCAGCAACTACTACCAGTAATCAAAATGACATGTACACTTTTGTCAGAAACACATTACGTCAGCATAACATGCGCGGCAGCGTTGCCGTGATTAAAAACGGACAGGCGCAACCAATTAGTTATGGCTATGCCTGGTACGGCAAGCGCATCGGCAACGGCGACAATAGCGTTGTTTATCCAACTGCATCCTTGCAAAAGGTAATTACCGGCGCAATGATCATTCAATTAATCAACGAAAATTTGCATACCAAAAATGCTTTTTCGCAATACACCAAAATTTCTCGCTGGTACCCTAATCTAAAAAATGCCGACCAAATTTCTATTGGTAACCTTCTGACTCATACTTCCGGAATTACAGCCAGCAACACCGAAGTAGACCGCGGCTATAATTATTCCGAAAATAATGCTGTTAATTGGGTCGTTAACAATATTAATAATTCAACCTCGGCTCCAGTTGGAACCTACAAGTACAACAATAGCAACTATATCCTGCTGGTTGGTATTATCCGCCAGTTAACTGGTCAGTCTTACGAAACAAATTTCAAAAATCGGATTGTTAACAAGCTTGGTCTTAAAAGCACCTACCTGTACCAAGATATTCCAAATGGCATGACAGATCCAATTTCATATTATTCCAATGGCAGTAAAAACTACCAAAAATCTACTTATGTTAAACGGTCGCTTGCTTCCCAGATTCCTGGTGCTGGCAATTTGTTCTCAACGCCAGAAGAATATTATAAGATTCAAGTCGGCTTAACTGATGGCTCAATTCTTAGTAAAGACGACTTCAACTACCTAACTCACCTAAAGAGTAAATTGGGTACCTATTCTGGCGGCATGTACCTCAAAAATAATGACGCGCTGAAGCTAGCCTATGGCAGTCTTAGTGGCAACCACTTTGGTACCTGGGTACAACTAACAACTGATAATCAAAATGGAATTGTCATGTTTCTTAACCAAACTGATAACAGTGAAAATGACGAAAAAGATGTTGGTTACGCCATCTTACAACATCTCAAACCAAATACATTTGTTTCAAGATAGTTAAAGATAGTTAAACAAACTAAAAAAGCTCCCATTAATGGGAGCTTTTTTATTCCGCAAATAACAACTCGTACATTCTGGTTTCTAGCGGGTGCTTCAACAGCAAATTCATCCCCACTGCCACCTTCTTTTTTGGTCCCAGTAATTCTTCTTTCACCGTTTCTTTTTGAATATCAGCCTCACCTAAGTAAAAAAACTGCTTACCAATTGCATCACTTTTCTTAACAAATAGATGCAGCTTCATCTGTGGTGAATTAAGCAAACGCTGAACTTCATCCGAGTCAAGGTGCCGCGGCGAGCGCGTATACCAGCGCAAACTTCGCCCATCTTCTAATGTATTATGATAGACCGCGTTGCGCTTTTCAGCCGAATCTTTTTGGTAAGTAATAAAAATCGGTGTTTCCCGTTCATCAACGCGATAACCATACATTGGTGCCGACACATCTTTGGGCCAGTTAAGCAAGCGGCAGACATCCTTGCGATCATACTGCTGGTAAAGTGTGAATTGCGTTTGATTATCGTATTCTTGGTTAAGCAACAAGCCTGTCTTAACCACATCAACAAACAATTTTTTGAACGTCATATTCACCTTTAATGCCTGCTGCAATTGTGAGACCAAGCAATAAGCCAACAAATTTGGCCGCATAATTAGCGCTTGGTCACCATATTGCGCCTTTTTGGTTGTTTTTCCCTGCTTAATATCAAAAAAGGACAGCGACAAAATCGCTTCAACTGAAGTTAGAACCTCCGCATCAACATAGGCATGATCGCGCCGTAACGCCTGCTCGTATTCTTCCTGGCTAACCTGCCCTTTTGCAAGCAATTGCTGCAATAAGCGCAGTTCATGTGGCCGCTTGCCGTTTAACAATTCTTTAGTCACAAACGATAATACGGCATTTTCATACTTATTAAGTTCGACTGTCTCGCCCATTTTACTTAAAAACTGCCCATAGTGCTGCAAACTATGATTATTGGCAAACACCTCGGGCGAAGTCGAGCCATATTGATAAAAGTCAAACAGTAGTGGCGGCCGACCGATTTTTTCTTGTAACTCTTGATATGACTGCCGCAATTCCTTTAGGCCATCAAGTTTAACTTGGTCAAGTGACATTAAAATTTTTTCCGAAGCAATTCGACTAAAGTTAATCGTTGATACATCAATTAGCCCAGGCAATGTACTTTCTTCACGTGCCTTATCTTGACTGCGACTGGAATCCTGATTAAGCGCAATCGGAATCAAATAATTATTTTTATAATTTCCAATAAAATCAATCACCGTCACATAATCTTTCCCAGGGAACTTGCGTAGTCCTCGTCCTAGCTGCTGGATAAAGACAATACTTGACTGCGTATTCCGCAGCATCACAATCTGATTGAGCGACGGAATATCGATGCCTTCGTTAAATAGGTCAACAGTTACAATATATTCAATTTGCCCCGTTTCAAGCTGCTTAACTACTTGTGCACGCCTAGTTTCACTATCTTCATTAGTTAAGGCAATCGCTGCATGTCCCTTAACAGTAAACAGTTGCGCCAATTCTCGCGCCTCTTCCTGCCGACTGCAAAAAACTAAGCCTCGTGCCTGATTGCCGCAATAGCCATAATAATCAATTTGCTTTAACACATAATCAACACGTTTCGGTGCCACCAAATGACGCAGATTTGTCGTTTCATCAATGCTTTCACCGTCAACTTCATAATCCTCAACCCCAACGTAATGAAAAGGTGCCAGCATTTTTTCTTCCAATGCATCCCGAAGACGAATTTCATAGGCTAAATTATAGTCAAACAGTTGATAGACATCCTGATCGTCCATTCTTTCCGGTGTTGCCGTCATCCCTAGCCAAAATCTTGGCGTGAAATGGTCAAATACACGCTGATAACTAGGTGCAGCAGCCCGGTGGGCTTCATCAATTAAAATATAATCAAACTCATCTTGCTCTAAACTTGCCAGCATCTCCGGCTGACTCAGAGTTTGGACAGTCGCAAACAGATACTGGCAATCAAGCTGATGCTTATGCCCAGTCAATAAGCCATAATTACTACGTTCACCGCCGATTACTTGGTAAAAACTTTTCAGGGCTTTTTTAGCAATTTGCTCGCGGTGCACAACATACAAAAACTTTTGCGGTGCAAAATCCTTCACGGCAAAAGCACCAAGATAAGTCTTCCCGGTTCCCGTTGCAGAAACAACTAAGCCGCGCTTTTGTCCAGTATCAACTAAGGCCTTTAACTCTTTCAACGCTGCCGTTTGCATTTGATTAGGTGTAATTAAAGCGGCCTGCTTTACTCGCGGCAATGACTTACTTTCTGGTTTAACCCAATTAGCTTCGTATGCTTGCAACCATTTTGCCGTTAACGGCACACTAGTTTCTCGCAATTGCTGCAGTTGGGATGCTAGCTGCACCGCCAACGCCGCATTTTCACGTGAACTAACTTTTAGCGCCCATTCGTAATTGCTAAGTAAAGCTGCCCTAGTAAAATTAGCGCTGCCGATTACTATCGTCTGCCAGTTGTCATGATCAAACAAGTAACCCTTGGCGTGAAAGCCATTATTTGCAGTAATCTTGACTGTTAAATTAGGAATTTTCATTAATTCATGGAACACTTGCGGATTATTAAAAGCTAGATAATCGCCGGTGATGATTGTTCCTTTAACGCCTTTAACTGCTAAGTCAGCCATCACAACCTTAAAGGGCACTAACATGTCCTGCGTAATAAAAGCAACAGCCCAAGTAAAATTACGACACGTTAATAATTCCTGACGTAATGTCAGCCAAATTTTATCATTTTTCGTATTTTGTAGTAGTTTTGGGCTAAGTAGTTCATGACCCGGATAAGTTGTGTCATATAAGCCATTCAAAATTGCATCTTGCAGTGGTTCGTTCATTCATATCGCCTCAAGTTAATTTTACACAAAAAAAGCTGAAACCTACCTTTTAAATTTGACGTAATTTGGCAACAAAAAAACATCCAGCCGACAAAAGCTGGATGTTTTCAGTAACTTAGATTAACGGAAAACGTTAAAGAAGTCACTTACATTACCTAAAATACCGGATGCCATACCCAATGCATTTTGTACAATGTTAATCCATGACATGTTAAATTCCCCCTTAAAACTTAAAATTGACTTTAACAAGTCTACATAAGTATATGCTTTTTGACTTGTATATTCAAAAATTACGCAAAAATTTAATTAGTAAGAAAGATTTATAATTTAATTTCTAACAAAATTGGACAGTGGTCAGCCCGCGCACCCGTATCGAGCATTTCTGAACGCTCTACCTTGTCAGCGATGCGATTACTTGTAATCCAATAATCAATCCGCCAACCAGAGTTATTCGCCTTGGCTGTTCGAACACGTTGAGCCCACCATGAATAGACGCCTTCGATATTGCCGTTAACTTTTCTAAAGGTATCGGTAAAACCAGCATCAAGTAACTTAGTAAAATCAACTCGTTCTTCATCAGTAAAACCAGCAGAATGATGGTTATTGTCGGGATGCTTCAAGTCAATCTCCGTATGGGCAACATTGTAGTCACCACTTGCCAAAACTGGCTTTTCCTGATCCAACTTTTGCAAATAAGCAACGTACTTTTCATCCCAAAGTTGTCGCTCATCAAGCCGCTTCAAGCCACTACCAGAATTAGGCGTATAAACTTGCGTCACAAAAAATTCAGGAAACTCCAGTGTAATAATTCTGCCTTCCCGATCCATCGGTTCTGGTGCACCGATTTCTGGATAAGTTGCCTTTGGGGTTAACTCCTTTTTGTATAAATACATTGTGCCGGCATAACCCTTGCGTGCGGGTTCTTCAGATGACCGCCACACATAATCGTATTCAGGAAACTGCGTTGCCAATACTTCTTGATGCTTCTTAGTAGGACCAGTTGCACGCAATTTGGTCTCTTGAATTGCAATCACATCTGGACTTTGGTCATGAATTTTGGTCAAAACTTTCCGCGTTTCTTCAGCTCGTGCGGAAGTCCCCGTTAAAGCTGCATTCAGTGAGTCAATATTCCACGAAATTAAGATCATTTTATTCTCCTTTTTATCTATCCCTTTCATTATAATATTTTTTAAAAATGACTCAAAATATCATCAACCGCGTTGCCGTAACTTTCGCCAAACAGGCAAAGATGCATACATAAATAATAGAAGCGATACCAATTTAGCCGCTGGGCAAGCTGGGCATCAAACGGGTATTCCTCATAATATGCACGATAAAACTGATTGCTAAAACCACCAAACACAGTCGTCATCGCTAGGTCAAACTCGCGATCGCCGTATATCGCATCAGGATCAATCAAGTATGGCGCCCCATGCGCAAACAAGACATTGCCAAACCACAAATCACCGTGACACAAACTTGGCGTCACTTCGTGCTTACTATAATAATCAGAGAATTGCGCCACCATCCGCTGATAGTGCTCTTCTCTTGCATCATTCCAGTAACCAAACTTGCGCGCACTTGCCACTTCCGGTTCCAGCCGCTGCTTAATATAAAAATTCGCCCAGCTTTGGTTCCACTGATTATTTTTAATCATTACTTGATTCTGCGACTGATCGCCAAAACCAAATTTATCATTATGAAGATGATGCAATTTTGCCACCTGCCTACCTAATCGGCTTGGCTACCGACATCTGTATCAAGCCAATTCAAAATTAAATACGCATCATCATCAATTTGCCCATGAAAAAGCGGCTCTAGCGTATTAACACCCGCTCTTGCTATTTCTTTTAGTCCCCGCATTTCATGATCAAAATAAGTTGCTGCACTATGAGACTGAACCTTCATGAAATAAGTCTTTTCAGGCGTCTTAATTTGATATGCTTTATTCGTATCCACTCCGTGAATAGTTTTACATGCTTGGATATTTTTGACAGGTAATTGACTAAGCCATTGCTTCGTTATGCTCATTTTATTTGCTCCATTTCGTTGCTATTTCAACGTTTATTAATAAAATTAATTTTTTCACAAGTTTATTATGCCATTGTCTAAATACAAGTGTATAATAGCACAAGAGACAATAATATTAATTTTATGGAGGTTGAAATTTTATGACTAAAATTTTTGCTTATGCTATTCGTAAAGATGAAGAACCATACGTTACTGAGTGGAAAAACGCACACAAGGACATTGATGTTGATTACACTGATCAATTATTGACTCCTGAAACTGCCAAATTAGCTAAGGGTGCTGATGGGGTTGTTACTTACCAGCAATTAGACTACAAGGCAGATACAATTGAAGCCCTAGATAAATTGGGCATTCACAACTGGTCGCTACGGAACGTCGGGATTGACAACATTGACTTACCAAAGGCCAAATCATTAGGCTTTAAGTTAACTAATGTTCCTGTATACTCACCAAACGCAATTGCAGAGCACGCTGTTGTTCAAGCTGCACGTCTTTTACGTCAAGACAAGCGCATGGATGAAAAGATTGCCCGTCATGACTTCCGTTGGGCACCAACAATTGGTCGTGAAGTTCGTGATCAAACTGTCGGTGTCATTGGTACTGGTCACATTGGTCAAGTATTTATGAAGCTGATGGAAGCCTTTGGTGCTAAAGTTATCGCATACGACATCTATAGAAATCCTGAACTTGAAAAGCAAGGTTACTACGTTGATACACTTGACGAAATCTATGCTCAATCTGACGTTATTTCATTGCACGTTCCTGACACTCCAGAAAACGTTCACATGATTAATGATGAATCAATCAAAAAGATGAAAGACGGCGTTGTTATCGTTAACGTATCACGTGGTCCATTAGTCGACACCGATGCTGTTATCCGCGGCTTAGACTCAGGTAAAATCTTTGGCTTCGTAATGGATACTTACGAAAGCGAAGTTGGTATTTTCAATAACGACTTCAGCAACAAGGAATTACCTGATAAGCGCTTGGCTGACTTAATTGCACGGCCAAATGTTTTGGTAACACCACATACCGCTTTCTACACCACTCACGCTGTTCGCAACATGGTTGTTAAAGCATTTGATAATAACTTAAAATTGATTAAGGGTGAAACTCCTGATACTCCTGTTGATTTAGACAAAGAATTCTAATTATTTATTCCTTTCTTACATGTAACTAAAAATAGTCATTGAGCAGAATTTGCCAGTGGCTATTTTATTTATCCTAACAAAAAGGCGAAGCGTTCCATATGAAACATTTCGCCTTTTTTAATTAATTAGCTGATGCATTAATTGCTTGAATTAATGCATTTCTAAAGCCAGCCTCTTCTAATTTGACAACACCTTTGATAGTAGTACCACCAGGAGTTGTTACCTCATCTTTTAATTCCTCAGGTAATTTTTCAGTAGTCAACGCCAACTTAGCCGTACCCAAAATCATCTTTTCAATCATTGGGTAGGCTTCTGCACGCTTAACACCATTTTGAACAGCGGCATCACTCAACGCCTCAATCATTAAGTCAACGTAGGCAGGCGCACAGCCAGAAACCGTCCCGTAGATTCCCAAAAGATTCTCTGGAACAACATATACGTCCCCAAGTTTACCTAAAAGTTCCTTAACTACATTAATAACAGTTTGCTTTTCATTAGGAATAAAACTTATAGCAGTTATTCCTTCCCCAATTTGCACAGGAGTGTTCGGGACAATTTTAGCAAATGCCGTATCGTCAGTTGCTTCCCGATTAACTTTTACTAAATCGCCGCCACCAGTTGATAGTATAATGCCGTGATAAACTTGACCTAATTTTTGTAAAATTGTGTTAATCACGGGTCCGCCAACTGCAACAACTACCGCAGTGCAGCCATTAAAATCAGCATAGTCATCAACTAGTTGTAAGCTGTGCTCAGCTGCAAGCTTTTGTGCGGATTGATGACCACCGTTAAAGACATAAAGATCTTTTTCCGAAATACCAGCTTGTAATAAGCCTAAAATCATTGATGAACCAATTTTGCCAGCACCAATAAAGCCAATCTTCATTTATTATTACTCTTTTCTTATACAATTAAAAATCTGTCTTATCTGGATCCTGTGCAACTTTAGCAGCACCATGTAATCCGTCTAATTTCAACATGTCCTGTTCACTAATTGAAAAGTCAAAAATTTCTGTATTAGCTTCAATATACTTAGGGTGAACCGACTTCGGCAACGGCAAAAAGTTGTGCTGAATTGACCAACGCAATAATAATTGAGCTGCACTCTTGTTATAGTGACCAGCAATTTCAGAAACTGTTTCATTTGCAAGCAAGCCGCCTGTACCCAACGGACTATAGGCTTCGTTTAAGATTCCTAATTCATCATCGTAGTCCGTTACTTCTTTTTGCATATCGCTCGGATTCAAATAAATTTGATTAACAGCTGGACGAATGTCTGCGGTCTTGAGTAATTCATCAAGATGGTTTCTTCTAAAATTAGAAACGCCAATTGCTCGTATTTTACCAGCTTTCAGAGCTTCCTCCATTGCTCGCCAGCTCTCAGCATTTAACTCAGCCCAGTGATCACGAATTGCAACAGGATCAGGCCAGTGAATTAAGTACAAATCAAGATAGTCCAACCCTAGTTTTTCCAAGCTAGTATCAATTGCCATCGCAGTTTGCTGATAACCATGATCGGTATTCCATAATTTAGTTGCAACAAACAAATCATAACGGTTGATGCCACTCTTTTTTATCCCATTGCCAACACTTTGCTCGTTGCCATAAGCGGCTGCAGTATCAATCAAACGATAACCAGCATTAATTGCCGTCATCACAGCATTCTGTGCAACTTCACCATCAGGGGTCTGCCAGGTACCGAAGCCAACAGCAGGTATTTTCACACCATTATTTAATTCATAAGTATCAGTTAGAGAATTAATATTATTCATAAGTCCGACCTCTCTTTCATCTTTATTATACATAAGCCCAAGCTATTAGCTTGTTAAAAATGTATTAAGTTATTTTGCAGCAAAGTATCAAAATCCTGATAAGTATCAACTTCAAAAATTGGGTGTAAATTAAGCGTATTTTCGCGGTGACGATGGTTATACCAAATGCTTGCAAAGCCATATTTTTCAGCACCTAGAATGTCAGATTGCAGACCATCACCAAAGAAAACTGTTTTGCTAGGAGCAATCTTTGTCCGCGCAAAAAAGTAATCAAAAATTCGCTTATCTGGTTTAGAAATTTTGGATTCTTGTGAAGTAACAATCAAGTCAAAATAATCTTTAATTCCAGCAAGTTCTAAACGGTGATTTTGCATTAGTCGTTCGCCATTACTCAAAACAGTTAACTGATAACCAAGTTTATGAGCCAGCTTCAACGTGTGCTCAACTCCCGGCAAAAGTTGGTGTGCCTCACCAAAATATGAGCGATACTCGTCCATGATTTTTAAGCCATCAACTTTTAAGCCCAAATTTGCTTTTAAAAAATAACTAAACGTAATTTTACTCAATTCCTCGTAGGTAATCTCGCCTAATTCAAGCTGACGCCACAATCCCTGATTATATTTATGATAAGCCTGCTGCAACTTTGACGTTAATTGCCAATGATGCGCAGCAAAAAGATGATGTAGTGCAAAATTTTCGGTAGCAGCTGAATCAATCAAAGTATCATCAACGTCAAAAATTATTTGTTGATATTTCAAAAGCTGTCATCCTTTCACATTATTTCCCGGGTAATAATTGCTTACCCAAAAATGGTTGAAATAGTATTATAACAATTTCCCGCTCAAAAGTAGAAGATTAACTATTTTTAAAGTTGTTCTTTTTTATGCATTCTTTTATTCAAACCAGTTATAATAGTTCTTAATTTAATTGGAGGAATTGATTATGCTGACACTTTTACTGATTTTTTTAATAACTTGGTTGTTACTTAAGCTCGGTGTTGGAGTATTTAAAATTTTCTTTTTCCTGCTAGCTTGTGGAATTATCATCGCCTTTTTCATTCACTTGGTGCTGCCATTAATTATCTTGGCTGCAATCATTTGCCTTGCCTTTGCAATCATATAAAAATAGCAGCCCAATTATGAGCTGCTATTTTTATCCTAGCTGGTTATCAAGTAGTAATCGCAGGCGCGAAACCACCTCACGTGGTCCCGCCATGATCAAGTGGTCACCAAGTTGCAAACGCAAATCATCTCGTGGATCAACAAACTTGCCATTACGAACAATTTTACTAATTACAACCTCATCAGTTTCGGGTAAATCTGGTATCAAGCTGCCATCAAAACGGGCATTAGTCATCGTTACTTCAAACAAACTTGACGTCGTTGAAGTAATAAAGCGTAAAACCTCTGGCGACTCGATTGCTGTTCGAAAAACGCCAACTCCTGTATCAAAAGTATTGAAATACTCAATTTTCAAATTGGTTAATTCTTTTTTCATGACATCAATTTCGTTAGGATCGGGGTCATCAAGTCTAACTAAAACTCGTTCAACACCATACTTTTTAGCGGCTACGGCCAGGCTATAATTAATCTTTGAATGTAAGTCCGTAATTACCAAAATATCAGTATCAAAAATGCCTTGTTTAATTAAGGCTGATGGTTCCATTGTATCTAGCAGCGTTACTGGTGCCGAGTTTTTATAAGTTTCATAGCTTTCTGAATGTCGCGTATACAAGCGCGTATCATACCAATCGTGTGGTAATTGATGACACGTGGCAACAGAAGTCACTGTAGTACCAATAATATGAACAATTGTCTTTGGTAATTGCTCGTCTTTTGGCTGGTATAACTTCTTAAAAAGCATTGGGCCAATTAAACAGGTTAGCACTGCAGCTAAAGTCAGGGCACCACCTTGCTGATTATTCAACGCATGAATATTTTGTGCAACTGCCACACCAGAAATAACCAGTGTCATTGTTGTTTCAACTAAAAAGGTCCCAGCTAGTGCATTACGCTGAGAAAATAACTTCTTAAAGCTGTAATATGCCGGCATTTTAGCCACTAAGAATGCGACTAATAACAGTGGAATCAACGTTAAAGTCGCTTTGGAGCCAAGTAACGCGATTAAGTTCAATTTCACACCCGTCAAAATAAAGAAAAATGGAATTAAAAAGCCATAACCAATTGCATTTAATTTTTCTTCAGTTGCTTCCTCAGGCTCTAATAACTTAATTACAATTCCTGCAAGAAACGCCCCCAAAATGTTTTCAGCACCTACCGATGTTGCCAAAACAACCAAGATTACAATTACCAAAAAAGCAAAACGCATATCAAGTTGCGTAGTCGATTTAGTCAATTTGCCAAACACATTAAAAAAATTACGAAACCGAGCTAACAAATATGCCGCAGCCAAAAACACCAATGAGAGTAGCCATAATGTACCGCCATTGCCGCTTTTAATTGAGGAATAGATCGTTAATCCAAGCAGCGGAATGATTTCTCCTAGTACGCCAAACAGCAACAAAGTTTGACCGTATGATTGTCCAAGTAAGTTGTTTTCCTTCAAAATACTAATCATCACGCCAAGCGAAACCGTTGCAAACAATATCACTGACAAAAATACATCTGAAAATAGACCGCAAACTTTAAACAAAACTCCCAAAATAATAGATGAAACAATTGTTAACGAATAGGCAATAATTGCACTTTTTAGAGGTGACTCCTTGGTCTTGTTTCGTGCTTTTTTAGCAGCTAAGACCGTCGTTGGTTTGCTCTTTTTAAATAATGAAAAATCAATCTCCATCCCACTTAAAAACAGCAACATGATTGTGCCTAGTGTGCTCAAAGTATTCAAAACAGAATTAATATGAATAATATTAAAACAGCTTCTACCTAAAATTACACCCACAATAATTTCCGCAACGGTTGTGGGTATCAGTGACACCTTGAACCGAGCTAATAGTGTCGGTGTCAAAAAAGCAGCCACAGATACAATAACAAGCGATAAATCCATTAATTTACTCCCCTAATAAAATTTATTTAACTTATATATTTTACCAAAATAAATACTGAATAACTTACAAAATAATATCTATTTATGAAAAGATGCATAAAAAAAAGAACTCAAATCGAGTTCTTTAGTACATTAATCCAAATCAAGTGGAATTTTATGTGTTGGTCGTGGATACTGCTCATCAATTGCTGCAAAATCATCAGCTGTCAATTTCAAATTTCCAGCAGCAATGTTATCTTTCATATGCTCTGCATTAGCCGTTTGCGGAATTGCAATCGTTATCCCATCGCGAATTGTCCAGCTAAGTAACACTTGGTAGACTGACGCATTGTGCTTTTGAGCGATTTGCTTAATTACCGGATTATCTAACATATCGGCATGCAAGTTGTTGTGTAATCCACCAACAGGACTATAAGCTAGCAGTGGGATATTGCGTTCTTTTTGCCATGGAATCAAATCAAAATCTAGGCCGCGTGCATTCAGATTATAGAGATCTTCATTAGCAGCTAAATACTTGCCAGTAGGAAGTGCCTCAACTTCTTCTAAGTCTGCCACGTCAAAGTTGGAAACACCCCATGACTTAATCTTGCCCTTTTCACGCATTCGGTCAAGCTCGGCAATGGACTCCTCTAGCGGCACCTGATCACGCCAATGAAGCAGATACATATCCAAGTAATCGGTCTGCAACCGCTCTAAACTTGCATCTAAGTGCTTTCCCAAGTCCTGCTTAGTCGCATTTTCAGGCCAAACTTTTGAAACAACGAACAATTCTTCACGATTATATGGCTTAATTGCCTTACCCACAAGGGTTTCAGATGCACCCTTGCCATAAATTTCCGCGGTATCAATTAACTTGGCACCTGCTTCAATTCCGGCGCGAATTGCGGCAAGTTCTGCAGCTTCCTTAGCTTGATCACTGCCCATATGCCACGTGCCAATTCCAATTGCTGGCACCATTCGCTTATTAATTTCTACTTGCTTCATTCAATTCTCCTAGTCTATTTCCACCACAACTTAATCAAGCCTTGCGTGCCCAAGTCACCCAAGTCTTTTTCATCAACTAAAATCTCGTACAAGTCTTTTGCTTTCTGCGTTGCTGGCAGTTCAATATCCATTTCTTTAGCGGTTTCAAGAGCAATTCGTAAGTCTTTCAAAAAGTGCTTACTGAAAAATCCTGGAGTATAGTCGCCCTTCAAAACACGCGGGCCATAGTTGCTAAGACTCCAATTAGCAGCACTGCCGCCGCCAACCGTCTTAACCACTGCCGGTAGATCTAATCCTGCTTTTTGCGCATAAACTAGCATTTCGGTCATTCCCGTCATCGTGCCAGCAATCATAATCTGGTTGGCCATCTTCGTGTTTTGACCGGCACCTGCTGGACCAAAATATTGTGCCATACTGCTAATTGCCTTAAAAACTGGCTCCAAAGTTGTAAAGGCGGCTTTATCACCACCAACCATCACAGTCAAAGTACCATTTTTAGCGCCTAAATCACCACCAGATACAGGTGCATCCAGCACTTGAGCGCCTGCCTCAGTACCTGCTTGATAAATTTTTTGCGCCAATTTAGGTTTGGATGTTGTCATATCAACTAAAATCTTACCTTTAACGCTGGCAGCCATAATACCATTTTTAGCAAAATAAACTTGCTCAACATCACGCGGGAAACCAACCATCGTGAAAATCACATCGGCTCCCTCTGTAACAGTCTGCGGATTGTCACACCAAGTTGCACCCTTGGCAACCAAATTATCAGTTTTAGATTTAGTGCGATTATAAACCAGCAGCTCATAGCCAGCTTTAAGTAGATTTAGACAAATAGCATTACCCATGACACCCGTTCCGATAAAACCAATTTTCATGATAGATCCCTCCTTAAAAATATCAAAAAACAACTAATCGTATCACTTAAATTATAACCCTTTTATAACAGATAAATTTTACAGGATTTTATACTGTAAACAAAAATACTAGGATTTAGCCTAGTACTTTAAAAATTAATTTAACTTATCCTTCTACATTAGTTTCTACTTCTTGCAATGCTTCTAAGCTATCTGCAATTTCACGCCAATTATCTTGATATGGACCATAAGCTGTATGAATCAAAGAGCCAACAGGCAATGAAGGACATTCATTTTCTGCATTAGTTCCCCAATTTTGCCAACCTGACTGTGGTCGCTGCACAATTTGAAAGGCATTTGAAGCAGCAGATGTTTGCCAGATCATAGCTTGTCCGGTTTCAGTATTTATTTCTGCACTTTTACTTGCAGGACCAGCAAAAACTGTTTGATCCGTTACTTGACTAACATTGACCGGATCCTGACTGAATAACCACGGACGATTATTCAATTCTGCAAGAACAAATGCTTGATCCCGAACATCTTGCAGTTCTACTTGTTCCTCTTCACTTGACAAAGCATTTTCCCAAACTGAAAAAAGTCGCCAATACAAGTCCCAGTGAGCATTTGCCATATTTCCAGTTAGTGCCTTCTTAAAATTAGCAAAGCGGGCATTACGTTCTTTACCATCATGAACTAATTCTTGAACTTTTTCTGCTAACTTACCAGAGTATGGGTCGCCAGCACGATACCAAACCCCATCATATGTAGCAAATCGATCAAACACTAATTGACCAATGCCACTCTCAAATTCATCACCAACAGTAATTTTATCAACGATTGATCGCCTATTAACTGTAGTTTCAAAATGATTAACATTATAAACCCGTGAAAAGAATGGTACATTATAATAAAATGACCAATCTAGATGAAATCTTTTACCGTGAAGTTCCGGTTTGGTACCATCCGGAATCCGACCTGCTAACCGATATTTTTTCATGATCGGACCATCTTCTAGCGGAGTAATATCAACAATCAAATGCTCTGCTGGATTAATTAATCCATTATCTGGCGTAAAAAATGGACCGTAAAAGCCACCAATTGCATTATTGCCTGATGGTACTAAATCACGGTTTTCCTCAACAGACCAAAAATGACGTAACCCCCACTTAGATGAGCCTTCACCTTCAGCCGTACCTCGACACAATTCAAAATCAAATTTACCAGTATTCAAATGAACATAACAGTCTTTTTCTTTAGCTGTTGCTATTTTTTGAATACCAGTGATTTCACTAGCCGATATTTCTTTCTGCAACGTTAAAGTTTCAGTAGCCTTTTTAAACTCAACGATCGTCACAAAATTGGCTGCACGATCGTTATGCAATCTTTGACAAACCACTTGCTGACCATCATCAGTCACAGCAGACCATAAATCTCCAATTACATTATTTGATAATGTAAACTTCACTGGCACTGGAATTTTAATTTTATCTTCTGGACTAACTAAAGTAATCTTAACCATACTAACTTCTCCTAAATTTTATAAGGCTGTGAAAAATGTAATCAAGCCAAATACAACTCCAGCAGCATTACAAGCTGCTAATGGAATATCACGATCTTTTTTAAACAAAGCATAGATAACCCATAAAAAAGTATTTATTGCCGTTGCTAAAGGTTGAATTGGACTACCCTTTACTCCATGAAGATTATTCATAATCTGTGGTATATATGATACGTACATAATAATTGCAGTAATAGATGCTACCCAACCTAAAATATTCATTATTTTTTCTAATTTCATATGTTCACCTCGTAGACCATTGTCTCACATATAAAAAGCGCTTTCAAGCGTAAACTAATATTGTCAGCGTCAAATCATATCATTAATTATTACCATAAATTAAAAGAGCCACCATATTCAAAACAAAATATGATAGCTCAAATAGCTTGTGTTAATCATTTAGAAGGAAGCATTAAAGTAATTTTTTATTATATTTGTAAATTGCAATTTTAAGTTGAATACCTGATTAATTTCATAGATGCAATCTAATCTACGCTCAAATAATTCACGTTTCACATGAAACATGATTAAAATTAACCTGCTTTTATTACCAAGGCTGCTTGGTTGATCCAATTGTCAGCTCACTAATATTAGTATCTCTTGGTTGATCAATTGCAAAAGCAACAGCATTAGCAATTCTTTTAGAACTAATTTGATAATTATTATAAGTTTTATGCAGCGCATTCGCTGCCTGCTTATCAGAAACTATATTCAATAATTCCGTTTGAATGGCAGCCGGATAAATCGTCATTGTCCGAATGTTATTCCCATCAGTCGCTGATTCCATACGCAGTACTTCCATTAAATCGCTAATTGCATGCTTGGCTGCCCACAATTTTGGGTAAATTCAGTTGCCAGCACCCACAATTTATCTTCACGTCTAGCTGCTAAAACAACCTTAGTGCCCTTTTCTACTAATAATTTTGCGGTTGCTGTGCCAATACCAGATGATACACTTGTAATAATAATTACTTTATCTTTAATTGCCATTTGATCTTTTCCTTTTTCGTTTGCTTATGGCAACTGCTCATATTCCGCCGGTTGCACCGGCTCCTGCCACTCTATCCTACCCGTTGTAATGGCTAAATGACTAAACCAGCTGTCTTTAGCAGCACCATGCCAATGCTTGACACCATCATGAACTACAATAACTGATCCCGGAGTTAATTCTTGTGGGTTCTTTCACCATTCCTGGTACCAGCCTCGACCGCCAGTTACCAACAAAATTTGGCTGCCGTCATGATGAATGTGCCAATGGTTATAGCATCCTGGCTCAAAGGTCACGTTATTAACCGGAACACTACTACCATTTTTCTCTGGCTTAACCAGTGAATTATTGTAGCTTTGACCGACAAAATATTGATCGTATGCAGTATTTTTAGGTCCGGTAGCAAAAACTCCTGACTGCTACGTCGTTCTCTTATCTTCCTGCCAAATTTCTTTAGCACGGTTAAAGATTGACCACGCCTTGGGCCAACCAACATAAAAAGCCAAATGAGTAATTTCTTCTTTAGTAATGCCGTTGGTTTTGCCAATATTTAAATGAGCGATAATCTGTTCAGTATTGTCCATTGCCATCAAGGCAGCGATAGTAATCAGTGAGCGATCATGAGCTGACAATTCATTTTCTTTTGCCCAAACCTGACCAAATAGAACATCATCGTTTAAAGCAGCGAATTGTGGCGCGAAATTGCCTAAATTTTTTCTGCCAGCGGTTTGTTTTTTGCCATTTTAACTTCCTTCTTTCTTGTTTAGCGGTAGTCTATTCCTTAAAGTTAACTTTAAGTCAAGATAAAAGGAAAACAAACAGATGAAAGACAAATATAGTATTCAGCAATTCAGCACTAAGTTTAACTTGCACCATCAACTTTGCGGTATTATGATGAAGATAGTCTAATTAAGCCTCATCGTTTGGCCAACAAGCAGCGGTATTATGATGAAGATGATGTCAATTGGATGAGATTTTTAATGCATCTAAAAATACGGGGATGAGCATTGCTGATTTGAAAAAATATGTAGCTTGGCGTGCTCAAGGCAACGCAACCATTCCCCAACGCTTGCAATTATTCAAAAAAACACAGCAAAAATTTTTAAAACTAATTGCTGAGCAGGAATATCATTTACAAATCTTAAACGATAAAATTGATTGGTATGAAGGCAAAGAAAATGGAAAGATTGCCGACTTCGAGAGTTTTAACCATTATCTATAACGAATTAACCACAAAAAATAGCGGACATAACGTCAATGTCATTAAGTTAAGTAAATTTATTAAATTAAAGACCAACAATTCCTAACCAATTTGTTGGTCTTTTGTCTTTCCGCTTATTTTTGACTACACCAAATAAGCCACACTTTCTCTTCTGTTCTTTATTTAAGCAGCAGCAGCTCAACACTAATATTTTTATTTCTAATAAACGCCCGACAAATGGCAAAAGCTCTCGTAAAATTTAGCTGATAACCCCAAACTCGTTTCTTAGTTTTAGGTCTTACTTGCAGAGCGATTTTCATACTAAAGTTATACGTAATTAAGCGAATATAAATTTCTTGTAAAATAAATTCTACTTTTTTAGCATGTCGGGTATTCAAACCTAGAGCATATTTTAGTTCACGAAAAGACGTTTCAATACCCCCAACACAAATGATAAAGCTATTTTAGATCAGCACTGGTAAATTCTTCAGGACTAAGATTAGTAATTAAAGCCTCATAATTATTATCAGCTAATTTAAGCCGTACTATTCTTAGCTTCATGGGATAATCCGCTATTGCATAACTTAGTAAATAATCAAACTTAGAAGTAGTAGACAAGAAATGAAAATTATTATCAGCTTTAATAGCCTTAGTTTGCCTCTAGTCAATTTAAAATTAACTGTCACATAAAAAGTCGGTGTTTGTGGTAAGACTAAGTGGCTTAAGAAGCCATTACTATTAATATCTTTGGCTCTGATGACAAATTTTTGTCCGGCATAACTAATGTGTTCAAAGACATTAAAAGACTCATAGCCGCGATCAGCTAAAATGATAGTGGGATCAGAAAACCTCATCTGGTCAACCATGTTACATAAACTTTGGCGTTCATCAGCTTGATGTTTAGGTTGAAAAGCGACTTTGAGGTAGGTTTTGCTTAAAATATCGTAAAAAGGCATGTAAATGTAGTAAACTAGCAGCAGGATCGTTAAGATTAGTTTTGGCAATGTTAATATCAGAGACATCTTGGGCGAAAACACGATAGCCATGATATTTTTTGATCGCAGCAGTTTCAGCCGTAATGGTCTGAAAAACTGATACAAAAGCGGATAATTTTAACTTACTACGGGCTTGGATCATCGCGGAAGAAGAAACAACTTGTGGTGAAAAATTATAAAAGTCTAGCAGTTCACCTGCTAGGCTTTTTCCTTGCATACCTAAAAGATAAAGAAAGATCGTAGTGATAGAAATTTGACGCGATCTAGTGAAGTCAGAATGAGGATTATGAACGAATAGTTCTTTATAATTTTCAATACTTTGAATAGCAGCAAACAGCTTATTTCTTAATTTAATAGCGTAGCACAATAAAAACAACTCAATTCTAAAATAAAAATAGTTGGTAGATTGTAGAATGAAGTTGAACACTTTAGTTCATTAAAAAATAAAAAGTCCATTGGACTTCTTTGATAGAATGTAATTACCACAAAACTTTCTAGAAAGAAGTTACCAATGAACTTTTTACATTCTACCATATCTACCCATCTTAAAGGCAAACATCTCTCTTTTGAAAACCATGTTACCATCCAAGTTTTACACAGCCAGGGACAATCCTTACGTCAGATAGCTCGAACCATTAGTTGCTCGCCAACTACAATTAAAAATGAGCTTGAACGTGGACAAAAGTCACTTTATCGTGGAAAGCATTTTCGTTATGATGCCCCAACTGCTCAGGAAAGATATCAAGCTCAGCGCCGTAATTGTGGCCGTAAATGTGATTTCATAGCTAAAAGCCGTTTTATTGCTTATGTTGAACAGCACTTTTTTAACGATGACTGGTCACTTGATGCCTGTGTCGGTGAAGCCTTGGCTACCGGTAAATTTACCCGTGATGAAATAGTTTGCACTAAAACTCTTTACTGTTACGTTGAACTGGGATTAATTAAAATTAAGCCCAGTGATTTGCCAGAATTATTAACGCGTAATCTTAAGTCTAAGCGGGTTCGCGTCAATAAACGTAAACTGGGGCGCAGTATTGATGAACGACCACGTGACATCTTAAAGCGTTGGGAATTTGGTCATTGGGAATGTGATTTAGTCTTAGGGCACAAGACTAAAGATGATCAAGTATTATTGACTTTGTATGAACGCATGACCCGTAAGTTTATGATTATTCCCATTAAAGATAAAACTGCCGCCAGCGTTATGACTGCCTTTAATGATCTACGTAAGCAGTACAGTGAACATTGGAACGATATCTTTAAAACCATTACGACTGATAATGGTTCCGAATTTGCGGATTTATCCCAATTAGAACAAGTATCAAAGACATTAGTTTACTATGCCCACCCTTATACTTCATGTGATAAAGGTGGAGTTGAGCGGCATAATCGGATGATTAGGCGCTTCATTCCTAAAGGTAAGTACATCAAAGACTATACTCTAGAACAAATCTATGCCATTGAGGAATGGTGTAATAACCTGCCCAGAAAGATCTTAGCTTACCACACACCGGATGAATTATTTGAACGCAGATTAGATTGCATCTATCAAATTAATTAATGTAAGTGTTCAACTTAAAATTGCAATTTACGAAATAAAAATAGTTACTAAGATGACGAAAGAAAGGACAAAAGACAAACAAAAAGGCTTATTGCATCACAACAATAAACCTTTTTGCTTAACTTAATGACATTGGACATAACGTCCGCTATTTTATTTACCTTTTTAAACTAACAAGTCTATTCTAATGCATCGTCCTGTACAAAAAGGCTGCCAGCCAGTATAAAACTGCAATATGAGCTGGATAGAAAATATAAAAGAAATATTTCATGCCCGGGCCCTTTTTGCCGTTATAAAGCCAAATTGGAATAATGGCAAAAATCATCATCCATTGAGTTGCTCCACTTAGGCCATAAAGTAAAGCAGTTATTGCGATCAACAGACATTGAATATTTTTATTATTTCTAAATATATATAGCAGCGGAATCAGTACCACCATAATGTTATTTTCAGCGAGAAGAATTGCGGGGAAAACACCAATTGTAATTTGTTTAATTAAGAGTGGCACACTCTGCGCACCAACAATCATTGTTGTAACAACTGAAAAAATAAATGGTAAGGCAAACCATAAAATTCCTAAACCAATATGTTTCGCCTTATCGCCATCCTTAGCAGCCGCAAATTGATCAACGCCAGCCATAAACATCGTTCCGATGAACAAATCACGGAAGATATTATTGATTAATTGCACCTGATCGAAGCTAACCATTTTTTGTAAAATCGTTGTTAACAGCGCCATTAGCACCATCGAAAGATACAGCCGCTCCATATATTTCTTCTTGTCATGCGTGTGACTAAAACCAACTACACTGGTAAAAAAGAAAATAGTGGCTACTGGCCGACCAAACCAGTCTAGCCAATTCGGTGCACCTAACGGATAAAACATCTGATGGACATGGTCAACCACCATTAAAATAACACCAATTACTTTTAAATCAAAAGTAGTTAATCCTCGTACCTTTTTAGCAATTTGCATAGTACTCTCCTTTTCCTAACATATAGTCGTTCAAGTTTAGCATAGGGAGATAGGTGAACCCAAATATTAGGCTTTAGAGTATGAATTAATTAAAAGCTCACTATCGCTAGCAAATTGCCGTAATATCTATTTCTTTAACCCTATCTTTGCCATAATATTAGCGAACATGAGTAGAAGTTAGATAGCGATGATTAATTTCTAGATTGATGATGTGGTGCTTATGGTGCAACAACTATAACTCTTAGAATTCGGTGGAAAGGATTAGTCAGGTACCCACATGAATGCTATTATTGCTTTGCTCGATTATATCGACAAACACGAAAAATAATTGCACTTTAAAACTTGTCTTGACACATAAAAAAGCAGACTTAAAGCCTGCTATGTCAGCTTTTCTTCTGGTCCCAAAGATTTTTTGACATATAGTTTTAAATTATGTGCCATTTTTTATGTCAAAATTGCTTTTACAAACAAAAAAACAATTGTGTGGCACTTAATTAAATTACTTCACTATCTAACCATTTTTGCGGTTCAATATTTCTTATCAAAATTAGTGCAGCAATTAAATATAAAACAACTTGCAAAATAGTCACAGTGAAGGTTGTTTGATTAATAAATGTTGGCTTAAAGAAAGCTAAACTAAAATCTTGAATGAAGTATAAAAACATCGGTAAAACAAGATTCTTTGATTTTAAATAAACAGAACCTAGCAATAAACCTCCAGCACCTGCCGACAATGCGTTTAGCATAAGTTCCTTTGTTGACACACCACTATTAAGCAAATGAACAGAACCGAAAACAACCGCAATTATAATTAAAGCAAGCAAAATTCCGTACTTATGATTTTTTAAAATTCTAACTAGAGCATATAGCAATATTCCTCTAAACCAAATTTCTTCAAAAGTTCCAGCTCCAAGATCCATTACTATTTCTGTTAAACTATCTACATTAATTTTAAAATTAAACGTAGTCCAATACTACATAGCAGCAATTATAAATAAAACCGCAACAAGCCAAGCATCTAATGAAAAATGCCAATTGCTAAAAAAAAGTTGACTTCATAATTTTTTTATTAAGTAATAACAAGGCAGCAATAGAAAAAATATAGATTGCCAGCTCTATTAGTTCGACATATTTATCACCTATTCCAGTTAACTTAGAAATACCTAAATAGATTAATTGGCAACCAACTGAAATAACTGCATAGGATATTACCAAAACACAAAAGAACCAGACTATCGACCAAGCACTATTTACATCTGATAATTTAGCTTCAATACTTTTCATAATTCACCTTTATATCAACAACAAGCCATAAACTTATATATGAACATAATTATATCGTTTTTCTATATTTTTATCTCACTTTTTAGTTATAAAAAAACAGACCTAAGTCTGCTAATCAATAATTATTATTCAATTTACAAAAATTTATTTTTTGATATATGAATTACTTAAGTAAATGACCTGTTCATCTTCACCATTAATTAATTTTGTTTGTAACAATTTTAGCTTCATTTGACCACGCTCATAACAAAACTTTTCTTTTTTAAAATCTGTTACACAGATATATTTATTTGGTTCCCTACGACATTCATCTAAAAATAAATATCCGGTATCTTTCTCATTCATTTTGAACTTCAGAAGATATTTCCAAGTAATTTTGCTTTTAATTTCCATACATATATATTTAAAGACAAGATTTCCTCTAGTAAAAATATCATTAATTTGACTTAAAATTTCTAAGCGTTCTTCAATTTTAGCAAAATATACAGACCTATTAATATCGCCAAGACATATTTCTCCTGCAACAATCTTGTTAAACACAATTTCTGCAGATTGCTTATATACAGCCTGAATATCAGTTAACTTATGTAACCCTGCCAAATGATGAAAATCACTTGGTGTAAACATAACTGTTACTACGCTTTTTCTGTTTTTATGACCTAGTGTAAATTCAATTTCTTTGCCAATTAATTTGTTATATTCTACGGCAACTTTTCTTAATAAATCTAAAGCCATTATTATTTCATCTTTCAGAAAAAAACTCTTAACCCGAAAGAGTTAAGAGTTTATAAAATATTTCCATAAAGAGTGTTTTATTGTTAGCTTGAGGTGTTCACACACAACCCTATTAAGATTCCCTAAGTAAGTGCAATTAAGTCTAGCCCACCTAGCTTAGATCAACATCTAACAGATACTCTAGTTACCTGTTCTTAATATCATGATAAACAATTTCAATTAAAAAATCAATTGTTAAATTTACTTTGGTTAGTGTCAACTTTTTGTGGGTAATAAACTTTAAGCCTTTACCTGCTGCTATTTGTAGTTTTCGCTTTTAAATTATTTGCTCGGGTAAATCAAATATCTGCCCACCATTAATGATCCCTTGATTCCAATAATGTGTCTTGGCCGTTTCGCCAAAGTCTGCTTGAAAATGCTCATAATACGGTCTGTTCTTTGCCTTAAAACGATGGTCTACTTGTCTAATTCTTTGCTCTTTAGCAGCTTTTCGTTGCTCGTTAAGCAAATATTGGCTAATATCGCCGCCATTTAACTGGAAGATAATGCTTCTGGCTACACTTTCAGCTCCTACCTTACTCCAGCCCATTGGTCTTGAACTCAGCCGCTCTGACAAATAATGACTGATGTGGCCTTCAGCGGTGCAACGCTGATAAGCTGCTTCTTGCGTATTTAAAATTGCCTGCCAATTACCTAATAGATAAGTTTTAGCTTGGTTAAGAGCGGCAATTTGCGTTGATGTTAAGTCGGGATCACTAAAGCGAGTTTCAAAGTATAATTCTACTTTGTCCCGCTGACCGGTTAAAGCCCAATGATATAAGCGATAAGCAGCAGCTGCCTTAGTATTAACAGCGGCTTGACGGCAATACTTTAACAAATGAAAGCGATCCAAGACAAACTTACAGTTAGGTAGATATTTAGCGCCCGCCTTAATCCAAGGCGCACCATCACCAGCAAGATAAAACTGCTTAGCCTGGGGATAATTGGCTTCTAAATAACATAGCACCTCGTCCCACAGCTGTTCATTGGCCATACCAGCATAAGTACCAGTAAAATATTTGGGCTGAATTAAGTGATGGCGTTTTTGACTGTCATCATAACCTTCGTGTAAGTACACCAACTTCATAAAATGATTACTGCCGTCTTGAAAGGCGACATGATCTTCATCAGCTTCTAAGTAAACAATTTGCTTATTTCGTGCTTGCACCTGATCAGGTTGATTAGGCAATAGCTGACCTTCACGATGAACAATATTCATGACCGTTGTTTTAGAATGGATTTCACTGTACTTAAGCAGATCAATGGCTTCCTGATAATGATATTTAGCTACGTTTTCTAAAACAGCCGCCTTAAAGCCTAAGGTCATCCGGCTATACTTGGTGAAAGCTAAGGCTTGATCAAGCCAAAAGAAATAATGTTGGTCTTGTTTATCTTGGTAATAAGTACGCTTAAAAGTTAATTGCCCATACAAAGTCTGCTTAATACATGTACGCATGGCTTTAACTTCATACTGCTTTTTGCGACTAGGCAACTGCTTATAACTAGCATCAAGCTGCTCAAAATAAGAACCAATTAGCTTTAAACCCCAATGGCGCAATTCCTGCATGAATGTTTCTAAGACATCATCGAAAGTAAGCTGACAGTCCAGCAACTTATTAGTATCAGTAGTTAAATTATCTAACAAAAGCTGTAAATCTTGTAGTAAACTAGTCATATAGAAGAAAACCTTTCTGAATGTAAATTTTGTTCAAACTACATTTTAGCAGAAGGTTCTCTTCTATTTTTTATTTTCCCCACAAATACTTTACGCTAACTTTACTTTGTTACTTTAACTTTCATTTATAACTAAAACTGAAAATTTCAATATTTCTATCTTCATAAACATGCACATAGGTTTTCATCAACAAAAAATAACCCTAACTAAACTAGTTAAGATTATCTTTACTTAAGTCTATTAACTTCTATGCTGACTAGAGGATTCGAACCTCCGACCTCATCATTACTAATGACGTGCTCTGCCAACTGAGCTAAGTCAGCATTGCCTTACTTGACAACGATATTAATTAAACCATATTCGTAACAATTACGCAAGTATTTTTTGACTTTTTCTAAATTTTTGTTATAACTATCTTTTGATCTTTATTCTCACAACGTAAAGGATAGAGTATAATTATTAAATATAATTTATGAACGGAGTGATATGATGGCTAACTTAACACCGATTAATTCGCAGCTGCCATGGCTAGTGCGGGTCATTGTGGCCTCGTTTTGCGGAGCATTAATCGGTTACGAACGAGCAATTCAACGAAAGAGCGCTGGGGTCAGAACCCACATTGTCGTCGCTTTTTCGTCAGCATTATTTATGATTATTTCCAAATATGGATTTTACGATTTATTAAGACTTAACGACGTAGCGGTCGACCCGTCAAGAATCGCGGCCCAGATTGTTTCTGGGATTTCCTTTATTGGTGCCGGGACGATTTTAATTAAAAAGCAACAGGTTTCCGGTCTGACAACCGCTGCCGGAATTTGGGCAACTGCCGCAATTGGGATGGCAATCGGGTCTGGCCTGTATTTCTTAGGGATTGCCCTAACCGCCTTTCTCTTTCTTATCCAAATGCTATTCCATGATGATAGCTTGATTGATAAAATCATCATGCACATTCGCTTCAATATTCAGATTGAAGCCGTCAACAAGCACCATATTTTGGAGACAATTGAGGATGAGCTAAAGGCCAGCCATGTCCAAAATGTTTCTGTTAAAATTTTGTACGTTAATGATGAACGAATTATCTTTTTTGTTGACGGGATTATTAATAATAACATTGATGAAAATGATATTATCATGTCTCTGCGTAAGTATCCTGACATCAAGCGGATTAGTTACACGAGCATGGGTAAATAAAGTTGTAAGCAATAGTTTAACTATTGCTTTTTTTATACTGCTAAGTTGGTATTTACAAGTCAAATTAACTACAATAGTAATTATTACCTAATCAGAAAGGAAGAATTTTATGGCTGGTTCACTCGATTACTTACGTTGGCGCGGTGATCTTTCATTCAAAGAGAAGCCTTTTAACAGTGTTGATGCGGCGCTGCTTTCATCAATTGTTTACCTCCCCGCTGATATCTCGGCTGTGGGGCACACCTTGGGTGACGTTGCACAGCAATTGCAACAACTACCATCTTTTCAGCACCAAATGCACTCTGAAACTGGTGCTGAGGTGCTATTATTGCCAGAAAGTCCACGCATTGGCAACATGAAAATCCTCGATTGGACTGATCGTTTAGAAAAAGAACCACATCCGTTACAATTTACCGCTGCCACTTTTGCCATCAATCCGCAGATGATAGTTATTGCTTATCGCGGCACCGATGGCTCAATGATTGGCTGGAACGAGGATATGCGAATGAATTATCTGCCAGAAATTTACGGACAGAACGTGGCAGCTGAATATCTTGAAGATATTGCCCAGAAATTTCCTGACCAACGCATCTATCTTGTCGGGCATTCCAAGGGCGGCAACTTTGCCCAGTATGCCTTAAGTGCTGTCAAACCAGAAATTCAAGACCGAATCATTAAGGCATTGAGCTTTGATGGTCTCGGCTTCTTCCGTAAAGTCTACACCAGTCCCGGCTTTGTTCGGACAATGTCCAAGATGAAAACTTACATCCCTCAAGCCTCAATTTTTGGCGCCATGTTGGATCATCCTGAGCATACATTAGTTGTTAAGAGCAATGCCGCCATGCGCAACCAGCATGACCCACGGCGCTGGTCAGTTGGCCGCGACAGTTTCACACTTG
The DNA here is from genome assembly GCF_029392875.1 of Lactobacillus sp. ESL0677. Classification (NCBI taxonomy): domain Bacteria; kingdom Bacillati; phylum Bacillota; class Bacilli; order Lactobacillales; family Lactobacillaceae; genus Lactobacillus; species Lactobacillus sp. ESL0677. The sequence goes on along the minus strand of NZ_CP113946.1, from coordinate 14,894 downwards.
CCGACGGTCTAACAGCTGGCAGTCGCGTCATTCGTCATGCTTTAATTACCTTTAACCGTTCGATCCCAAAATCTGACCGTGGTGAATCGTTTTCTGCATTGTTCGAGGCTTTTGAAAATGCCGATATCAATGAGCTGCACCAATTAACTCACAACAAACTACTGGGAACTTATCGCTTCGGGCGAATTTTAATGTCACTTGAGCCCGTCGAACGTAAACTGATTGTCCAAATCTTTAGCAACATTTGGGATTCTTACAAAAACAACATGACTTTGCCGTTGAAGGTTAACAATTACGAACTTTATCCTAAGAGCAACGATTCAAATAAAGGTCCTATCTTTTACGAATTCTATGATTCTAAACATCCCGACTTAAAATTACCACCGGATGTTGAACAAAAATTACACTAGTTTTGCACTGTTTCATGTGTAACAAAAAGAGCTCAGAAATAATTAACTTTCTGAGCTCTTTTATTAGCAATTATTGTTTTTTAATCTTGTTCTTGACGTCATCGAACTTATCTTTGGCATCATCTGCAGCCTTAGCTGCCTTATTCTTAACATCACCAGCGGCTTGTTGAGCTTTACCCTCAACCTCTTTTGCTTTACCAGCAATTTTATCTTTAAAATCTTTTTTAGCCATAATTTCAAGTCCTTTCTAAGTTTATCTTACAACCATACTTTCATAGTACAATGATAGCCAAATAATGTCATTTAAAAGGCCTTGATTTTTAGCAAAAGTTGATCAATCAATAAAAGTCATGAAATTAATTATCTAAATTCCATGACTTAAATTATTTTTATTCATTTGGCTGATCGTGACTATAGTCGAGATTAGAAAAACGGTTATACGGCTTAGAAAACATGAGCTTAATCGTTCCCCGGCTACCTGACCGGTTCTTTTCAATAATGACCTCAACCTCGCCATTATCATCTTCTGCTTCGACTTCGCCCTGATTATGATCATCGTCATCTTGTTCATCACGATAATAATCATCCCGATATAAGAACGAAACGATATCGGCATCCTGCTCAATTGACCCAGATTCCCGAATATCTGACAGTACCGGACGCTTATCCTGCCGCTGTTCAACTGACCGTGACAACTGCGACAAGGCAATTACAGGCACATGCAATTCCTTAGCTAGCTTCTTTAACTGCCGTGAAATTGCCGAAACTTCTTGCTGGCGCGATTCACTGCGGGGACCCTCAATTAACTGCAGATAATCGATCACAATTAATCCCAGATTGCCCTTTTCCTTAGCTAAACGCCGCGCTTGTGCCCGAATTTCACTCATTTTAATTCCCGGCGTATCATCAATATAGACATTAGCCGTCGCCAGTGACCCCGAGGCTACAATCAGCTTACGCCATTCTTCTTCGTCAAGCTGACCTGTCCGCAAATGCTGGGAATTAATCAGTCCTTCAGATGCTAACATCCTTTGAACCAGCTGCTCACCACTCATTTCCAGGGAAAACATGGCGACAGATTTATCAGTATGCAAGCCAACGTGCTGGGCAACATTCAGTGCAAAGGACGTTTTCCCGACACCGGGACGTGCCGCAACAATAATCAATTCATCATCGTGAAATCCCGTTGTCATTTTATCAAGCTCAGCAAAACCTGTCGGCAATCCCGTGACCATGTTGCCATCTTCGGGAATATTATTAATCTCTTCAATCGTTGAATTAACAATCTCCTTAATTCCGCGAAAGCCACTCACACTGTTTTCCGAGGAGACATTCATAATCTCGCTCTCGGCATTATCCAAAATGTCGGTCACATCATCAGAATCTTGGATAGCGGTTGTAATAATCTTTTGACTAGCAGAAATTAACCGCCGAAGCAGCGCTTTGCGGTGAACAATCTTGGCATAATAAGTAACATGAGCTGCGGTCGGCGTTGCTAACGCCAATTCCGAAACATATGCAATCCCGCCAATATCTTCCAGCTGCTTCTTTTTAGTTAATTCATCCTGCAGCGTTAATGGGTCAATTGCATCCTCACGATCCGACAAGTCTAACATCGCCTGGAAAACCAGCTGGTTTGCCCGCTTATAAAAGTCAGCAGGCTGCAATATGGCACTTGCATCCGCAATTGCCTCTGGATCAATAAAAATTGCCCCTAAAACTGCTTGTTCCGCCTCATCATCATGCGGTATTTGTTGCGAAACAATATTATCCATTAGTTATGACCACTTTTTTATTAAAATCTAGACCGGGCACTAATCTTGCTCGGTGATATGAACGCGAATTTTAGCTTCTACGCCCTTAAACAACTTAACAGGTACATTCGTGTAGCCTAAAGACTTAATCGGCTCAGGCAGGTTTAATTTACGCTTATCGATTTTAATACCAAATTGCTTTTCCAAGCCCTCGACAATTTTTTTACCTGAAATGGAACCAAATAACCGGGCATCCGTTCCAGCCTTTGACTTAAAGTTAACAACCGTTTCATCTTTTTCAAGTTCTGCCTTAACCTTTTCGGCTTCAGCTTTATCGGCTTCATAGGCAGCTTGCTCGTTAGCAGCAACTCGTTCCAACGTGTGCATATTAGCTTTAGTGGCAGCCTTAGCTAAGCCGCGTTTTATCAAAAAGTTTTGGGCATAGCCGTCAGGAACATTCTTAACTTCACCGCGTTTACCACGGCCTCTTACGTCTTGAGTAAAAATAACCTTCATTTGAAATCTCCTTTATTCGTTTTCTTTCTCATAAGTATCAACCGCCGTCGTCAATTTTGCAAGGGCTTCTTCAACAGTTACCCCCTTAATTTGCGTCGCCGCATTGGACAAATGACCACCGCCGCCAAGCTTTTCCATAATCACTTGAACGTTAATATTGCCCATCGAGCGTGCAGAAATCCCAACAGTATCCTTGTCACGCCGCGTAATCGCAAAACTAGCTTCAACGTTTTCCAGATCAAGTGCTGTATCAGCTGCCTGTGCCGTTACAATGGGATCAATAATTTTTTTCTCTGGGCCACACATGACAGCCATATTAGAGTTGATAATCTTTAAGCTGGCAACTAAACTTGTACGCTCCAAGAAGCTATCAATATCTTCCTTGAGCAGCTCGCTGACCCCAGTTGAACTGGCGCCAATTGAGCGCAAATAACTCGCCGCATCAAAGGTTCTAGTTCCTGTTCTTAATGAAAATTCTTTGGAGTCAACAGTAATTCCGGCAAGCATTGCCGTTGCTTCTAAGTCGGTTAGAACACGCTTGCCAGAACTTGGCTGCTGGTACTCAATCATTTCTGTCACCAGCTCACACGCAGATGACGCATACGGCTCAACATACGTTAACATCGGATTTTCAGGGAACTCCTCGCCGCGACGGTGGTGGTCAATTACGATAATTCGATTCTTCAACCGATCATACAATTCCTTAGAATAAGTAATTGAGTACTTAGAATGATCCACCATGACCAGCATTGATTTGTCTGTTACCTTTTCCAGAGCGTCTTTAGGCGCAATGAACAGATCCACATCTTCTTTTGCCTGCTGCATCTTGACGATTAATCGGCCAACATCGTAGTTGGTCTTATTAACATCCAGAACAAAATTAGCCTTAACGTCATGCAGCCGAGCAATTTTAGCAACACCGATACCACTACCGACTGAATCCATATCCGGATTGGCATGACCAACAACAAATACGCGGTCAGCTTCCTTGAACAACTCACTAATTGCCTGTGAAACCATCCGTGCTCGGACTCGTGTCCGCTTCTCCATCGGGTTCGACTTCCCGCCATAAAAGCGGGCATCCTTACCCGGTTGACACAAGACAACTTGATCGCCTCCGCGGCCCAAGGCCAAATCAAGATTAGATTGCGCTTGATCAGCTAATTCCGTAATTGAACTGCTGCCAAAGGCAATCCCAATTGATAATGTTAACGGGGTATTATTCCGACTGGTTTCTTGACGGATTTTATCCAAAACAGAAAACTTATCATCTTCCATTTTAGCCAAATCCTGCATATGCACCAATAATAAAAAGTGATCCTCATCAATTCGCTTAAGATAAGCATTAAAATTTTTAGCATAGTCGCTCAAGGTATTTTGCACATACGAACTCATGCTGGTCAATTCCTGATCATGCATTGCTTCGCTTAGCTCATCATAATTATCAATGAAAATTTGCCCAATCGCCAGTAACTCATCATTGTATTTTTCTTCGATCTGGGCATAGCGCGTGATATCAAGCAAATAAATCACGCCTAAATTATCTTGAACAACCATCTCAAATTGATGATTATCCCAATTTACCGTTTGATTCTCAGCAGTCTTTGCCGCCAGCGACTCATCAATTAACTTATTTAAATCTGGATCAACTGCCTCAATGGTTCGCCCGATTAAGTCATCGTCCTTCAGATAAAGCTGCAAATATGGATTGACCCACTGAATCTGTCTGTCCTCATCGTAGAGCAAAATCCCCAGCGGCATCTTAATCATTGCCTCTTGTTCGCTACGCTTAATGCGATAAGACAGACTAACCGCAAAATTATTGGCATTACCTGCCAAAACATACGCTCCATAGACCGTAAAGGCAACAGTAAGAATAAAAATGAGTACCATTGCCAACCCAAACAACGGATTCATAATCATGGCAACAATACTTCCCAAAAGAGACAGCGCCAAAATAATAATTACCGAAGCTGTCAACCGTGAATCCTTGATAAAAGCAGGAAATCCATTACGAAAAAAATCTTTCATGCGAGATCCTTCCTAAATTAATGTAAAATACATCACTATTATTATACCTTGGATTCAACTGATAAGAAACTCCCTAATATCCAGCTTAAAATAGCGTACAAAAAATGCGGAAAATAACTTCCCGCATTTTTATTTTTATTCAACTGATTAGTCTTCAGTAACGAATGGCAACAAGCCCATAATGCGAGCTCTTTCGATTGCCTTAGCTACCTTACGTTGATTCTTAGCGCTAGTGCCAGTGACACGACGTGGTAAGATTTTACCTCTTTCTGAGATAAAACGTTTCAACAGATCAACGTCCTTGTAGTCAACGTAATCAATATGGTTGGCTGCGATGAAGTCAACCTTACGACGACGATGGCCGCCTCTTCTTTGTTGAGCCATATCCTAGGTCCTTTCTATAAGTTTAGAATGGAAGATCGTCATCAGAAATATCAATGGTATCCCCAGACCCAGCAAACGGATCCTTTGGCATACTTGATTGATTATTATTTTGGTTATTCTGATTAGATGGTCCCATATTTTGAGAATTATTGGCATTTGGATTACCAAAGTTGCCATTGAAATTCCCATTATTATTTGGTGTGTAACCACCATTTTGACTGCGGGATTCACGGTCTTTGCGTGACTCAAGTAATGCAAAGTTGTCAACAACAACCTCTGTTACATATACTCTTTGCCCGTCTTTATTATCGTAAGTTCTGGTTTGAATCCGGCCGTCAATACCAACCAATGATCCTTTAGACGTAAAATTACAGAAATTTTCTGCTGATTTGCGCCAAATGACACAGCTAATAAAATCCGCACCTCTCTCACCTTGAGCGTTAGTATACTGACGGTCAACAGCAAGAGTAAACGTAGCAACCGAGATTCCACTCCCAGTAGTACGTAATTCAGGATCACGTGTTAAACGGCCAACAAGTACAACTCGATTAATCATACTCCAAGGTCCTTCCTTTCCTAAATCACGATCACGATAACGTAATATTATTTGTCTAACTTAACAGTCATTGAACGTAAAATTGCGTTGTCAATTTTTGACAAACGGTCAAATTCGTTAACTGCGTCTGCGTTATCAGCAGTGAAAGTCATGATATGGTAAGTACCTTCACGATACTTCTCGATTTCATATGCAAAATGACGCTTTTCCCAGTCTTTAGATTCAACCATTGTACCACCGTTGTCTGCGATAACTTTATCGTAGTTTTCAACAAGTGCCTTCTTTGATTCTTCATCAATATCAGGTTTAATAATGTAAGTTATTTCGTACTTAGTAGTTGTCATTCTAGTGCACCTCCTTTTGGTCTAAATGGTTCTTGCTAAAATCAAGAACAAGGAGTAATCAATTTTATTACTCGCAATCTCTAATTCTAGCACATAACCAAAAAAATTACCAAACTATATTCACGTGATCCTAAGAGAATTTTATTTTCCCAACTAATAGATACGCTTAAAAGTCCGATAATTTTTAAATTTAAATTACTTTTATTCTTCTTCAGTCTCAGAATCAGCCGCTACTTCTTGGTCTTCCTCGGCAGGAACAACCGTTAAGCTAGCAACCTTACTGTTGTCGCCTACTTTAATCAACCGTACACCCAAGGTGCTGCGGCTAGTCTGCGAAACATCCGCAATCTTGAAGCGAATCATGATGCCATCGCTAGTAATCACCATAATGTCTTGGGTACCATCAACAACTGTCACACCAGATAGCGGGCCATTCTTCTCAGTAATATTGGCGGTTTTAATTCCTTTACCACCACGGCCCTTGACTGGATATTCAGCAGCAGAAGTCCGTTTACCATAACCCTTCTCAGAAATTACTAGGACTTCATCACTATCTTCAATGACACCTGAGCCAACAACATAATCGCCATCGCGCAAGTTAATCCCGCGAACACCGGCAGCAGTTCGACCCATTGCCCGCACAGTCTGCTCATTAAAGCGAACAGCATAGCCAAGGTGCGTGCCAATCATAATATCTTTGTTGCCATCAGTAGTTAGAACATTAGTTAATTCGTCGCCATCACGCAACGTCAGCGCAATCAGGCCGCTGTTTCTAATATTCGCAAATTCATTGACAAGTGTACGCTTAACCGTCCCCATCTTCGTGATAAAGAACAGGTATTGATCGTTAGCATTTTCAGGAATATTAATAATTGTCTGAATCTTCTCGCCTTTTTCAAGCTGCAACAGGTTAACAATTGGTAACCCCCGAGCAGTCCGACTAAATTCCGGGATTTCGTATGCCTTCTTGGAATAGATTTTACCCTTGTTAGTAAAGAACAACAGCAAATCGTGTGTACTTGAATAGATCAGCTTTTCAATGAAGTCGCCTGACTTCACGCCCATGCCCTTAATACCTTTACCACCACGGTTTTGCGTCTTAAATTCATTAATTAGCATCCGCTTGATATAGCCACTATGGGTCAGGGTTAACAAAACATCTTGCTTTTCAATTAAATCTTCGTCTTCAATTGAGACAACTTCACTAGCACCAATTTCAGTCCGCCGCTTATCACCAAAGCGCTTTTGAATATCGAGCAATTCATTGTAAATAATCTCGTTGATCCGTTCAGGTTTTGCCAAAATATCCTTGTAATCCGCAATTTTTTCTTGCAAATCCTTATATTCAGCCTCAACCTTGTCACGTTCCAAACCTGTTAAGCGAACAAGCCGCATATCCAAAATAGCTTGTGACTGCTTATCATCCAATCCGAAGCGGCTGATTAAGGCAGCTTTAGCAATATCACTGGAGTTACTTTGACGAATAATATGAACGATTTCGTCAATGTGATCCAAAGCAATCTTCAAACCTTCAAGAATGTGGGCTCTTGCTTCAGCCTTGGCCAGCTCAAATTTTGTTCTACGTGTAACAACGTCCTCTTGATGCTCCAAGTAATACGACAACATCTGCTTGATACTCAAGAAATGTGGTGCACCATCAACAATAGCAACCATGTTCATCCCGAAGTTAGCCTGCATTTGCGTTAATTTAAATAAATTATTCAAAACAACACTGGCACTTGCATCACGACGAATATCAATTGTCATCCGCATCCCTGTCTGGTCAGATTCATCACGAACACCGGTAATACCATCAATTGTCTTAGAGCGTGCCAAATCAGCAATTTTCTTAACTAATTCGGCCTTGTTAACCAAATATGGCAGTTCAGTAACAACAATGCGTTCCCGACCACTTTTTTCAGTCTCAATATTAGTCTTGGCCCGCACAACAATATTACCGCGCCCACTTTCGTATGCCCGATAAATACCGCCGCGGCCCATGATGATGCCGCCAGTCGGAAAATCGGGGCCCGGAATTGCCTTCATTAAGTCTTTAGTGGTGACATCCGGATTATTCATCAGCATATGCAAGCCGCTGATAACTTCAGCCAAATTATGTGGTGGAATATTAGTTGTCATGCCAACGGCAATCCCACTTGTCCCATTAACTAACAGGTTCGGAATCCGTGCCGGTAAAACTACTGGTTCATTTTCAGAATCATCATAGTTACGTTGCCAATCAACCGTATTTTTATTAATGTCACGTAACATCTCAACGGCGATTTTACTCATTCGCGCCTCAGTATAACGCATTGCGGCAGGCTCATCGCCATCAACAGAACCAAAGTTACCGTGACCATCAACTAGCATATAGCGATAACTAAAGTCTTGAGCCATATGCGCCATTGCCAAATAAATCGAAGAGTCACCATGAGGGTGGAATTTCCCCATAACTTCCCCAACGATTCTGGCAGACTTCTTATAAGGCTTATCAGGAGTAACTCCTAACTCACTCATTCCGTAAAGAATTCGCCTTTGGACAGGCTTTAAACCATCACGCACATCAGGCAAAGCCCGAGCAACAATAACTGACATCGCATAATCCAAAAAGGAACTGCTCATTACACTAGTCAGATCAACATTTCTAATTCTGTGATCTTGACCTTGATTGTCGTTATCCATTTAAAACCTCCTAAGCATCCAAGTTTTCAACGTATTTTGCGTTAGTTTCAATGAACTTTCGCCGCGGCGCAACTTCATTACCCATCAATAATTCAAAGACCTCATCAGCATTCTTAGCATATTCTGGACTAACGCGATCAAGGCGGCGGTTTTCAGGATTCATCGTTGTTTCCCACAATTGCTCAGGATCCATTTCCCCTAGTCCCTTATAGCGTTGAACAAGTGGCTTAGGACTTGGCTGCAATGCACCTAAATAATCATGCAGCTCCTCATCAGTATCAAGATACTTAACAACTTTACCTTGACGAACTTGATATAGAGGTGGACGTGCGATATAAACATATCCCTTTTCAATCATTGGCCGCATATAGTTGTAAAAGAGCGTCAATAGCAATGTCCGAATATGGGCGCCATCGACATCGGCATCCGTCATAATAATTAACTTGTGGTAGCGAGCTTTTGAAACATTAAAGTCTGCACCAAATCCAGTTCCCAAGGCAGTAAACAATGACCGAATTTCTTGATTAGCTAAAATTCTGTCCATTGATGCTTTTTCAACGTTCAAAATTTTCCCACGAATCGGTAAAATTGCCTGCGTTAAACGAGAACGGCCTTGCTTAGCGGAACCGCCGGCCGAGTTACCCTCAACAATAAATAATTCTGAGATACTTGGATCGTTACTGGTATTATCAGCCAGTTTACCTGGTAAGTTAGCAATCTCAAGTCCTGATTTTTTTCTCGTTACTTCACGAGCACGTTTAGCAGCAGTTCTAGCTCGTTCAGCCAGCTGTGCTTTTTCAACGATTTTGCGACCAACTTGCGGATTCTCCATCAAAAAGTTGGTAAAAGTCTCTGAAAAGGCCTTATCAACTGCAGTTCTGGCATCAGAATTTCCTAATTTAGTTTTCGTCTGTCCTTCAAATTGTGGATTCGGATGTTTAACAGAAACAACTGCTGTCATTCCTTCACGAATATCTTCACCAGAAAGGTTATCGTCCTTATCCTTCAGAATTTTTGCTTTATGTGCATAGTCATTTACAACTCGCGTTAACGCAGTCTTGAAGCCAGCTTCATGCATCCCGCCTTCATAAGTGTGAATATTATTGGCGAAGGTCATTAACGTTGTTTTGTAGCCATTTGTATATTGCAAAGATACTTCAACATTAATTTCGTTATAGTCTCCTTCAACATAAATAGGCTCATCAAACAAAACTTCTGTACCATGATTCAAAAAGGCAACATATTCCTTAATTCCGCCTTCATAGTGATAGACATCAGTTTCAGCGGTTTCTTTACGTTTGTCCGTAAAAGTTAGCTTCAAACCCTTATTCAAGAAAGCTAATTCGCGAATGCGGTTTTTCAAAACTTTGTCATCAAAATCGGTGGTTTCAGTAAAAATATCTGGATCTGGATAAAAATGAACTACGGTTCCATGTTCAGTCAAAGGTACAGTACCAGACAATTTCATTTCTGTCTTAACACGGCCACGATTGAAATCGATGTAGTACTTCTTACCATCACGCATCGTAGTAACATCAAGCTCAGTTGACAAGGCATTAACTACCGAGGCGCCAACACCATGAAGTCCACCAGAAACTTTATAACCGCCACCGCCAAATTTACCACCAGCATGTAAAACAGTAAAAACAGTTTCTAAAGCTGGCCGACCAGTTTTCTTTTGAATATCAACCGGAATTCCCCGACCATCATCTTGAACAGTTACACTGCCATCAGCATTAACCGTTATCTCAATTTTAGTTGCAAATCCAGCCAAGCTTTCATCAATACTATTATCAATTACTTCCCAAACCAAGTGGTGTAAGCCTTGAGAACTGGTTGAACCAATATACATCCCAGGCCGTTTACGAACAGCTTCAAGTCCACCTAGAACCTGAATTTGACTGGCATTGTATTTATCAGCTTCTTTTTCGTATTGCTTGATTTGATCAAGTTTTTCTTCGTTATGATCAGCCATTCAATTCTCCTTTTTCCAAATAAATTTTTCCAGATTTAATTCGATAAACCTGTGGCTTTTTAATTATTTCCCAGGAAATACCTGTAAGATCTGTTGTTGTAATAAACGTTTGCGTTTTACCATGAATATAATTGAGCAGCGCACTCTGACGACTATGGTCAAGCTCACTCATTACATCATCAAGTAATAACAAAGGATATTCATCAGTCAATTGATGTACTAACTGAATCTCTGCTAGTTTAACGCTCAGTGCAATGGTCCGTTGCTGACCCTGTGAGCCATAAAAATGAGCATCTTTGCCATCCAAGGCAAATTCAATATCATCACGATGCGGACCAGATAAAGTTGTCCCTTTTCGCATTTCTGCAGCCTTATTTTTCTTGAAGTTTGCCAAGAGTTTTTGATAAATCTCTTCCGTACTATCATCAGCTATCACTTCAGGAACAGATGGCCGATAAGTTACCGTTAATTCCTCACCACCAGTGCTAATGTGTGCATAGGCATCACGTGCGTATGTACGCAAGTATTTAAGAAACTTAAATCGGCGTACAATTACTTCGGCGGCAATTCCAGCTAATTGATCCGCTAAGACATCAAGAAATAGTTGATCGTGAGCTTGACCTTTGGCTAATTGCTTCAGGTAATTATTCTTTTGCTGCAAAACCTGCCGGTACTTACTAGCAAAATACAAGTACTCCGAATTAATTTGACCAAATTCTTGATCCATAAACCGGCGCCTTAATGCTGGAGCTCCCTTGATTAAGTCCAAATCTTCAGGTGAAAACAGGATTGCATTTAATTGCCCTACGTACTTAGATAACTTTGCCTGCTCAACACGATTAACCCAAACCTTTTTACCCTTTTTAGTAATTAAGACACGTAAAGTTAAATCAAGTTGACTTTTATAAATATGACCGGTGACATTGGCATATTCTTGATTGAAGGCAATCAATTCCTTGTCATTACTAGTTCGATGTGAACGTGTTAACGCCAAAAAATAAATTGCTTCCAGCAGATTTGTCTTACCTTGCGCATTTTGCCCAATAAAAATATTGACGTTAGGGTCAAACTCAACGTCTAATTGCTGCAAATTACGGTAATTTTGCGCCACAAAATGCTTCAAATACATTGAAGCCTACCGAAAAATATATGCTTCGTGGGCAATTTCAACTCGGTCACCCGAACGTAACTTCTTACCACGGCGATTTTCTTTAACACCATTTAGCAAAACTGGATTATCTTGCAAATACCACTTTGCTTGACCACCAGAAGAAATAATACTTTCTTCTTTTAAAAATTGACTTAAGGTAATGTACTCACCTTTTACTGTAAATTCTTTGATAATACTCACCTTCATAGCACTAGTTTCCTATATTTAAGTATATTCGTTTTAAGGCTAAAAGACAACTTAAAAAGCTAATATAAAGCCATATAAACGGTTTTTAGCAGAAGAAACATTTTATAGTAAATGGTCATTAAAACAGTGCAACGTGCTTATTTTGTCCGTTAACAAAAAAGGTACATAAAAAAGGTCATCGGATGATGACCTTTAGTTCATAATTTTTTATTTAGAAAGTTCTAACTGGGGTAATCAGTTGAACAAATTCAATGTCAGCTTGATCTGGATTAACCGTAAATGGTCTTAACGGCTGTGTAAATTCCATGATAACTGAATCAGTTACCGATGCTTTTAAGGCATCACGTAAGTAATCAGGATTAAAGGAAATTTTTAAGTTCTTACCAGTTAAATTTTTGAAACTTACATCTTCTTCAACGTTACCAATTTCAGCGGACTCACCGGATAATTTTGCCGTTTGCTCCTCAACATCAAGAGTTAGGTCAACGACGTTATTGCGACCAGCATGTGTTAGCAGACTCGCACGGTCAAGGGCGCTTGATAATTCAACTAGGTCAAATTCGATACTAGTTGTGTTTTCAGTCGGAATTAAACGTTCGGTATCTGGATAACTGCCTTCAAGTAGTCGTGAATAGAAAAGAATGTTGCCAATTTCAAATAATACTTGACTATCTCCAGGACAAACGCGAACTGTCGGATTAGTTTCACCAATAATCCGAGCTAGTTCTAGTAAACTTTTTCCCGGAATAATCAAATCAGTTTTGGTTTGCGGACCATTTTCTAAAGTTAATGCTCGACTAGATAACCGGTGTGAATCAGTTGCAACAGCGTGAATTTGGTCGGGACTGAAAGTGAAGTGGACACCTGTTAAAACTAAGCGACTTTCTTGAGTGGCAACAGCGAACTGCGTTTCAGTGATAATTTCGCGGAAAGTTTTTCCTGAAATAACAAAAGAGGACTCGTCAGAAATTTCCGGTAATCTTGGATAGTTATTTGCATCTAACCCATTAATTGTGAATTCACTATTTTCAGAAATAATTTGTGTCTGAAAACTTTCTTTTACTTCAAGTGAAAATTCTTTTCCGGGTAAGCGGCGAATAATTTCACTAAAAAAGCGAGCAGGTAGAACAATTGCACCAGTTGATTCAACTGTTAAATCTTCACTAACTGGAATTTTTAATTCAATTGAAATGTCGGTGTCACTACCCGTTAAAATTAATTCGTCATCTGTTAAATTGAGCTTAATGCCGCTTAAAATTGGAATAGTTGCACGCGAAGAAATAGCATGCATGACGTTGTTTAGGTTATCAACGAAAAGATTTCTATTAATTGTAAATTTCATGAAGGCCTCCTGTTTCAGGTATGTTTTATTTATTTAATTATATAATTTATGTAGTAGTATTAGTAGGTCTTGTGATTTCTGTTGAGAAGTTATGTAAGACCTAAAATAACGTAATTGGGGCGGTTTAAAAAATGTGGATAAAACTAAAAGTTGTCCACATTTTTTAAACTTTTAGCGATCAAGCATTTGCTTAAGATCAAAAACGGCAGTTTTAATGTCTGAATCGGTTTTGATTGCCCGACTGATCTTTTCATAGGCATGCATGACTGTGGTATGATCCTTGCCGCCAAACTCCTGGCCAATCTTAGGCAGGCTTGAATCCGTTAGTTCACGAGAAAGGTACATGGCTATTTGCCGCGGGACTACAATTTGGCGCACCCGCTTTTTGCCCTTTAATTCATAGGTAGAAGTTTGAAAATAGTTAGCAACAACTTCCTGAATTTTGGATATCTGTAAACCACGATTTTTTTGAACAAGTTTTAGGTCTGCAAGAGCTTCGCGAGCTAAGCCGACGTTAATATCTTCGCGCTCAATTGTTGCGTGTGCCTGAACTTTAACTAAAGCACCTTCGAGTTCTCTAATATTCGTATCGACCTGTGAAGCAATGTAATCTAAGGTGCTATCGTCGATTGTTAGATCTTCTGCCTCAGCTTTTTTGCGCAAGATGGCTATCCGCGTTTCAAGATCTGGTGGTGTGATTTCAACCTGCAAGCCCCAAGTAAACCGGGAAACTAAACGCTCTGATAAATCTGGAATTTCAGTCGGCAAGCGGTCACTTGTCATTACGATTTGTTTTTGGTCATTATAAAGAGTTTCAAAAGTATGGAAGAATTCTTCCTGAATGCCCTCTTTTTTGGCAAAAAACTGAATATCATCAACTAATAATAAGTCGCAAGTGCGGTATTTTTCGCGAAATTGATCTTGCGTCTTATTTTTGATTGAATTGATAAAATCGTTAACGAAAGTCTCGCTTTGAATGTAAACGACTTTGGCATTTGGCCGTTCGGCCAGCATTTGGTGACCGATGGCCTGCATTAGGTGCGTTTTTCCTAGCCCGACACCGCCAAAAATAAACAGCGGATTGTAAAAACTGCCGGGACTATCGGCAACTGCTAAAGCGGCACCTGCAGCTAGCTTGTTACCCTCACCTTGAACAAAATTATCGAAAGTATATTTTTCATTTAATTTCAGGTTACGCACGAACGCATTATGGTTGTGCTCGCTTTGGCGTTGCTGCGTAATCTGTGTTTGCGGTTTGGGTGTGACAATTCGTTCGGTGCTGCGTTCACCTTCAATTTGAAAAACAGGCGTAATTTCGATATTGGCATAGCCGTATGCTGATTGAATCAGTTGTGATGCCAAATTCTTTTCCCAATATCCTTTAGTTACCGGGTTTTGCACGGCAATCTTTAATTCATGCGTATCCTTATTATAGGAAAGTGGTTTAGTATTTTTGAACCAAGCATTGTAGGCAACTTCATTAAAATGCTCACGCATTTCATTATTAAAGTGCTGCCAAAATTTATTAATATCAAACAAAGTA